>JBILVU010000147.1:0-13266 GCA_044370285.1 Prosthecobacter sp.
CCTGAGAAGGAGCCGCCGCTGCCGCAACAAACATGGGGCTGGCTGCGGCAGGCGCAGGGGCGGCAGCTTCTGCTGGCGGAGCACTACTGGGGGGCGAGACCATCATTTTCGGCATCGCCATGGCGGGTGCCGGAGCGGCGATGGCGGCCAGAGCAGGTGCTGGGGCGGAGGCTCCGCTGTCTTGGGCCGCCGTGAGGGCGTGGAAGACTTCATTGGAGGGGAGTTGGACTTTAACGTCTCGCTTGGCTCCGGAAAGCATGTTGCGGAAGCCCAGATCCGCTACGCCATCGAGCAAGGTGCCAAGGCTGAGTGCATACGCACCTGTGGAAGCCTGCTCATGGAGGAGGCTGGCTTCGACGCTGGTGGAAAGCCAAGCGGGCACGCTGGCGGGATTGAAGCCAAGGTCATCTGCACTGTATCCCTGGAGCAGGGTGGCGAGGGTGAAGCGGGCTTTGCCTCCGGCTGCGCCCGTGGCACCTGAAAAGACGGGTGAAGCGCCTTCCGCAGGCTGAATCGTCATTGGCGCGGCGGCAGGTTTGGCATGCTGCGGCTGAGCCAAAGGCATCGTCAGGCCCGGAGCGATCATGGGCGGGATACTGGGTGCAGCAACGGCGGGCGGTTCGGCTGGTTTTACCGCGAAAAGATTCGCCATGGCTCGATCTAGTCCCGTCGTGCCGGGTTTGGCAGGTTCTGCTGAGAATACGGGGGCTTCGACTGGAGCGGGTGACGTGAAGGCAGGGGGAGCGCTAGTGGCAAAAGGTGAAGCCGCAGCACCAAACATCGGGGCGGGTTCAGCGGGAGGTGTAATCGCTCCAAATGGGGAAACGGGGGCGGCTGCTGTCGCCGCGAAAGGCGAGGCTGCTGCTGGCGAAGCTGCAGCAAAAGGCGAGGCCAGGGCTGGATTTGAAGTCGCCGCCGCGAACGGTGAGGCCGCTGGCGAAGGCGAAGCACTGGCGAAAGGTGAAGCTGGTGTTGCAGCAGCGAAAGGTGAGGCAGACGGAGCTGGTGAGGCAGACGGAGCTGGTGAGGCTGCTGCGAATGGGGAAGCCGGAGTTGGATGGGAGGCTGCTGCTGCGAACGGAGAGGCCGCTGGCGATGGCGAAGCGGCTCCGAAAGGTGAGGCTGGAGCTGGATTTGAAGTTGCAGCCGCGAATGGAGATCCCGCAGGCGAAGGTGTAGCCGCAGCGAATGGCGAGGCCTGGGTAGAAGCCATGCTGGCTTGAGCAAACGGAGAGGCTGAGGCCGGTAGCGGAGGTGGAGTCGAAGCTGGTGCGGCGGCCTGCCCAAACGGGGATACTCCGCCTGCGGCCGCACTGGAAGGCATGGCCGCAGCAAACGGACTCATCGGAAAAGCCGATGACGGCGGAGCGGACGGTGCTCTCGACGGCTCTACCGCGGCAAAGGGGGAGGCTTGGGCTGCTGGGGGCATCGCCGGAGCGGAGGTGCGGGTGCCTGCGATCAAGGCGGACAGCTTCGCCACGGGCAGTGCGACCGTGCGTGGATCCTGTGGTGAGACCGGACCCTGAAAAAGAGCCGGACAAACTCGGTAAATCTCAAATACCGGTACGGCGGGCTGCCCGCTGCGCAGTGCATTTTCCAAAAGAGCAGGCTGCAACGTCAGTGGCTGCTCAGGGGATACAGATCCCCCGCGCACGAGTTCGGGTGGCAGTAGGTGAATCACATCGCCGACGGTCAGGGGCATGTTCGTGGGTGCCGCAGAGGCCATGCCAAACGGGGAAAGACCGCTGGGGGCATTGATGGGAGGAGCTTCGATGGATTCTCCGGCGCTGGTGCGAAACAGGGGAGAACCTGCCATTTGAAAGGGCGAGGCGGGAGGCTGTGCCATGGTAGCTTGCATGACGGGGCGGGATTAGGGTGAGAATGACTGTGCCGCAGGGGAAATGCTCGCACCCGACTTCACCTGAATCATCGCACGTTCCGTGGCATCAGTGCCGGAACTACGTTGAGACAGCGTTTGGAGGGAAGAGGTCATCGCCAGCCTGAACAGCCCAGTTCGACACCGCTAAGGTAGCAAAGGGGCTTGAAAAATCTAGAAATTATAAAACGAGTTAAGGACTTCAACTGAGTTAATTAAGCTAAATTAAATATCTACTCTTGTAAATTCAACGTTTTTCTACCTTTGGGTGAAATTTTGCTCCCAATGACAAATCATGGCGCGGCTCTCGGGTATTTGGCCTGTCGCTAGCCTGCCTTTCTCACAGTCGTCTTTGCAGCAGGGGCAAAGGGGCAGAGAATGCCAAGGTTTCCTTTTGTTTTCATCTCTGCGCCATCCTCTCCTGCCCATTCGCGGCAAACACTTTTGGAAGGTGCCGCGTGGCAGATGTGTGAAATGAAGGTTAGCTGGATCGGAAAGGCGCTCTCCGATCCAATTTCGCGTACCATGTTTTGAGTGTCTGCCACGCTCTAATAAAGTAGGAGACAAGCGCCGCGTCCTGCTCATCATCGCGGCCCTTTCCCGCCCAAGCACCTGATCTTATGTCCGAAGCCGAATCTAGCACTCCCCAACAGCCCCAGACCGATTCACTCGATCTGTCCAGCCTGCGCCTGATACCCGCGTGGGTCGCGGATTTCGGCAAGGAGGAGAAAATTATCGAGCGCTTTGGCGATCGAGAAGACCGTACGCAACGCGGTGATCGTGGTGAACGCCGTGGCGGTGGTGGCTTCGGCGGTGATCGCCGCGGAGCAGGCGGTGGTGGTGCGGGGGAACGTCGCTTTGGTGGTGGTGCTGGCGCAGGCCCGCGTCGTGATGGCCCTGGCGGCCCGCCGCGTCGTGATGGACCCGGAGGTCCACCGCGTGGGGATCGTCGTGACGGACCTGGAGGACCGCGTCGTTTCGGAGATCGGGATCGCAGCCGCGAGGGTGGAGATAACCGGCCGCAACGCGAGTGGATTCCCATTCCACAGGACATTCAGGTCACGATTTATCCGCAAGACGAGACGCTCGATACGCTCGCTCAGCATGTTCGTAACACGGGCCACGCCTTCAGCATGTTCGATGCTGCACGTATCGTCCTCGCGGGTGGTGAGCGCTTCAATGTCCGCTATCAATGCGCCGATACACGCCCCTCTCCGCTTTTCAAAACTACGGCCGATGGCGGGCTCTTCCTCACGCGTGATGAAGCCGTCTCCCACATCCTCAACAGCCCCGTCATCGACGAATACTACCGCGTCGAAGACATCGAACTCGAAGTGCCGAAGGGTGATTTCAAATCTGTCGCAGTCTGTGGCATGAGCGGTGAGATCCTCGGCCCTGCGAGCCATCACAGTTACCAGACGAAGCTCATCCGCCTCCATCGTGACCGCTTCGCCAACATGCCGTTTGAGGATTTCAAACGCCGTGTGAGATCGGACACCACGCCTGAGATCATCGAGAAGTGGAAAGAGCAGGCCAGTAAAGGACGCCGCTGGGTTTATCTCAAAGGCGAAGTCGCTGAAGGAGCTGAACCGCAAGCCTTTCCGACTCGTGCGGAAGTCGAGGCGCATTTCCGTCGCATCCACGCCGCCGATTCCGTCATCGAACTGCGTGATGTGAACGTCGCTGGCAGCATCGATAAGGCTAAGCTCACGCATGTGCTCTTCATCATGCTTCGCAATGCCGTCGAAAATGCTCGCAAGCACCTCTTCGACATCTCGCAGAAGCTCGCCGCCGGTCTTGAACGCCGTGGCTTGAAGATGTTTAAGCGCCGCAGCGGCAAAATGTTCGTCAGCCGCGTGCGTCCGCGTGCCGTTGATCCTTCCGTCGTCTTCTCCGCGCCGCTCGCCAAAATCGTCGAACTGCTCAAGCAGAACTCCGGCGGCATGCACCTGCACACGCTTGTCGAATCCATCGCGCCCTCGCCCCCCAAGGACGATGATGCGCCGCTTCCCGTTGAAGGTGAAGCCCCCAAGCTCACGCAGCAGCAGATGGAAGCACTTAAAGACATCCGCTGGCTCGCCACTGAAGGTTACGTCATCGAATACAGCGATGGCATGATCTTCCTCGGTGTGCAGGGGGAACCTGCTCCGGTCAAAAAAGCGGATGAAGCTCCGAAAGCCGAGAAAACGGAGAAGCCAGCCAAGGCTCGCAAAGCTCCCAAGATCATCGTTCCGATCGTCGATGTGCTCGAAGATGTCTTCGAGTAAGGCATCGCCAGCTTCAGCCTATTTCCATTCGGATTTCTCTATGACCGGCGTGCTCTCTGAATGCGCCAGGCGAGTCCTGCGAGCAGGACAAGCATCACGCTGCCTGGTTCAGGTACCGCGTGGGTTTGCAGGGTGAAGGCCGTGAGCGGGGCGGTGAAGTTCCCTCCGCCTTGGACGTTGTGCAGACCGCCCCAGACGGGGTTGAGAGCGTTGGAAAGAGGGTATTCCCAGGGCAGCGCTTCACTTGGACTGGGCAGGAGCCAGTCGTTGGCAGGATTCAGGTCGCTGCTGTCATTGGTCACGAGTGCCCACTGGCTGCCATCGGTGATACTAAAATCGTTGTAAACCCAGAGGTAAGCCAGCTCTCCGGCGGCGAAGACATCGGCGGAGAGGCCTTGGTCAGACTGGCCGCTGAGCTGGAGGATGCCGCTCTTGTTGAAATAGGAGATCGAAGAATTCCAGCCGTTGATGGAGGGGGCCTCGGCACGGGCAAAAGGCTTCCAGTTGTCGATCCAGTTGGTGATGTTGTTTCCAGTAGGTGTAAAGCCCGCCTCAAAGGTGCCGAATTCGAAGACGAAGGCATTGTCTAGAGCGGTGACGCCATCTTCCATCAGGAGGGTATTTCCTGGGACGTTGTAGAAGTTGATCGAGCCAGCATTGAGCGCGGTCGGCAGAATGCCCAGGGCAGCGCAAACCACGGCCAACGCCGCCGTTCTCCACCCGGAAAGGGCGGAAACGAAAGGAATGAGAGGCTGCTGTGTCTGAAACATGATTTATTAACTCTACTGAATAGAATAACCAATCGCAATATAAAAATCATAATCTGGCCTGCTTGGATCTAAAATTGTTAGAAAGAACCTTCGCGGAGGGAAAACACCTTGGAAGCCGGCTCGGTGGCGTGTTACACAGGCCGCTCGAAAACTCCCCACACTCGATCTTCACATGAAATGCATCCTCATCGGCGGCGGCGGCCATGGGCGGGTGCTGCTCGAAACGCTCGAGCAGCAACGACCGGGCGTGGTTGTGGGTATTTTGGACTCTCGGCCCGGTTTGAAGCAGGTGGCGGAGGTGCCGGTGCTCGGCGGAGATAACATGCTACCCAAGCTCAAAGAGCTGCATTTCACCCATTTCGTCATCGGCGTGGGCAGCTCACAGCCATGCCGGGTGCGAGCGGAACTGTATCTCTCCGCCCGAAAAGCCGGGCTGGAGCCTCTCGGCGTGGTGCATCCCCAGGCGTTCGTCTCCCATCAGTCGGAAATGGCGGCTGGCTGCCAGATCATGGCCCGGGCGGTGGTGAATACCGGGGCGCGGCTCGGTGGGCATGTGCTCATCAATACCGGGGCCATCGTGGAGCATGACGTGGTCATCGGGGCGCATAGTCTCATCGGCAGCGGTGTGGTGCTCGGCGGTGGCGTGCAGATAGGTGAGAGGACGATGATCGGTGCCGGAGCAGTGGTTCGGCAGGGCATTCGGCTCGGTGCCCATGTGGTGATCGGAGAGGGCGTGATCGTGAAGCAGGATGTGCCGGATGGCACGGAAATCGCATGAGTATCGTCTCTCCAGCCCATCGCTTGCGCCTTCTCTGGCGGCTGCTGGCCTTGGCCGGGGCCGTGGCAGGTATGCTGGCGGCTTTTTGGCATGACTGGACGGTGCCGCTGCTCGGCATGGATCTGCGGACAAAGCCCGGCCATGTGCTCATCGAGGCTCAGGAAGCGGTGAAAGCGGCGCTGATCGGCAGCCTGCTCGGAGGCATGTGGGGAAGCCTCGTGGTCCGCGGGCAGCAAATCGGGAGCGTGGCCATGTTCTTAGCCGGTTTCGGAGCCTGGACCTCATGGATGCCGTCGGCTTGGTTTTGGAGCTGGATGGCCTTTTCGATGATCTGGGCTTTGGCGGTCTTGATCGGGGATTTCGGGGCGTTTTGGAAAGTCTTCCGTGATTTTTGGAGCCGTCGGGAAGCTTGGAATGCGGCGTTTTGCCTTCTCTGGGTGCTCATCGGCACGGGTTGTGATGCCGCGCTGCTCCGTGAGGCTCCGTCGGGAATATGGGAAGCGGTCGATTGTCTCTTGGCGAGGTTTTTGACCCATCTCATCATGGCCGCAGGCGTGTGGGCTTTGCTCGCGGTTCATCGCCATCTCGTGCCTCCTCCTGGGCGCTGGCTGGCTTGGAGTGTGGTGGCTGCCATCCCGTTGCTGCGCTTGGTGAACACCTGGCTGCAACTGTGGTGGGGAAAAGGGCTGATCGAGATGTTTGGCGAGCTAGAGGTAGGCGGGCGCTTCGAACTGGAGCGTGCTTGGGCGGCCGGCGGTGTGGAGTGGAATGCGGGCACGGCCTCGTTGGTGATCGGCGTGGTGCTGGCGGTGACGGCCTTGGTGAGCTTGTGCGCCCAGATTTCGAAATCGCGAGGCTGGCAGGTGAGTCCGCGAAGGCTCTTGTGGCTTTGCCTAGCCGCGTGGCTCGTGCTGCAAGTCGATCAACTCACTGGTGCCATGCTCAAGGATCGCGGCTGGCTCTGGTGGGAGCGTAAAACCTACCCGCGCCGCATGACGTGGATCGAGCCACGGCCCGGCCTTCGAGGTTACGAAGCCACGTTTCAAAATACGAAGGTTCCCATCAAGCCACTGCCGCTTCGCTCGAAGCCGGATGTGTTCATATTCATCGTCGAGTCGCTTCGAGACGATGCGCTGAAGCCTTCCATCGCGCCATTTCTATGCCGTTTTCGCGAAGAGGAATGCCAGCCGCTCGGTGAGACCTGGGCCGCATCGAACGTGACGCATCAGTCGTGGTTCTCGATCCTCAGCGGCAGGCTGCCGCTCTTTTTCAAAGAAGGCCGCGAGGAGAAACGAATGCTCGCTCTCCCTGCGATTTTAAAGGCCTCCGGCTATCGCGTCGAAACGCGGATGGTGAATGACTTCAGCTACATGGAGATGGTGCAGACGAATTTCGGTCAGCCCACGGAAGCGGATGTGATGGAGCATGTGGACCGCGACAGCTCGGAGAATTTTTTCAAGGTGCCCGAACGCGAGGTTCGCATGCTGCGCCGCTTGAAGGAGTCCGTGCAAAGCCGCTCGCCCGGCGGCTTGCTGGCCATCACCGGCATGGATGCCACGCACTACAACTACAAGTGGGGCACCACCTTCCAGCCTCCCTTCACCGACTACGAAGAGAACCCCATCTTTCCCATGCGGCCAAATCCCGACGAGGTGCGCCGCATCACCAACCGCTTCTGGAATTCGGTGGCGTGGGTTGATGCACAGCTCGCGGAGTTCACCAATTGGCTCAAGGCGCAAGGGCGCTATGACGATGCCATCATCATCATCACCGGCGATCACGGCGAGGAATTCAAAGAGCAGGGAAGCTGGTTTCACGGCACCATGCTCAACGAACCGCAGACCCGCGTGCCCATCCTCATCAAATGGCCCAACACCGCGCCGCAGGGCAGGGGACCACAGGTGGACCAAGCCTCTCACCTCGATCTGCTGCCCACGCTTCTCGATGCGCTCGGTGCGGATCACTCGCTGTGGCAAGGCATGCCCGGCATCTCGCTCCTGCATCCACCTGCCGGCGAGCGCACGCTCGTGCTCACCACGCACTTTTGCGGCAAAAACGGCGAGGCCATGCTGCTGCGTCGCGGCCGTGCCGAGGCGTCGTTTGGTTGGAGAGACTACTGGCAGCCCATCGTGCCTCGCGAGCTATGGATCGAGCGTGTGCAAAACGTCCCTCGCATGGAGCTGGAGGCCGTTTTTGGCGATGCGATGCCTAGAATCTTCCAAAAGCTCACCGCTGATGATGGAAGCACTCCGTGATGTGTCATCCAGCCCAACAACTTCGACTTTCTAGGGCTGCACTACTCCATCGTGCGGATGGCAAAGCAATCACGGGCCAATTTCAACCGTGCTCTGTCGATTGGCTGCGCCAGGAGTGTGGTTGAGTCCTCTGGACTCATCTGAACTGACGAGAATTGCACAAAGCCCCATCACGGTTCGTTCAGTGTGCAGCACTTTCGTTCTCGATTCACTCCATGAAAAAGCACCTCAAGCCCACTCCCTCCCGCCGTGACTTCATCGCGACGGGCGCTGCCGTTCTCGGCTTTAACATCATCCCGCGTCGTGTGCTGGGTGCTCCAGGCGTGCCGGCGCCTTCGGAGAAGCTGAACATCGGCTGCGTGGGCATCGGCGGGCAGGGCGGTGGCGTCACGCGGGATCTCGCCAGCTTTGCCAATGTGCAGATCGCGGCGCTTTGTGACGTGGAGCAGAAGCACGAGGCCACCATGGCGAAGGCCTATCCCGGCAGGCCGTTTTACCAAGACTACCGCGAGATGCTGGCGAATGAAAAAGGCCTCGACGCCGTGATGGTGGGCACGCCGGATCATTGGCACGCGCCCATCTCCCTCGCGGCGATGAAGCTGGGCAAGCATGTGTATTGCGAGAAGCCGCTGGCGCACACCATCGAAGAGACGCGTCTCATGTCGAAGGTGGCCGCTGAGATGAAAGTGGTCACGCAAATGGGCAACACCGGCCATGCGAGCGAAGGTCTGCGACTGACGAAGGAATGGATCGACGCCGGAGCCATCGGCGCGGTGAAGGAGGTTCATGTGTGGTCGGATCGCCCCGGCAAGTTCTGGGATTCGCAGGGCAAGCCCCGCCCCACCGAAAAGATGGCCGTGCCGGAGACGCTTGATTGGAATCAATGGCAGGGCGCGGCCCCGGAGCATGATTACCACCCGCTCTATGTGCCGCGAAAATGGCGCGGATGGTTCGACTACGGCTGCGGTGCCCTCGGCGACATGATGGTGCACAATGCCGATCCCGCTTGGTATGCGCTCGATCTCGGCGCACCGACTGCCGTGGAGGCGGAGTGCTCGGAGACGAACGCGGACTCCTTTCCGCTGTGGAGCATCGTGACCTGGCACTTCGCCGCGAATGGCAATCGCGGCCCCATCAAGCTCACTTGGTATGACGGCGGCAAATTACCCGCCCCACCGCCCGGATTCGACCCCGCACGCAAGATCGGCGACAACGGCATCCTCTTCCTCGGCGAAAGCGGCTCCATCATCGCTCCCGGCTGGTGCGGCACACCACGCATCGTTCCAGAAAGCCAGATGCAGAGCTTCAAACGGCCGCCGCATAGCATCGCCCGCAGTCCTGGGCATCGCGAGGAATGGGTGGCTGCCTGCCTCGCCGGCAAGCCGGAAGATGCGAAGGCCAATTTCGCCTACGCCGCGCCTTACACCGAAGCCTTGCTAACTGGCGTGCTCCCCATCCGCCTCGGCAAACGCATCGAATGGGACAGCGCCGCCATGAAGGCCACGAATGCGCCTGAAGCCGATGCGTTGATCCGAAAGACCTATCGCAAAGGCTTTGAGCTTCCGATTTGAATCTACTGAACCATGCACCGCGTCCTCCTTCTCTCTGCCCTGCTAGTTGCCCACATCGCCACCGCCGCCGAACTGCCACCGTGGGCAGCGAAAGCGCCGAATGGCGACACCGTGCGCGTCGCGGTGCCGCCGCCGGGCAACAAGCGCTTCGAGCATCTCGCGTGGCCGAAGGCCGTGCGCACGGCGGATGGCACCATCGTGCTCGGCTTCCTCGCGGGCACGCACCATGGCAATGAGAGCTGCCCTGCGGTGTCAGTCTCCAGCGATGGCGGCCGCACATTCAGCGAGCCGCAGGTGCTGCGTGAGTTTGGCCCCGGCAAAGACTACACCAACAGCGGCAACATGGCCCTCGGCCTCGCTCGCGATGGTGCCGTGCTGCTGCTGGCCCACGGACACACCGCCAAGACGAGCCACATCTTTGGCTGGCGCAGTGCGGACAGCGGCCGCACCTGGCAGCCGGTCGATACCTCCGCGCTCGGGCCAAACAAAACCGGCTCATCCACCGGCACCATCGTTCAGTTGCCGGACAACAAACTCATGGTCGTAGGCCACTACCGGGCTGGCTCGCAGCCTTACTCGACCGGCATCTGGCAATCCATTTCCGCCGACGATGGCCGCACCTGGGGGCCACCCACTTTGGTGAACAACCTCAATGCCGGCGAGCCCGTGCTCGTGCGGCGCGAGGATCAGTTGCTCATCTTCATCCGAGGTCGCGGCCCAGCGGGAGCGAGGCAATTCGTCTCCGTGTCTGATGATTGGGGCCAGACCTGGCGCACCGAGCTGCTCAATATCACCGCCATCCAAAAGCACACCTCCACGCTCGCCCATCCCTTTGCCATGGTGAATCCAGCGAAGCCGGATGAACTCATCGCCGTGACCTTTGAGCGCCCGTTGCCCGGCAGCATGCAGCTTTGGCGCGGCAATGCGAAGACCCTGAAGTTCAAACACGACCGCACCCTGCTCGAACTCCCGAAGATCGAAGGCGATACGAACCATGACTTCGGCTACGCCTGGCCGCTGCTGATGGAGGGTAATCAAGCGCTCATCTTTTATTACCACGGCATGGCCCGCGGCCCGAACCCCATCTGGGTGCTCGAAACAACTCTTTGAAACCATTCTCTGGACACCGCTGATTGCTTCCGTTCTCAAAACATGAACATCCAAACCAATCGCTGCCCCATTAAACATCGTCACTTTCTGAGCGGCATCGACCTCAATCACGATGTTCCAAAAGATGAAGATCAACGTGGAGGGCTTGGTTGATAGTCTTGGCCCGCTGAGCGAGCTTCTTTGAGTTGCACCGCGGAGATTGGAAGGGCGCGGAGTTTTTTATGACGGAAGATCAATACAACAACCTGACTGAAAAAGTGATTGGCTGCGCCATTGCGGTTCATCGGCAGCTCGGCCCGGGAAAGAAGGAGGCGTTGTATGAAGAGGCTTTGCAAAAGTCACTGCGAAAACAAGGCATTGCTTGCGAGAGGCAGGTTCCTCTGCCGGTCGAATACGGCGGAACGAAATTGGATTGCGGTTATCGCATGGACTTGGTCGTCGAAGGCGTGGTTGTGATCGAGTTGAAGACCGTGGCGGTCTTGCTGCCGATTCATGATGCGCAGTTACTCACCTACTTGAAGCTTTCGGGCCATAAAGTGGGCCTGCTGATCAACTTCCACAGCTTGATGCTGAAAGACGGCATTCGACGTCGGGTCCACGGTCTTGGTATGGAACTCGTTCCTGTGCCACCATGGACGTCTCGCAGCTTGGTAAGTGGACCTCTGGCCGGTGTGATCAGCGCGGCCATGATGGTTCATTCAGCGCTCGGACCTGGGCTTTTGCGTTCAACCTACACGGTGTGCATGACTCACGAGCTTGAAAAGCGCCTGGGGGCGAAGGCATCGAAGGTGGTTCAGGTTCATCAAAACCTTCAACGGCCTGTCGAAGTGGACGGCATGCAGCTCGATCAGCCGTTGGAGGTGGAATTGGCGGTTGAACTCGAAAGTGAACAGTTCGTACCGCTTTTCATTCTGAGCGTTGATTCCATCACACCTCTTCATGAAGCCCGCCTTCGTTCCGAAATCAGGCTGGCAGGTTGGCAAGAGGGGTTGATTCTCAACTTCAATGCCGACTCGATGCGTAATGGTATCCGACAGATCAGTCTCACTCACTCGCAAAGCCATTTCATCACGAATTCCGAACCTTAATCCCTCTCTGCGACCTTCCAATCTCCGCGGTGCAAAAACAGCCTCCTAACCTCCATGAAACTCACCCTCACCTTTCTAACCTTGTTCACCGCCTCCACCTTCGCCCTCGATCCGCACGTTGAGGCCGTCACCCGCATCGTCGAGGCCGCCAAAGGCAAGGTCGAGAAAACCGCAGACAGCCAGAGCTTGAAACTCGTCGATCTCGCCGTGCCAAACGCAGGTCCGCACGACCACCGCAAAGACGATCCGTATGACGCGGCCTTTTTCGAGCACCTCAGCCACATCACCACGCTCGAATCCCTCAACGTCATCTCCACCAAGGCCAGCGACGAGTGGATCGCACCGCTCGGCAAGCTCACGAACCTCAAAACGCTGCGCTTCACCAACAACGGCAAACTCACCGATGCCGGCATGGAAACCTTCGCCGGTCTCACCAATCTCGAATCCTTTTCCTTCGTCGGCACCGCCATCACCGGCAAAGCCTACGCCAAATGCACGAACTGGAGCAAAGTCACCAAAGTCAGCCATCGCGGCAGCAGCATCGACGACGAGGGCCTCAAACAGCTCTGCGAGCATCTCCCCAACCTCGAAAGCATCAGCCTCGCCCACGCGAAATTCACCGACGCGGGCGCAGTCCACCTCGCCAAGCTCACCAAGCTCAAAGGCCTCGAAATCGGCACCAAGAACGCCACGCCCGCTTGCCTCAAAAACCTCGCCACACTCCCACTGGAGTATCTCCAGCTCGGCGACGGCCTCGACGCCCCCGAAGGCATCGCCGCCTGCAAATCCCTCGCATCGCTGAAACGCCTCACACTCACGCATTGCGAAAAACTCGACGATGCCGGCCTCGCACTCGCCGCCGGGCTTACCCAGCTCGACCAACTCGAAATCGGCGGCCTCCTCATCCCCGACGAACGCATCCCGCAACTCGCCGCCTTCGCCCACCTCAAAGAATTGAAGCTCATCAACCGCCCCAAAGGCTACCCGCCCGAAACCCAGGCCAAAATCAAAGCCCTGCTGCCCAAGGTCGATGTGAAGTTTCAGTGAGAGGTTTGCCTGAATGCAGAGTTTTCGCCGTGCAGACGAAGAAGTGCATTGAAGAGCGGGCGGCACTCGCCACATGCTGGGGTTCCCCTTCATGAAAGCCTTGTTTTTGACCAACGAATACCCACCGCACATTTACGGCGGTGCGGGTGTGCATGTGGAATACCTCTCGAAAGAGCTGGCCAAGCTCATGGAGATCGAGGTGCGCTGTTTTGGTGATCAAGACGACACGCAGCCCAATCTCCGCGTGATGGGCACGCAGATCGACACGGCCGATTGGACGTCTCCAGCGCATTTGAAATCGGTTTTTGGAGCTTTGCAGCGCTGTCTGGACTTCAACACGAAGAACATCGACGCCTCGCTGGTGCATCTGCACACCTGGTATTCGCACTTTGGCGGCATTCTGGCGAAACTGAACTACGGCGTGCCCATGGTGCTCACGGTGCATTCGCTGGAGCCCCTGCGCCCGTGGAAGCGGGAGCAGCTCGGCGGAGGTTACGACTTCAC
>JBILVU010000145.1:0-13571 GCA_044370285.1 Prosthecobacter sp.
GATGCGGTCATCGCGGTGAGCGAGGAGACGAAGGTGGACCTGCTGCGCTTGTTTGAGCTCGATCCGCACAAGATTCACGTCATCCACAACGGCATCGACCTCGATGAATACCACCGGGTGGAGGCGCCCGATGTGCTGCAAAAGCACGGTGTCGATCCCACGAAGCCTTATGTGCTCTTCGTCGGCCGCATCACGCGGCAAAAAGGCATCATCCATCTCGTGCGTGCCATTGAGCACCTCGATCCTGAGATTCAGGTGGTGCTCTGTGCCGGTGCGCCGGACACGCCGGAGATCAAAGCCGAGATGGAGGCTGCGGTGGCTGCCGTCAGTGCGAAGCGTCCGGGGATCGTCTGGATTCAGGCGATGCTGCCGGTGCAGGAAAAGATCGCCATGTATTCGCATGCCGCCGTCTTTTGCTGCCCGTCGATCTATGAGCCCTTTGGCATCATCAATCTCGAAGCCATGGCCTGCGAGACCGCCGTCGTCGCCAGCGCCGTCGGTGGCATCAAAGAAGTCGTCGTTCATGGCGAGACTGGCCTGCTTATTCCTCTCGAACAGCAGACCGAAAGCCCCTTTGAGGCGCTTCATCCGGAAAAATACGCCCAAGATCTCGCGAACGGCATCAATCAACTGATGCGAGATGAACCCAAACGCCAAGCCATGGCTCTCGCCGGTCGTCAGCGTGCCGTGGATCACTTCAGTTGGAAGTCGATCGCCCGGAAGACGCTGGCGCTCTACAAGACGCTCGCCGTTTGATTGGGAAGTCTTGAATCGATCCTTTCCAAACCGCGGCCGCCCAATTCGGGGAGGTAGGACGATTTCCCCTACACTGCGGCTCCCACTACACCCGTAGCGGCAAACGTCAGTTTGCCGACCAACCGGCCACTCACTCTGGTTGAGTTCGGTATCTCTCGAATGAAAAAACGGCGGCCGCAAAAGACATGGAAGGCCGGACGTGTGAAACCGGACAGTCTGTCCGAGGTGAAAGGCTCCGCTTCTCGGTAAGTGCGGCTGGCGGACATACTGCGGAAGCGCACGGTGGTTTCGCTGGAGTGGCTGGCAGCGAAGCTGGAGATGAAATTGGTGGCGAACGTGAGCCGCCAGTTGAGGAGACTTGACGCTAAGGCGGCATTCAAGAAGGTGCCTGATGAACTGATACACTTGCTGGAGGAAGCCGATGCCACGAACTCATGATTGCGAATATTTTGTCAGCCAGTTGCCTGACCCCGTTTCCACAAGAACGAAACCAATCCCGCCCCAGACATGACTGCTATCGCTTAATTTTACGTAATCCTGGCCGAACGCCGGGGTCCACCTCACATTCCCTATCTCCATGCCGTTTGACCCGTTAGCGAATAAATATGTGCGCTTTGTACGGTCAGTCTTCGAAGTCACGACCGATGCTGAATACAAAATACGGCGTCTTGGTTCTGGTATAGTCGTTGCATGTGATGGTGCCTTTTTTCTGATTACGGCACGACACATTCTGACAAATCAGGGCGCTGATCCTACTGAGATTGTCATCTCTTATCCAGATTCAGGAACAACACTTTGGCCAACAACCGCCTGTGTTCACCTACAACCCGTTGATTCCTTGGCGGATGACAACACCTTCAGCGACTTTGCACTGTATCAACTGCATACCACGAGAGACATAAACAGCATCATTTCGGAGTACGACTATCTTCCATTTCCAGCAGAGGTAACCTTTCCCTATAAGAAACAGCTCTTTGCCTTCGGTTTTCGAGATGCTGAATGTGACTTCGATTTAGACAAACGGCAACATTTGCTAACTGAGGTGGCTGTTGAGGGGTGGTATGCAGGAGCGACCGACTATCTTGGCATCCATGCCTTTGAATCACCTCATCTCTCCACATCTCAAAACGGTATGAGCGGTGGACCCATCACATATTTGGATACCAGTAGAATTGGCCGTCATCTTCTTGCAGGCATGATCGTGCAGGCTGGAGGCCAAAAGCTTCATTTCATAGATGCCTGTATGTTGAGAAAAGCGCTGTTATACGCAGTTCCACGTCTGCGAAACTTGAGTGATTCGATGAGTGGCCTACGCGGTAATCAACAATGATGACGAACGCGACGGTTTCACAGCACCTCCTTTGCGACAGCGGATAATCTGTCCCCTCTTCCCGCCCCTAAAGACAAATCTCCATCATCAACTTTGCGAGAGGAACGGGGGTAGGCGCAAAAAAATGACAGTTGATGATGGGGGGGGCTGCGGGAAAGCATTGCTTGGTTGATTGAACCTGATTTCGAATCCACTCACGGCACCTTTGCTCACATGAAACAACGCTGCTTGGATCACGCCAGCTTCCATCCCGCCCTCGGTTCACGAGAGAGGAAGTGGTTTGCGGTCTCCATGTTGGTGATGCGCATGGCCTTGGCATCCCACAGGATCTTGCCTCCGGCACGGTGGGCCACATTGCCGAGGTGATTGGCTTCGGTGAGCGGTCCGGCGTAGCTGAAGGGGCTGCCGGTGGGCGTGCCGTTCTTGATGGCGTTGAGCCATTCGGCGTGATGGCCGGGTGAATCGGGGATGAAGGGCGCAGGACGGACGAAGTCCTTGAACTGGTTCTCCGGCAGCAGGAGGTGCTTACCGTAATCGGAGAGGAGCATGCCTTTGTCTCCGATGAAGAGGACCCCGCTGCTCCATTGGCTGATGACGGGATCATTCGTCCAGGCCTCCGGCTTGCTGGAGCCTTGGTGCCAGTGGACCTTGCAGGCGGGCATGTCACCACGCGGGCCGTATTCATACACGGCATGCATGTTGGCCGGAGCGATCTCAGGATGAGCCTTGGGGCCAAAGGCCTCAATGCTGAGCGGGGCGTCGAGTTTGAGTGCCCAGAAGGGCAGGTCATTCCAATGGCTGCCGAGGTCGCTCATGGTGCCATTGCCGAAATCCCACCAGCGATACCATTTGGGGCCGGGGAAATAGACCTCGTTGTAGGGCCGCATCGGCGCGGGGCCGATCCATAGGTCCCAGTCGAGGTAAGGCGGCGGCTGCTGGGCCTCTTTCGGGCGTTCATCGACGAAGATGATGTCCTTGTTCTTCTCCGCTTCCTCCTTGGTTTGCAGGCCCCAGGCACGCGAAACACACACATGCGCTTCGGTGACCTTGCCGATGGCTCCGCTTTGAATGAGTTCGACGACGCGGCGATAATTGGCACTCGAATGAATTTGCGTGCCCATCTGCGTGGCCACGCCAGCTTCTGCGGCGGCCTTCGTGATGAGGCGTGCCTCGGCGACATTGTGTGAGAGCGGCTTTTCGCAGTACACCGGCTTCTTCATGAGCAACGCGGGCAGCGTGGCATAGGCGTGCGTGTGCTCGGTGGTGCTGACGACGACGCCGTCGATCTCGCTGGCATTCAGCGTGTCGTAGAGCTTGCGGAAGTCGCGGAAGGTTTGGGCACCGGGATGAAATTTGGCCGCGAAGTCGAGGTTCTGCGCATTCACGTCGCACAGCGCGACGATGTTTTCAGCGGCATCGGCGGCGGAGGGCAGGGGAGGTGGCGGTGCCTTCGGGTCGGCCCCTTCTTTTTTCTTCGGCAGCGCCATGGGGATGCCGCTGATGCTAGAGAGATTGCCGCCGCCGCGACCGCCCACGCCGATGAAGACGAGATTGAGCTTCGCATTCGGCGAGCGGGAGCGTGTGATGGCCGGGAAACCCAGGCTGGCCGCTGCGGCGGCTCCGCTGGCGAGAAACTGGCGGCGTGAGGTGCGTGAGGAACTCATGGTGAGAAGGTAACGATGCGGAGGGCGGTGTCTTGCCGGTTCATTGGTCGGCGAGAAGGCCTTGCAGCTCCTTTCGTGCCAGCAAACCTTCACGCCAAGCGAGGGGAATGGCGTCAAGGCCATGTGCGGCTCCTAGCAGCATCCCGAGCACCAGGGCGCGGGCGCAGTTATCACCGCCAGCCATGGCGTTCTCGATGCTGGCAAGCTCGAAATCGTGGCCGTGATGCTTCACGAGCCACAAAACCGCCGGAAGAGCCTGCGGAATGGGGCAGGCAAGCCCGAGCTTGCCGATGCCATCGGAGTTACCAGCCGCCTCGGCAGCATCGAGAGCCCATTTGGGGGCGGTTTGAGCGATCACCTCGGGCAGCGAGCCGCCATGCAAAAGCCGGTGGGTGGCACGGGCGAGGAATGCCGCGCATTCGAGGGTCTCCGGTGAGCGATGCGTGAGCACCGTCTGCTCAATGGCAGCGGCGACGGCCTCGGATTCAGGCTTGTCAGCCAAAAAGGCCATTAGTGGGGCGATGCGGGCGGGGCCAGCGAGTTCGTTTGAGGCCGCGCCGCTCGTCGCGGGCGTGGAACCGGCCTGAAGATTGGCTAGCGTGGCTTTGGTGGCCTTGTCCACATAGTCGTTGTAGTTCGGCCACATGGCCTGCCAATCGGTGAGGAAGGCGGCGGCCTCCCAGCGGCGTTCGCGATGCAGAAAGGCCAGCAGGCGCAGGGCCTGATCTCCGGCATGGCCTTGGGCACCTGCCTGCTTGCGAGGATGATACGACTCGGCTCCGGGGGCATGGTATCCAGTCACGCGGCCATGGCGGCGCACGATCACCTCGGGATCGTAGATCCAGTGAACTCCAAGAGAGAGGGCTTCAGCGATGAAACTGCCATGCAGCATGCCGGCGACGCGAGAGGAGAAATCCAGGGACATGATGCGGACGTAGCTTTGCCGTCATCAAATAGCAAACCAAGCGCAGCACTTCGCATTTCCATGCTTGCTCCGGCAGGCAAAAAAGAGCATCTCATCCCATCCCTCATGCAAAACGACTACGATGCCATCATCATTGGCGGCGGCCCCGCCGGAGCCACGGCCGCCATGACGCTGCGCCAGGCCGGACGGAAGGTCCTGGTGGTAGAGAAGGAGAAGTTTCCGCGCTTTCACATCGGCGAATCGCTCCTGCCCTACAACCGCCCCATTTTTGACCAGCTCGGCGTGTGGGAGAAGATTCAGGCCGCCGGGTTCATGACCAAGCGCGGAGCGCAGTTCTGGATGGCCGATGGCTCGATGCACACGAGGCTGAATTTCTCCCGCGGTTCGTTCACGGAGTTTCCCGAAGCCATCCAGGTCGAGAGGGCCAAGTTTGACGACATCCTGCTCCGTCACGCCGAGGAACTCGGTGCCGAGGTGCGTGAAGAAACGCTCGTCACCGGCCATGAAGTGGAAAAAGACCGCGTCACCCTCCGCGTGAAGGCCAAGGACGGCAGCGAGCAGGAGGTCACGGCTTCCTTCCTCGTGGATGCGAGCGGCTTGAACAACTTCACCGCCAACCGCGAGAAGCTGCGCGAGTACTACCCCGGCCACAAAAAGATCGCCATCTTCGGTCACTACAGCGGCGTGCTCATGACCGACGGCGAGGAGAAGGGCGACATCCTCATTGTGCGCCGCAAGAACTCGTGGTTCTGGATGATCCCACTGGCCGATGACAAGGTGAGCGTGGGCCTTGTGCTCGATTTGAACGACTTCAAAGACCTCAAGCAGGAGCCGCTGGCCGTCTTTGACGATGCCGTGGCCTCCACCGCAGTCCTGCGTGATCGCATGATGAACGCCAAGCCGATCACTCAAGGGCATGTGCTGAGCGATTTCTCCTACACGAACAAAAAGCTCGTCTCCGACCGCGTGGTGCGTGTGGGCGATGCCGCAGGCTTCATTGATCCCATCTTCTCCAGCGGCGTGATGCTGGCCATGCACAGCGCCCAAAAAGGTGCCCGAGTGGTGCATGAGGCTCTCGCGGCTGGCTGCACGATGACTTCAGCGATGAAGAGCTACGAAAAAGCCACGAACAAGCATGTCGGCCGCTTCTGGCAGTTCATCGAAAAATTCTACACGAGGCACTTCGCGCAGCTCTTCTTCCAGCCAAACAATCGTTTTCGGGTGGTCTGTGCCATCAATTGCGTGCTCGCGGGGTGTCCTGAGATGACGTTTGCTACATGGTGGAGGCTTAAATTCTTCTTCGGCCTCGTCTGGCTCCAGAAGCGCTTCTCGCTCGCGAAGCCGATCGAGATCGGTTGAAGCCGGTGAAGCACTCAGGCCTCTTTATGAGGGACGCCACTTCAGTTCCACCTTGAGGCCATTCCAGGCGTGATCAGGCTGATGCGTGTGTGTTGTCGCCTCAGCTCCACCGGGCGTGAGTCGTAGCATAGTCCAGCCCGTGGTGGAGGTCTTCTTATCGGCCACGTAGGAGGTCGCAGGTGTGTTGAGGATATGAATGTCCTCGTGCTGGAAGAAGTCTCGATGATGAATGTGGCCGTGAAGGTAGGCTTTGACGTGCTTTCGGGCTGCGAGGATTCGCCAAAGCTCTTCGGAGTCCTCGAGGCCGCCGGGGAAGTGAATCGGATCACCCCCGAGTCGGGGATTGTGATGGGCAAAGAGGAGCGCAGGTTTGTCGGCATGCTGATCAAGCAGCTTCGTCAGCCACACGAGTTGCTCCCCACCGAGCAGGCCCTGAGTGATCATGGTGGCCTTGAGCGAGTCGAGTAGAAACAAGTTCACAGCGGGCAGTTCAAGCAGGCTGAGATGCTTCGAGTTCACGGCGGAGGCATCCGCTTTGAGCACGTCATCAAACACGGCGCGGTCGTCATGATTGCCCATCGTCAGGTGCAGCGGCACACCCGCCCGCTGCAAAGGGGCAATGAGTGCCGCGAAGCGTTCGTAATCCCC
This sequence comes from Prosthecobacter sp., assembly GCA_044370285.1. Lineage (GTDB taxonomy): Bacteria > Verrucomicrobiota > Verrucomicrobiia > Verrucomicrobiales > Verrucomicrobiaceae > Prosthecobacter. Next base: position 6,683 of record JBILVU010000145.1, read on the forward strand.
GCGTTGGCCGTCCTTCAGGGCGAGATCGCCATTGATGATGACGGCTGCCGGTCTCTTCGGCAGGGCGAGCAACCAGTCGATGGTCATTCCCAGGTTCATCTGGATCGCTTCGGTGGGCGATTGCTGGGCTCCGATGTGCGTGTCATTCAAAACGGCGATCAAGCCATCATCGACCTCTGCCGTTGGTGAGGCTGCCACCTGCGTCAAAATGGCCGCGCCTCCGAGTTGTCCTAGAAATTGGCGTCGGGAACTGAGGTGGATGGGCATGGAAAAAACTACGGGGCTTGGGGGTGACCTTTTCCGCTCAGGTGGGAATGTCCCATGCATTCCTCTGGTCAACCAAGTGCCCGATTCAGGGAAAACATTGCCCAAACGAGCGCCGCCTGTCATGGTCTCAGGATTGCCGTGCGTCTTTTCCTCCTGAGTTCAGCCTTTTGCCTTCTCGGCGCGATTTCCGCCTGGGCGCAGTTGAGCTACACCGGAGGCCCGTTGGGGCAGAATTTTGATTCTTTGCCCACGTCGGGCTCCTTCACCTATCCCAGCCAAGGGGCGGCGGAACTCAGCGCCTCGCCGTTGAATGCCTCGGACCTGAGTGGGTGGAGCATCGCCCCGGTGAGCAGCACCACGGCGGCACGAATCCGCGCCGATGCGGGAACCAGCTCGACCGCCTCGCATCTCTCGAATGGCACTGGTGCGCAGTCGGATCGGGCGCTCGGTATGCTGGCCAGCTCGGGCTATGTCGGACGTGCTGGCCTCGTGCTGGTGAACAACATTGGCGGCCCACTCACCCGCTTCACGCTGAGCTACACGGGCGAGCAATGGCGTGTCGGAGGTGGCGTGGCGAACACACTGACCTTTGCCTATGCCATCGGCAGCACGACCATCACCAGCGGTAGCTTCAAAACCGTGAGCGCGTTGAGTTTCACCTCGCCGATCAACAGTGCCACGGCTTCGGCGCTTGATGGCAATGCGGCGGCGAACCGCGTGAGCCTCTCCGCCACCGTCACCGAGGTGCCGTGGGGGCCTGGGCAGACTCTCGTGCTGCGTTGGTCGGATGTGGATGATACCGGCGGCGATGATGCGCTGGCCGTGGATGACTTCTCCTTTTCTGCGGAAGCTGGGCCGCCGCCCACCATCACCCGTATTCATGCCATCCAGAGCAATGTCGTGACGAGCCCGATGGTCGGTACCGTGGTAACCATCGAAGCCGTCGTCACGGGCGACTTCCAAGGCTCGAACGCATTGAACGGCTTTTACCTTCAAGAACGCCCGGCGGACCAGGATGCGGATGCCGCCACTTCGGAAGGCCTCTTCGTCAGCGATGACGCCAGCTACGATGTCTCGCCAGGGGACGTGGTGCGAGTCACCGGCAGCGTGGCGGAGGTCAGTGCGGTGACCTCGCTCATCAATCCCACCTTCATGGTGAAGACTGGCTCGGCCTCGCTGCCAGCGCCGCTGAGTCTCAGTATGCCGCCGGGCAGCACCTCCGGCTTTGAACGCCATGAAGGAATGCTCGTGCAATTCACCCAAACACTCACCGTGACGGATAACCGGCAACTCGGCAGTGCTGGACAGCTCGTGCTTTCTTCGGGCGGAGCCATCGAAAGCCCCACGGAGAGTCTCGATCCGAATGATTCGCCTGCCAGCGGCACCAGCAGCAGCGGGACCAGCAACGTGGCGGCCATCTCGGCCCAGGAAAGCCTCAACACCCGCCGCCAGCTAGTGCTCGATGATGGCAGCCTTTTGAGCAATCCCGCGCCCACGCCTTATGTGAATGCCCAGCAGACGCGGCGTCGCGGAGACACCACCGGCAGCGTCACCGGCTTCTTCAGCTACGCGAATGGCGTGAACAAGATCCAGCCCACTGCACCTGTCACTTTCATCGACACGAATCCACGCCCCGCGACAGCTCCCGTGGTCGGTGGACGCTTGAAAATCGCTGGCATGAACTGCTTGAACTACTTCACCACGCTCGGTTCACGCGGTGCGGCGCTGGCAAGTGAGTTCACGCGGCAGCAGCAAAAGCTCGTCGCCCAGATCATCGGCCTCGACGCGGATGTCGTTGGCCTGATGGAGATCGAAAACAATGGCACCGTGGCCCTTGATACCTTGCTCACCGCTCTCAACACGGCTCTCGGCAGTCCCGTGTATGCCCGTGTGCCCGAGCCCGCTGGCACGGGAGGCGATCTCATCCGCGTGGCGATAATCTATAAGACGGCCACCGTGCGCCCTGATGCCAGCAGCTACACGGATGGCGATGCGGTTTGGAACCGCTGGCCGCTCGCCGTGGTCTTCACCGAGGTCAGCACGGATGCGCGGTTCATCACCTGCGTGAATCATTTCAAATCGAAAAGCTCCACCGGAGCCACGGGGGCGGATTTGGATCAAAACGATGGTCAAGGAGCCTTCAACGACCGCCGCAAGCAGCAGGCCGCTCGGTTGATCACTTTCCTTGCCAACCTGCGCATCAGCACGGGTGTGGATGCCGTGCTCGCCTTGGGGGATCTGAACGCCAGCTCGCAGGAAGACCCCATCGACCTGCTGCGAGCCGCTGGCTACCTCGACCAGCAGGCGATCTTTGACCCCGGCTCCTACTCGTATGTCTTCGATGGAGCACAGAGCCACCTCGATCATGCCTTTGCCACGCCTTCTCTCAGCAGTCAGGTCACCGGTGCCGCGAGTTGGCACATCAATGCGGATGAACCCACGGTGCTCGACTACACCCAGATCGGCAAAACCGCCGCGCAGCAGGCCCTTTTCACGCCGAGTGCCTTTCGAGCCGCTGATCACGATCCGGTGCTCATCGGCCTGAATCTCACGCCACCTCTCGTCACCTATGCTTCGTGGTCTTCAACCATCCCCTGGCCGCTCGGCAGCGCTACCAGCGCGAATGACGATGCCGATCAAGACGGCTTCAGCAATGCCGCCGAACTCCTCCACGGCACCGATCCCCTCCGGCCCGATGTCGCCCTGCGTGCCACGCTTGTCCGAGATGGCAGCGGCTCCCTGCACTTCGATTACCGCCAGCGCAGCACCGTCACCGGCCTCTCGCTCGTCCCTCAATGGTCCACCGATCTCCTCCAATGGAATGACCTCACCGAAGGCAGTGCGATTTCTTCACTCACGCCCGTCGTATCGATGCGACGGGTCGTCTTCAGCGCGGGAACGATGCCACGCGTCTTCATGAGGCTGATTGCGCGGTGATCGCTTCTTCGATTTTGGTCGATGGGCCGATGAAACCACGAGCCCTGCAGTTGAGCTAACCCTGGGTCTTGGAAGGGAATGGTGTTCGTAGTTCGGGCTTGAGCCCGCGATCAAGGGACGGGCTAAAGCCCGAACTACGAACGTTTGTCGAAGACAGCGAGATCCGCATCGAGATCCGACGGCTTAATTCCGTTGGAGATGCTGCGAGCATGCAACTCGGCTTCAAACGCCTCGACCTCCATGCCAGCCAGTTTGCCATCAAGGCCACGTGAAATGCCGCGATTCGAATAAAGCGCACACGCGAGCTCCAGTTGCAGTTGATCCTCGCGAAACGCGGCGAGGGCTGGTTTGTCTGGGAGAGTGATGGTCATCGCGGGAGGCTGCCACATCAGGCTTTGAGGCAAAAGGAAAGCTCCAAGGTGATGATCAGATGACAAACCGCCAGCGCAACCCTTAGAATCAACCAATGCCTCTCCAGCCCTCAATGACTTTGGCTTTGGTCCAAAGTAGCTTTCACATTCAGCCACAGCATGGTTGGGGATGGAAGAAGTGTGATCCCAATGGACGCACTGAGACAGATGACATTCCCAAAGAATCACTTCGCGTTCAATTCAGCGAGTTCGTCACAAACGACGCGTCTGAGCCGGTTGGCTTCAGGGGGAAATCCACCAACAAAAATGCTCTCGATGGTTTCACCGACGTGCTCTGCCTGCTTCATACCTGCGAGTGGGTTTCAGACCAAAATGAGGTAATTCCCGTTTCAATTCACTGTGCACATCAATCGCTAGAAGTTTGCTCTGAACCATTCGCTCCAACGGGCATTGCTCCTGTCTGGGGGCTTTATGAAGGTGTCATTGGCTTTGGACTACTGGTCATTGAAAAACAAAAATGAATAGCAAAAAGCCCCGGCTCGTGACGAGACCGGGGCTTTGGAGGTAAGATCAGACTTTCAACTCATCACGGCAAGCTCGTCGCGCCCATGAGGAAGCGATCGCACTCTCTGGCGGCGCCGCGGCCTTCGTTGAAGGCCCAGACGACGAGGGATTGGCCACGGCGGCAGTCGCCAGCGGCGAAGACGCCGGGGATGCTGGTGGTGTATTTCTCGTGCTCGGCTTTGATGTTGCTGCGAGGATCGGTTTCGAGCTTGAGGGCTTCGACGAGGGGCTGCTCGGGGCCGAGGAAGCCCATGGCGAGCAGGACGAGCTGCGCGGGGAGGACTTTTTCGGTGCCGGCGACCTTCTGGGGGCCGAAGTTGCCTTTGTCGTCTTTCTTCCACTCGACATCGACGACGTGGACGGCCTTCACGTTGCCATCGGCATCGCCTTCGAAGTGGGTGGCGGTGGTCAGGTACACGCGAGGATCGTCGCCGAACTTGGCGGCGGCTTCTTCCTGGCCGTAATCCATCTTGTAGGTCTTGGGCCATTCGGGCCACGGATTGTTCGCGGCGCGGGTCATGGGCGGTTTGGCCATGATTTCGAGCTGCGTGACGGTTTTGCAGCCGTGACGGACGCTGGTGCCGACGCAGTCGGTGCCGGTGTCGCCACCGCCGATGATGACGACGTCTTTGCCGTCGGCGGTGATGTATTTTCCGCTGGGGTCGAGCACGGCCTTGGTGTTCGCCGTGAGGAAGTCCATGGCGAAGTGGATGCCCTTCAATTCGCGGCCGGGAATCGGCAAATCACGGGGCTTGGTGGCTCCGGTGGCGACGATGATGGCGTCGAAGTCCTTGCGGAGCTGCTCGGCGGTGATGTCGGTGCCGACGTTGACGTTGCATTTGAAGGTGACGCCTTCGTCTTCCAGCAGCTTCACGCGGCGGAGGACGACTTCGTTCTTGTCGAGCTTCATGTTGGGGATGCCATACATGAGGAGGCCGCCGGGACGGTCGGCACGCTCAAAAACGGTGACGGTGTGGCCAGCTTTGTTGAGCTGCGCGGCGGCGCTGAGGCCGGCCGGGCCGGAGCCGATGATGGCGACCTTTTTGCCGGTGCGCTTTTCAGGCGGCTCGGGCTTCACCCAGCCTTCTTCCCAGCCTTTGTCGATGATCGAGACTTCGATGTTCTTGATCGTGACAGGCGGGTTGTTGATGCCGAGCACGCAGGAGCCTTCGCACGGGGCAGGGCAGACGCGGCCGGTGAATTCGGGGAAGTTGTTGGTCTTGTGGAGGCGGTCGAGCGCTTCCTTCCAAAGGCCGCGGTAGATCAGATCATTCCACTCGGGGATGAGATTGTTGATCGGGCAGCCGCTGGCCATGCCGCTGATAAGGGTGCCGCTGTGGCAGAACGGGATGCCGCAGTCCATGCAGCGTGCGCCCTGCTTTTTGAGGTTCTCTTCGGGCAGGTGGAGATGAATTTCCTTCCAGTCCTTGATACGCTCGAGCGGATCGCGGTCAGCGGGGAGTTCGCGGGTGAATTCGATGAAGCCGGTTGGTTTTCCCATGGTCTAAAAAGTGATGCGTGAGGAGTGATGCGTGAGTCGGTGTCCGTGTTCCAGTTTCAGACCGTGGATTAACCCCCACCCACGCGGGCGGCGTCCTTGGAGTTGCTCTCAAAGGCGGCGATGAGGGCGTCATCACCGACGAGGCCGTCGTCTTTGGCCTTCTTGAGGGCTTTCAAAACGCGGGCGTAGTCGCGAGGCAGCACTTTGACGAACTGCGGCACGCTCTGCTCCCAGAGGGCGATGACTTTGAAGGCCTTCTGGCTCTTGGTGAGGTCGGCGTGCTTCTTGATGAGTTCGTAGAGGCTGTCGATCTCCTCTTTGTCCTCCAGCTTGAGCAGATCGACCATGCCGGCGTTGCAGCGGGTGGCAAAGTCGCCCTTCTCGTCGAGCACATAGGCGATACCGCCGGACATGCCTGCGGCGAAGTTGCGGCCCGTGGTGCCTAGCACGACGACGCGGCCACCGGTCATGTATTCGCAGCCGTGGTCACCCACGCCTTCGACGACGGTGTCCACGCCGCTGTTACGCACGGCGAAGCGTTCACCGGCCATGCCGCGCAGGAAGAGTTCGCCACTGGTGGCACCATACAGCGCGGTGTTGCCCGCGATGATGTTTTCCTCGGCGGCAAAGGTGCTGGCCGCTGGCGGATAGACGAGGAGGCGTCCGCCGCTGAGGCCTTTGCCGATGTAGTCATTCGTGTCGCCTTCGATTTCGAGCGTCACGCCTTTCGGCACGAACGCCCCGAAGCTCTGACCGGCGCTGCCCTGGAAGTGCAGATGCACGGTGTCGTCCGGCAGGCCCTGCCAGTGACGCTTGGTGATCTCGTTGCCGAGGATGGTGCCGACGGTGCGGTTGACGTTGCGAATTGGGAGCGTGGCCTTGACCTTCTCGCCCTTCTCGATGGCGTCTTTGCAAAGCGGCAGCAGCGTGGTGATGTCCATGCTCTTGTCGATGCCGTGGTCCTGGGACTCGGAGCAAAATTTGCCGACTTCGGGGCCCACTTTCGGGCTGTAAAGCAGGTTGCTGAGGTCGATGCCGCGAGCTTTCCAATGATCGACGGCGTGACGTGCTTCGAGCATGTCGGTGCGGCCCACCATGTCCTCCAGCTTGCGGAAGCCGAGCTGCGCCATGAGTTCGCGCACTTCCATGGCGATGAACTTCATGAAGTTCACGGCGTATTCGGGATCGCCGCTGAATTTCGCGCGGAGTTGCGGGTCCTGGGTGGCGACGCCGACGGGGCAGGTATTCA
>JBILVU010000016.1:0-64018 GCA_044370285.1 Prosthecobacter sp.
CACCGGCATGATGTTCGGGCCGACATCGCCGAAGTAGAGTGTGTTTGTCTTGTCATCCACGCAGAGGCGGAAGGGATTGCGCACGCCCATGGCGAAGACCTCCGGCCTGCCGTCCTTGCCATCGGCAAAAAGATTGCCCTCGGGAATGGAGTAGCCGCCCTCCGGCTTCGGATGAATGCGCAGCACCTTGCCACGCAGGTCGCGCGAGTTGGCGGCGGAGCGGAAGGCGTCCCAGTTCTTGCGATCCGGCCGCGTGTCCTGAGGCAAGCCCGGATCATAGTGACAGTTGTCGCCATTGCCGATGTAGAGATCGCCTTTTCCATCCATCCACATCGCGCCGCCCATGTGGAAGACGTGCTCGGTATCATAAGGCCATGAAAGCAGTTCCAGCTCCGATTCTGCCGCCATCCTGCCGTCCTTCACCGTGAAGCGGCTCACGCGCACGGTGCCGAGTTTCGCCGTCGGCGCGAACAAGGCATACACATGCCCGCTCTGCTCAAAATCCCGCGCCACCGCCATGCCGAGCAGTCCGATCTCGCCCTTCGCATACGTCGGCACCGAGCCGAGGATGCTCACGCCGCCTGACTTCGCGTCCCAACGTTTCACCGTGCCCCAGAACTCAGCAAAGATAACATCGCCGCCGGGGAGGACTTCCATCTGGACCGCATCACGCGCCGCCGGCACGAGGATTTCCTTTTCATAGCGAGCTGGATCAACCGGCTCGGCGGCATTCAATACAGACAGCGTAAGCAACGCTGCGAAGGCGATCATGGTGTTGATTTTCATGGCTGTTGTGAGGTTGAAGGGATGCTGAACTTTTCTCCTGGATCGAGGAGTTGGATGATGTGTCTCACCTCATAGGGGCGGGTGACGAGTCCGGTGGCTCCGGCGCTGTGCCATTGCATCATGCAGACGTGGTTGGAGGTGCCGAGGATGACGGGTGCGCCTTCGGCCTCGTTGAGGAAGGCGGATTTATCGGCGAGGATCGCACTCGCGTTCTCGGGCTTCTGGATGTTGTAAACGCCACCGGATCCGCAGCAGTCCTTGGCCTTGGGCGCGAGTTCCCAGCGGTAGCCGGTGGCATCGAGCACATTCGCGGGGATGCCTGCGGCCTTCTGTCCATGCACGAGGTGGCAGGGCAGATCCACATAGACTCGCGTGCCATCATCGCTGCCGCGTTGGCGGCGCACAGGGCTGAGTTCACCGAGGAAACCAAGCACATCACGCACTTGTTTGTCGGGCTGCAATGTCTTGCCCAAAGCGTATCCGCAGCCGGACGAGTTGCTGACGATGGCATCGACATCGAGCGGACCAAACGCTCGCCGGTTCCGCTCACGAAGCGCTTCAACACCATCAAGTCCGGTGTGCTCCTGAAACGCCCCGCAGCAGCCCTGGCCCTCAGGGATGATGACTTGCACGTTGTTCTCGATGAGCACGCGCACCGTGGCGAAGTTGATCTCGCGGAACATGGCTTCCATCAAGCAACCGGTGAGAAAAGCCACACGCGGTCCGGTGGGGCGATGCCGTTGCATGAGTTCGTCTGCATACGCAGCCGTGCTTTTCAGAGCCGCCGGACGACCAGGGAAAAGAAAACGATGCATGCTGAGGCCCGCGCGGCGCAAGAGTCGTGCGGGCAGCAGGGCGAGATTGAACAACAGCGGCCGAGTGACCGCCGCCGCTGCCAATCGGAGCGCAAGCTTGGGTTTGAACCGATGCGAGGTGACGTGCTCGTGACGAACATGCTCGAAGATTTCACCATACGGCACCGTCGCAGGGCAGGCAGTTTCGCAGGCGAGACAACCGACACACTCGGCAGTGTAAAAGTCCGTCCACTGATCCTGAGGCAGCCGTCCTGCCGCTTCCTCGCTCCACAGCCGCAGACGACCGCGCGGTGAATTGTTTTCATCACCGGTGAGCTTGTAAGTGGGGCACACCGCGAGGCAGAAGCCGCAATGCGTGCAGTTGGAGAAGTAGTCTGGAGTCATTGCTTCAGTGCTCATGAATGGCTTCCTCCAGCGTGTTGAGCCACGCAGACTCGGTGATCGTTGGAGGCGTGGCAGGCAACCAGCGCGAGTGCCAGTCGCCGCCGAGGGTGTGGAGTTCTGCTGTGTAAGGTTGGACGAGAGCTTGCGTGCGTTCGTTGAGGTCTTCGCTCTCGTTCATGTAAACGTGAACGATACCGCTGTAGCACAGCGCCACAGAACGCCGCGCAGCGTGCGCGAGTTCCGCAGCGAGACCGATGGCTCGATCAGGCGTCGTCTTGATCACGAGATCGGGAAGACCATCGAGGGGCGGCGGCACGTTGTTTTGCAGCGTAAGCTGAGTGCTGGACGATGCAGCGATGTGTTCGAGCTGTTTGGCGAAGATAGAAGCTTCCTCGGGCACACAATGGATCATCACACGGACGAACGATGCCCCAGCTTCTGTGATAAAGTCCACCGCATCCCACCAGTGCATCCAGCCGCTGTGAAGTAGTTTGGATACACAGGAGCGCAAAGCCTTGGTGCTGCCATCAAAGCGGGCGATAGCCGTGAATCCACAATCAGGTCGCAACCGCAAAACGTAATCCACAGGCTCGCCATAACGCGACCCGCTGTGCAGCAGGAAGCGGAGCCAGTCATAGCCGGTCGTGGTCTTGACCACACGCTCGCCGATGCGGGCGATGCGTCCACTAGGCAGCCGCCAGTTTATTCCCAGAATGTTGTCACAATAAGGTCCGAAGCGGCACGAGACTGGCGCATGAGTCGTGGCGGCGATTTGTTCGCGCAATGTCGTCGCTTCATCCAAGAGAAGCGGAAAGCGCAGGCGATGCGCGTGAGCTTGCGAATGAATGTCAGCCGCTATCGCATTCGCGGGCAGGCACAGCGTGCCATCCACTTCATCCAGGAAGGGAACAAAGAGCCGTTCGTGCTGCATGGGAGGGAAGACGTTCATGCGATGAAGTGGCGATTGTCGAAGACCTTGAGCGGATTCATTTGATGCGCAGGATTGAATGCGGCTGGCACGGAGAGTTGGAGACGCATGGAGTCCGGCCCGAACACCAGTGGCATGTAGGCGGACTTGTCATTGCCGATGCCATGCTCACCGCTGAGCGTGCCGCCGACTTCGATGACGCGCTGCATGAGTCGCTTGCTGATGAGTTCCACCTTCTCCAGTTCGCCGGGCACACGCGAATCGAAGAGGAAGTTCGGATGCAGATTGCCATCACCTGCGTGGAAGACATTTACCGCGCGGATGTTCGCGGCATCGGCTTCATCATAGACAAGCTGAAGCACCTCGGCCAAGGCACGCTTCGGTATCACCGCGTCTTGCACGACGTAACTGGGGCTCAACTGGCCGAGCAGACCACCGGAGGCTTTGCGGGCTTTCCAGAGCTTTTGGCGAAGGGCCTCTTCATCGCTGAACATCACATCATTCGAGCCTGCCTGACGCAAAATCTCAGCCACGGCCTCCACCCGCGCATTCACGAGCGCCTCTGGGCCATCAATCTCCACCAGCAGCATGAACGAGCCCTCGGGCAATCCACAAGCCATCTGACTGCTCTCCACCATCGCCACGCCACGCGGATCAAGCATCTCGATCGCCGCCGGATACGACGAGTGCGCCACCAGCGCATGAATCGCCGCCTCGGTCGTTTTCAAATCGGGATAGGTCGCGCGGAAGGTCCACACTTTCTCCGGCAGTGGCAGCAGTCTAAGCCAAAAACGAGTGAAGGCCGCCAGCGTACCCTCCGAACCGATCATGAAGCGTTTCCAATCCTCACGCCAAGGTCCGCGACCACCCGCAGGTCCACCAAAGCGATGCAGGCTGCCATCCAGCAAAATCGCCTCGACTCCGAGCACATAGTTGCTCGTCACGCCGTAGCGAAAACAATGCGCGCCACCCGCGTTCGACGCCACATTACCCCCGAGCGTGCATACCGGACCACTCGATGGATCGGGCGGATAGAACACGCCATGCGGCTTCAGCGCTGCATCGAGATCATTGAGCCCCACACCGCACTCCACCTCACACCAAAAGCCTTCCGTGTTGATCTCCCGGATCTTCTTCAACGCCGAGGTATGAACAACCACACCACCCTGCACCGCCACCGGCCCGCCGGAAAGCGAAGTCCCCGCCCCACGCATCACCACCGGCACACCCAGCGACTTCGCCCCACGCATAAAGCCAGCAAGCTCCTCCGCATCCGCCGGAATCACCACCGCATCCGGCAAGTGGTTCTTATAGCCCAACCCATCAGCGCCATAGCCCGCCAACTGAGCCGGCGAAGTCAGCACACGCCCGCGCGGGAGAAGGGCCTTCAGTTGATGTTCGAGAGAGGATTTCACAGGTGAAGTCATTGGTTCTTCATAACACCGCCACCGTAGAATCGCTCATCGTAGTCAGACACGAACGCCGAATCCTCAACGCGGCGGCCAACGTCAAGGAGAAGGCTGGTTTTATCGTGATCAGGGATGCCAAAGCGGCTGAGTTTCATGGGGCAGAAAGAGATGGAAAATGGGATAGAGGTAGGAGGTCATACCAGTTACTGAGCTGCGGCAAGATTTCTATCAGTTGTCTGCCCACGTCATGATTGGGATGCCAGCTCCCTATTTAACGCAGTAAGCTCATGCCGACCACCTTATCCGCACACCGTGATGCCAAGCTGCCGTGCGGCGGTTATGTCCACTGAGTCAAAGCCACGCCATTGCCGATGAGTGCTCGGCAATGCTTTAACCGGGATAGGCCAGGCGCACGCATCGGCGCATTGTGCCAGACGATGAGCGCCGCCGCCTCGCAAATCTCCTCCGTGAAGTCTGCATCGCTTTCGCACAGATAACGCCCCACTTCGGCATGGCTGCCGAGGACTGATTTTTCGACGTAGGAATCAGGATCGCCGAGTGGCGAGGTCTTCCAGTCAATGATGGCGACGAGGGGCTTTGAGGAAGGCATGGTTATTCGAGGAAGAGAAATTCGTTCGAGTTGAGGAGGGCTCGGCAGAAGGCTGGGAGGCCTTCTTGTTTCACGAAGGACTCGGCGGTGGTGAGTTCGTCTTTCGTAGGCTGGCGTTGATAGACGAGTTGGTAGGCGGTTGAGACATTCTTGGCCTTGGCGGCGAGTATGGCGGCTTGTTCGAGGAGGAAGGAGCTGTTGAAGAGATTGAGGGCTTGGAGCGGCGTGGTGCTGCGAGGTCGGGAGGGGCAGACTTGGCCGCCATCGGGGGCGTCGAAGGCGGCAAAGATGGCATCAGGCTCCATGCGGAGTTTGAGGGCGTAGATCATGCGGCGGTAGTCTTCGCGCTCGAAGTCGCCCGTTTCGGCGATCCAGTTGCGGGCGTAGTTGGCGTTCGGCTCGTAGAGCATGAAGCCGGGGCCGCCGGGCGTGAGATCGAGGCTGCCGGTGACGGAGAGGATGTTGTCGCGGATGACTTCGGAATCGAGACGACGAGGGGCGAAACGCCAGAGCAGAGTGTTCGTCGCGTCTTTGGATAGGACGGATAGGTCTGATGGGACGGATGAGGATTGCTGGAAGGTGCGCGAGGTGAGAATGAGCCTTTGAATATGCTTCACGCTCCAGCCGCTCCGGATGAATTCATTCGCGAGCCAGTCGAGTAGCTCGGGGTGGGTGGGTTTGAAGCCCATGTGGCCGAAATCGCTCGGCGTGGCGACGAGGCCGGTGCCAAAGATGTAATGCCAGATGCGGTTCACCATGACGCGGGCGGGCAGTGGATTGCGCGGATCGGTGAGCCATTTGGCGAAAGCGAGGCGGCGCTGCTGCTCGGGCGCATCGGGCGCGAGCTTGAAGCTGCCGAGCTTCTCTTTGAAAAGCGAAAGCCCTTCCGGCGCGACGATCTCGCGCGGGCTCATGTGATCGCCGCGGTGCAGGCGATGCGTCGGCTCGGGCTGCTTGAAGGTGCCAGCGTAGGCCATGGGCGGCTCGGTGAAGCTTTGCAGCTCCTTTTGCAGCGCATCGACCTTCGCGATGAGGTCGGCGGGGGCATTCGACGCGGATGGGATGGCTTTGACCTTCTTGTTAAATCGGGCGCTGAGGCGATCTGCGTGGCTGGCGACGGTTTTCCAGGCCTTGGCGTCGTCAGAGACCTCGATGCGATAGGCGGTGGCGAGGCGGTCTTCAAAGGCTTTGCCCGTCGTGCTGCGATCACGACTCCAGACGACGCGGCTGACCTCCTGCGGCTGTGCAAAATCGAACTGCACCCAGCCTTTTTTCTCTTTGGCGATCCAACTGCGGCTGTTGCCATACTTGCCGTCGTTGATGTGCTGGAGCTTGTGAATCGGCGAGGGGCCGTAATCGCCGCTGGAGGTCGTTTTGGCCTTCAAAGCGAGGTTTTCGCCGTTGGAGCCGAAGATCTCGAGTTCGTCGATGCAGGCGTTGTTGCTGTAGCTGTCGTCGATGACGAAGCGCAGGTGTTTGGCGGTCGTGGGAGCGAAAAGATCGGTATTGGCAGTGTGAACGACCGGTGGGCGGATGTGGAGCTTTTCAGAAGTCGTGGGCAGTTCTTCGAGCAGGAGCATGTCTGCCGCCATCGGGGCGCGGGTCGGGCCCATGCGGAGGAGGATGCGGCTGTTGGCGGCGAGTTCGTGCTCGCCGAGGCTTTTGAAGCTGCTCCAGCGTTTTTTGCCCGCGATGGCGGGCGTGCCATCGGCGAACTGGCGTTGATTGATGGTGCCGATTTCGGTCTGTTTGCCGTTCGTTTCGAGGATGAAGCGCGCGTCCGGCGCATGCGTGGTCCACACGCCCCAACTCACCCAGACGCGATGTTTGCCGCTGCGTTTCGGAGTCCAGGCGACGCAGTCGGTGCCGGGTGCTTCATCAAAGTAGCGGTAGCTCTCGCCGATGTTCGGGAAGCGCTGCGCATTACCGAGGTCGTTGAGCTGGCCTGGCTCGGTGCCGGCATCGTAATCCGTGGCTTTGACGCCTTTCGGAGTTTTTAAAAAGGTGGCTTCCTCTTCGCCCAGCGCCACGCGTCGGCCGAGCACCGCCTTCGGCTGATACTCGGCGAGCTTGGTGAGGAGCGGCGCGAGCTTGGCGCGGATTTCAGCGGCCTTTTTCTCCTGCGCGGCGAACTCCGGCGACTTGATCGGCCGATCGGCATGCTGCACGCCGGAGAAGACGGCCTGCATGGCGTAGAAGTCGGTCTGCGTGACGGGATCGAACTTGTGGTTGTGGCATTTGGCGCAGCCCATGGTGGTGGCGAGGAAGGCGGTGCCGGTGGTGTTGACCATGTCGGAAAGCTCGTCGGCACGCTGCATGAGCTGCAAATTTTTATCCTGGCCCTTCACCCGATCATACGGACCTCCGACGATGAAGCCGGTGGCCACATCCGCGTCGCAGGTATCGCCCGCGATCTGCTCGAACATGAATCGGTCGAAGGGTTTGTCGGTGTTGAAGGCGTCGATGACGTAGTCGCGATAGCGCCAGGCGTTCGGGCGCTCGTGGTTGGTCTCAAAGCCGTTCGAGTCGGCGAAGCGGACGACGTCGAGCCAGTGGCGGGCCCATTTTTCGCCGTAGTGGGGAGAAGCGAGGAGCTGGTCCACGAGGGATTCGAAGGACGAAAGGGACTGAAGAGACGAAAAGGACGGTGGGAGTCCGGTGATGACGAAGTGGGCGCGGCGGATGAGGGTGCGGGCGTCGGCGCGGGGAGACATCGAGAGGCCTTTTTCGCGAAGCTTAGCCTCGATAAAGGAATCGATGGTGGCCTTGGGATTGTGTGGCGGCAGCGGCTGATAGGCCCAGTGGTTCACGCGGGGATCGTTGGCAGCGGCTTTGTCCTCGGCGTTTTCGGGCCAGACAGCACCGGAGTCGATCCAGGCTTTGATTTTGGAGATCTGATCGGCGGTGAGGGGCTCGCCTTTCGGAGGCATGCGCTCGTCACCGGTGGCGGTGATGCGTTGGAAGAGTGGCGAGGCGCTCGATTTGGCGGGAACGATGGCTGCGCCGCTTTCGCCGCCTTTGAAGGCATGCGGTTTGGCATCGAGACGGAGATCGGCTTTTTGTTTTTCGGGGCCGTGGCATTCGACGCAGCGCTCTTGGAGAAGAGGGCGGATTTCGCGGTCGAAATCGGCTGCGGTGACCATGGAGGGAGCCAAGAGGAGGCTCACGCAAAGGCGCAAAGGCGCAAAGAAAGACAAGCTCTCAGAACCTTTGCGCCTTTGCGCCTTTGCGTGAGATTTCATCCGGTGTTCAAAAACAGGTTTCATAGGCCGAGGTCGTTGCGGGCGTGCTCGAGGTGGGTGCGCATGGCCTTTGCGGCGGCGGTGGGGCTGCGGGCGAGGATGGCTTTGAGGATCTTCGCGTGATCGGCGACGGCGAGGTCCTTGGTGACACGGCTGTAGCCGTGCTTGAGGCTGGTTTGCAGCAGTTCGGAGAGGCTCTGAATGAGCAGCGCGGCGATCTTGTTGCCGGAGGCCTCGGCGAGCAGGCAGTGGAACGCCATATCCGCCTCGACTTGCTCTTCAAAGGTGCTCGCAGCTTCGAATCGTTCGTGGCAGGCGGTGAGCGCCTTCACATCAGCGGCAGTGGCACGTTCGGCGGCAAGACGGACGTTTTCCGGTTCCAACGCGAGACGCACCTCGATGAGCTGCTTGAGGCGCTGCGTTTCATCCGGCACGAGGAGGTTGAGGGCACCGTTGAGCGGCTTGTGGAGCTTGTCCACGACGGTCATGCCGCTGCCTTGGCGGATTTCGAGCAGGCCTTGCAGTTCCAGCCGTTTCGCTGCCTCGCGGATCACACTGCGGCTCACGCCAAATTTCGCCGACATGTCGCGCTCCGTCGGCAAACGCCGACTGGTGCGGGAGAGGCCGATGATGCGGCGGGAGACAGTTTCGACGAGGGAAAGGGACATGGGAGAATTGGTCAGACCAATTCTCAATACGGGCTTGCGGGCACTTTTTTCACGGAAACATGCCGCTGAGGCCTCGCAGGCCTGAGAATCCCACGTTGAAAAGGGCCTGGGTCGAAAAAACGGGTTGCTATCACAGGGGCGTGTGGCACTCATCAGACAACTAAATCGCGGGATGGAGCAGCCCGGTAGCTCGTCAGGCTCATAACCTGAAGGTCGTAGGTTCAAATCCTACTCCCGCAACCAATTTCAAAAGCCCGCCGTCCTCGTGACGGTGGGCTTTTTGATTTCCGGGCTTTTCCTGCTCGTGCGGCCTGCTATCTCATGGGCCGCCATGAATACCAACCTTCTTCTCGGTCTCTCTTTTGTGCTCGTCAGCTCCGCCGCGTTTGCCGCAGGCGGTTTCTACGGCGATCCGCCGGATGCCACGCATCCCTGGGCCATACACGACATGAACCGTCCGCAGCCGACGCGGGTGGAGCCGGGCACGAATGGCTCGGCACCGTCGGACGCGATCGTTTTGTTCAGCGGGAAGCCGGAGGAGATCGAGAAGTGGATCTCCGATAAAAACGGCGAGCCGACGAAGTGGGAGGTCAAAGATGGCGTGCTGCAATGCGTGCCCGGCAGCGGTTACATCCGCACGAAGGAAGAATTCGCCGACTGCCAGCTTCACATCGAGTGGGCCGCGCCAAGCAAGGTCGAGGGCGATAGCCAAGGTCGCGGCAACAGCGGTGTCTTCCTGATGGGTGCCGTGGAGGTGCAGGTGCTGGATAATCACAACAACCCCACCTACCCGGATGGCTTTGCCTCGTCGATCTACGGCATCAATCCGCCTGCGGCGAACCCCCTGCGTGCGCCGGGCGAGTGGCAGAGCTACGACATCGTCTTCCGCCGGCCGATCTTCAAAGACGGCAATGAGATCGATCCGGGTTACATCACCGTCTTTGTGAATGGCGTGCTTACGCAGGACCACACGCCGCTGGAAGGCGGTGGCGGACACATGAAGCGCTCCTCGCCGAAGGCATTGCCTGAAAAAGGCCCGCTCAAGATCCAGGACCACGGCAATCCGGTGCGCTTCCGCAACATCTGGTATCGCCCGCTGCCGAAGCGCTTCGTCGAAGGCGGCGAGTACAGCCGCATGAGCGAGGAAGCCACGGCGAAGAAGCGCGCGGAGATCGCCAAGGGCATCCGTGAGGACGCGGCGAAGCTCGAAGGCCAGGCGAAGATGCTGCGCCTGCTCGAATCGCTCTGCTACGCGGATGATCAGGATGCACGCGGCACGGCCACGAGCATGGTCGATGGTTTTGTGAATGAGGCGAAAGGCACGCCGGACGCGAAGATCGAATCGAAGAAGGGAGACATCCTCAATGTCACTAAGGCGCTGCGTTACATGACGAAGTTCAAAATCCTGCCGGAGGACATCGCGGCGAAAAAAGAGCTCGAGGGCATCGTGAAGGCCCGCGAGTGGGAGAAGAAGAAGTGAGCTTCGAAGGCCCGGCCGAGCACGCCGGGCCTTTTTTTGCCCATCCAGAGACCCAGGCTAGGCGTAACGCCATCGTGTCCAATGCCTCACGTCTCATTCTTGTCCTCGGTGACCAGCTCGATGCTGAGTCGGTGGCATTGGATGGGTTTGATGCGAAACAGGATGTCGTCTGGATGGCGGAGGTGAAGCATGAGTCGGCGAAGGTTTGGAGCACGAAGGCACGCATCGCGGTCTTCCTCGCGGCGATGCGGCACTTCCGCGAGGCGCTGCAGGAGCGTGGCTGGCGGGTGGACTATCGCCAGCTCGGCGGGGCAGGGGGCGAGACCTTCGCGGAGCAGCTTCGCGAGGCGATCCAGCGGTTGAAGCCACAGAAGCTTGTCATGGTCGAGGCCGGGGAATGGAGCGTGGCACGCGAGATCGAGGCTGTAGCGAGCGAGGCAGGCGTGGAGCTGGAGGTGCGGCCTGACCGGCATTTTCTCTGCACGCGGGAGATGTTTCAAAAGCATGCGGAAGGCCGCAAACAGCTGCGCATGGAGTTCTTCTACCGCGAGATGCGGCAGCACACCGGCGTGCTGATGGAGAAGGGCAAGCCGGTGGGCGGTCAGTGGAACTTCGATCACGACAATCGCGAGTCGTTTGGCAAGGCGGGGCCGGGTTTGCGCATGAATCCGCGTCGGTTTGTGCCGGATGAGATCACGAAGGGGGTGATCGCGGATGTGGAAACGCATTTCGCGAAGCATCCGGGAGCACTGGCGGAGTTTGATTGGCCGGTAACGACGGCGGAGGCACGCGTGGCCTTGGATGACTTCATCGAGCACCGGCTGGCGGAGTTTGGCCGCTATCAGGATGCGATGTGGACGAATGAGCCGTGGCTGTATCATTCGCGACTCAGCGCGGCGATGAATTTGAAGCTGCTCGATCCGCGCGAGGTGATCGCGGCGGCGGAGAAAGCGTATCAGGACGGAAAAGCTCCGCTGGCAGCGGTGGAGGGCTTCATCCGGCAGATCCTTGGCTGGCGTGAGTATGTGCGCGGCATCTACTGGCACTTCATGCCGGATTACATCGAGCGGAATGCGATGAACGTGGAGCAAGAACTGCCCGAGTTTTACTGGACTGGTGAAACCGACATGCAGTGCCTGCGCGATGCCATCGGGCAGACATTGCGGCTCGGTTATGCGCATCACATTCAGCGGCTGATGGTCACGGGGCTCTTCGCGCTGCTTTACGGCGTGCATCCGCGCCGCGTGCATGAGTGGTATCTGGCCGTGTATGTGGATGCGGTGGAGTGGGTGGAGCTGCCGAACACGCTCGGCATGTCGCAGTATGGCGATGGCGGCGTGATGGCCAGCAAGCCGTATGTGGCCAGCGGCAAATACATCCAGCGCATGAGCAACTACTGCGCCGGTTGCCGCTTCGATCCCGCGCAGAGCATCGGCCCGCGTGCCTGCCCCTTTACCACGCTTTACTGGGACTACCTGCTGCAACACGAGCCAGTCCTGCGGCAAAACCAGCGGATGAGCATGCAGTTGAAGAACCTCACGCGCCTCAGCGCGGTAGATCGCGAGAACATCCAACGACAGGCCAACCTTTTCCGTGTCTCGTGCCAGTCATGAAACCTCGCTCCACCTTTCAACAAGCCCTGGTGCTCCTCGGCTTCATCGTGCTGACCTTTCTCGCGCCGGTTGCGGGAGCCTTCACGCCGCCGGGAGCGTGGTATCAGACGCTGAACAAGCCGTCGTGGAATCCACCGCCGTGGATCTTTGGGCCGGTGTGGACGCTTTTGTACCTCGGCATGGCCGTGGCGGCCTGGCTGGTGTGGAAACGCGGCGGCCAGGGGCAGGCGCTGAGGCTTTATGTCGTTCAACTGGCTCTGAATGCCGCGTGGACACCAGTGTTCTTCGGAGCGCATCAGCTCGTCGCGGCCTTCATCGTGATCGTTTGCATGTGGATCGCCATTTTTCTCACGCAGCGGGCTTTTCAGGCGGTTTCGCGGCCAGCGGGGCTTCTGCTCGTGCCTTACCTTGCGTGGGTCAGTTTTGCTTCGGTTCTCAATTTTACTCTTTGGAGGCTCAATTCATGAAAACATGGTTTATCACCGGCTGTTCGAGCGGCTTTGGCCGTGCCATCGCGGAGGCGGCGCTGGCCGCCGGGCATCGTGTCATCGCCACGGCGCGTGATGTGCGCAGCATCGCCGATCTTGAAAGCGAGGCCTGTCGCGTGTTGACGCTCGATGTGACCGATGCGGACAACATCCGTGAGGCCATCGCGGAGGCAGGCAGCCTTGACGTGCTGGTGAACAATGCGGGCTACGGCCTCATCGGCGCGGTGGAGGAGTGTGACGATGATCAAATTCGCCGGAACGTCGAAACGAACTTCTTCGGTCCCCTGAATGTCATCCGCGCGGCCTTGCCGATGCTGCGTGGGCAAAAAAGCGGGCACATCATCAACCTCAGCGCTGCGGCGGCGATTTCGAACTACCCTGGCTTCGGCGTTTACGGCGGCGCGAAGGCCGCGTTGGAGTTTCTCAGCGAGAGTTTGAGGCTCGAACTGGCCCCGCTGGGCATTCGCGTGACCCTCGTGGAGCCCGGACCGTTTCGCACGGACTTCGTCACCCGCAGTCTGGAGAAGGCTTCGAAGTCTCTCGCCGATTACGATGGCACCTCAGGCAAGTTTGGACGCCTCATCGCTTCGATGAATGGCAAACAACCCGGCGATCCCGCCAAGGCCGCCAAAGCCATTCTTGCCATTGCCGATGCCGAATCGCCGCCGCTGAGGCTCGTGCTCGGCAAATACGCGAACGACAAAGCCCGCCGCCGTGCCGAGGGGCTCGAAAAAGAACGCACCGCTTGGGAAGCCATCGGCCTGCCCACTGAATTCACATGAAAACACGTCTCCTCCTTGCCCTCATGCTCTCGCTCCTCGCCTCCTGTGCCCGTCCGCCGCTGAAGACGGTGCCTCAGCTCGATCTGCCGCGCTTCATGGGAGACTGGTATGTCTTTGCGCACATCCCCTACTCGCTGGAGAAGGGCAAGGTCGGCACGCTCGACCGCTATGCGCTGCGTCCGGATGGCCGCATTCAGAATTCGTATCTCTTCCGCCGCGGCTCGCTCGATGCACCGCTCGAGGAGTGGAAAGGCGTCGCCTGGGTGCATGACAAGCAATCGAATGCCGAATGGCGTGTGCAGTTTGTGTGGCCCTTCCGTGTGCCCTTTCTCGTGATCGACCTCGATTACGAGTATCAATGGGCGGTGATTGGTTATCCCTCTCGCAAGCTCGCGTGGGTGCTGAGCCGGAAGACCGCGCTCAATGAAACGACCTATCAAGGCATCCTGCAACGCATGCAGCAGCAGGGCTATGATCCCGCGAAGCTCGTGAAGGTGCCGCAGAAACTAGATTGAGACCGCCATGAAAAAGAAAATGACCTTCCTCCTATTGCTTCCCATTGCGCTCGCTGCGTTTTGGTTTGCCTCCAACTCACGCGCCGCCACCGAAACGCCCGAATACAAAGTCGTCCGCGCCGATGGCAAGATCGAGATCCGTGATTATCCCGCGCTGACCATGGCGACGACGCCCATGAGCGCGGATGGCATGAACGGCGGCTTTGGGCAGTTGTTCCGTTTTATCACCGGATCGAACGAATCGAAGGAGAAGATCGAGATGACCGCCCCCGTGCTCATCGACAACACCACGGAGAAGAAGACGATGAGCTTCATCATGCCGCAGGCCACCGTGAGTAAGGGCGTGCCCAAACCTGCCACCAGCGCGGTCTCGCTCAGCAGCATGCCGGCGACTCGTTTTGTTGTGCTGCGCTTTCCCGGAGGTCGGAATGCGGAAAACGAGAAAAACGCCATCGCGGTTCTCCGTGCCTGGATGACCGCCCAAAAGCTTGTCGGCAAGGGCGAGCCGCTCTTCGCCTACTACGACCCGCCGTGGACGCTCATCCCGTTCCGACGGAACGAGGTCATGATTCGCATCGAAAAAGAGTAGTGAGGCATGCGCGGTGTCCGCAAAGAGCATTTGCCGGAAAAGATCTGCGTGGCCTGCGGTCGCCCCTTCGCATGGCGGAGGAAGTGGGAGCGTGATTGGGATCAGGTGAAGTTTTGCAGCGACGCCTGCCGCCGAGGCAAACTGAGATGATTGAATTCGCCTCGAACTGATCCATGACTCCGCCCTCATGAACCTCGCCGACCTCGTCACCTACCTCGACACCGAATTGCGCATCGCGGAGATCCCGGATTACGCGAATGCTTACAACGGCCTCCAGCTCGAAAACGCCTCGGGCAAGGTTAGCAAGGTCGTCGCGGCCGTGGATGCCACGCTGCCGGTCATCGGCAAGGCGGTGTCGCTAGGCGCTGACTTGCTGATCGTGCATCACGGCATGTTTTGGAACACCGCACAGCCTTGGACGGGTCCCGTGTTTCGAAAGATGAAGCTCGCCATCGACGCCGGACTCGCGGTGTACAGCTGCCACCTGCCACTCGACTTCCATCCCGTGCTCGGAAACGATGCGGGCGTGGCCCGTGCGCTCGGTTTTGAGTCCTGCGGCACATTCATGAAGACCAAGGGCACCGACAACGGCGCGAAGATCGAGACGGAAATCAGCCGCGATGAGCTGGTGAAGCGCCTCGGAGCCGCCACCGGCTCCCGGGTGCATGTCTGCGCCGCGGGACCCTCCGTGTGCCGCAAGATCGGCATCATGACCGGCGGCGCCGGCAGCGAGGTGGCCACGGTGGCAAAGAACGGCATCGACACCTTCATCACCGGCGAAGGACCCCACTGGAGCTACACGCTCGCCGAGGAGCTCGGCATCAACCTCCTCTACGGCGGCCACTACGCCACGGAGACCTTTGGCGTGAAGGCGCTCGCCGCCCACATCGAGTCGAAATTTGGCATCCCGTGGCAGTTTGTGGACCACCCGACGGGGCTGTGAACCATTCATTCGAGCGATTTGAGAATGGTAATTCTAAGGAAGCTCACGGAGGCTGTAAACTGGGCCGGAAGGTGGAATTGGATTTTTGGACGCTGATTGAATAGGATCGGCCCGCGAACATCGAAACGCCCGCTATGCAAACTGTGCCCCTCTCTTCCTCCGTCAGTCCCACGCTTCAGAAACGCTCCTTTTGGCGGCATCCTTTGGTGATCACGCTTTGTGTCCTGCTCGGACTCGCTGGTGTCGCCGCAGCCTCGGCAGGTATTTGGTGGAAGACGAATTTCGACCCGGCACCTTTCAAGCCGGTGGCGCTGACCAGCCAGGAACAGGCGGCCTTTGAGCAAAAACTGGCTGTTTTCAGCGGCAGTGCGGCTCCGGCTGCCGAACCGGTTCCGGTGACGGACCTCGAAAAGCGCACGTTGGTGATTACCGAGAAGGAAGTGAATGCCTGGCTCGCGAAAAACGACCTGGGAGAGAATGTGCAGGTGCGTTTCAAGGACGGTAAAATCACCGGTGCGATCATTTTGGAGCTCCCGGAGGACTTTCCGATGCTCGCCGGGCAGAAGATCAAGGCTAGCCTAGCTCTCGTGGCCCACTTGAACGATGCCAGCCGGGATCTGGCTCTCCAGGTGGATGATGTGACGGTGGGAGGCATGCCGCTCCCGAATGCCTGGGTGGGGGACATCAAAGGGATGAACCTGGTGGATGAATCCGCCCGGGTGGACCCGGCGATGGAGAAGTTTTTGAAGGGCATCCGCCAGTTCGAGATCCAGGACGGCCTAGCGGTAGTGAAATTGAACGAGTAAAGCTTTAAGGAAGCCTAGTTTGGAGCCCTTCATCCGAGCTGATGAAGGGCTTTTTTTGCATGTAAAAACCAGAGTAAACGTAGCGCTAAACGCTACAGCTGGTGCAGTCCAAGCATACGACTGGAAACAAAAAAGTTCCCCTTTAGCCGAACATTTGGCTGGGCGAGGAGACAAAGACGCGCTACACCCGGCGTTTCGATTAGCCCGCAAAACCTATGATTCAATACTTCCGTACCTACCGCAGGATCTTCGCCAGCTTGATGGCTTCCTTGATGGCAGCATGGCAAATTGGCCAGCCCCTCCAGGCGGCCACGGTTTATTGGGACATCAATGGCACGGGCGGGGCGGGAGCTTCCAATACAGGCAGTGCAACGGGGACATGGGATGGGGTGAACACTTTTTTTAACACCGACCCAGCCGGCGGCGTGGGGTCAGTGGCAGCATGGAGCGGCGGAGATACCTTGGTTTTCAGCGCTGGCACGAATGCGACGAATGTTTCGACTGTGACTGTTTCTGGAACTCAGGGAATCGGAGGCCTGACTTTTGAGGAAGGGTTGGTCACTCTGACGGGGGGGGCGCTTCAGCTCACCGCAAACTCGGATATTAATGTGGCGACGGGACTGACGGCGACGGTGAATTCGACACTCGACGGTGCTTTCAACCTGACCAAGACCGGCAATGGTGTGCTGGCTCTTGGAGGAACGAATTCTTACAGCGGCAATACACTGATCAACGCAGGGACGCTCTCCATTTCGTCGGACGCAAATCTCGGCACAGCTCCTGGCGGCGTGGTGGCGGACAGCATCAACTTCACCGGCAGCAGTACGCTGCAATTCACCGGCACGGGCAATCCGACGATCAATTCCAATCGCGGCATTACCATCGGCAATACCTTCACCGGGACTACGCAGGTGGTGGCTTCGGCGAATACGGTGGCTTACGGTGGCGTGATCACCGGTGCGGCAGGCACGACGTTCCGAAAAACGGGCTCAGGCACGCTGAACCTCTCTGGCAACAGCACCTCAGCCTACTTGGGCGCCTTGAATGTGGACGGCGGCACGCTGGCCCTCAGCGGCGCTGGGCGGATCGCGGGCACCAGCTCAGTAACCATCGGCAATCGCGCCACGCTCACCCTCGATCAGACGACCAACACCGCCGACCGTATCGCCGGCGGAATCACTACCACCACGGGCGGCACCTTGAACTTTACGCACGCAGGTGCGGCGGCGACGAATTATGCGGAAAACGTGGGGCTGCTCACTCT
The DNA here is from genome assembly GCA_044370285.1 of Prosthecobacter sp. Lineage (GTDB taxonomy): Bacteria > Verrucomicrobiota > Verrucomicrobiia > Verrucomicrobiales > Verrucomicrobiaceae > Prosthecobacter. Next base: position 17,323 of record JBILVU010000016.1, read on the forward strand.
GACCGCCGGTGCGTTGACCATCAATGGCAGCCAGGCTGCCTCGGGGCAGACATCGGCGGTGACCTTGTCTCAAATCACGCGCAGTGCAGGTGGTACGCTCTACTTCAATGGCACGGGCGCGGGCACCAATAACCGCAACGAGCTTCTTGTGACTTCCCTCACGGGTATTCCGGCCTCCGGGGTGATTATTCCTTGGGCAGTGGTCAACGACGGCACGGGTGTGAGCTTTGCTCAGAACACCGGTGCGGGAACGACCTTGAGGCGCTTTGCGGGAACGGTTCTCACAACAGCACCAAGCAACTGGGTGGCTGCCAGCAACGCACGGCCAGCTGCGACCGGCGGAATCAACAACGCAAATAGATCGGTTAATACGATCACTTTCGATAATGGCGTCAACCTGGACGGCACGGCGGCGACGGCTTTGAGCGCTGATCGAAACATCACGATGAGTGGCGCGGGTGGTGGTGCGATTCTGCAAACAGGTGGCACCAGCAGCGTGACGAGCAATGGGTCTAGCTCCCATGTATTTGTCTTTGGTGGCAATGAGGCGTTGTTTCATATCCTAGGCACTCTGGACATCGGCACGGGGGCGACGGCGGACACGAATCTCACGGGGACCGGGGGTTTGACGAAGACCGGTGCGGGCACCTTGATCATCAGAGGGAATAGCACGATCACCGGAACCACTCGCGTGAACGAGGGTATTCTTGAAGGCCGTCTCGCGGCTTCATTTGGGGCCGCGCAGCCCCTGCACTTGAATGGCGGCACGCTTCGCCTGTCAGCCGATGCCGCGACAACGTTCACGCCGACGATTACCGTCAACGCCGATTCAACCATCCAGGTGGACCGTGTGACGGCGGCGGCGACTGCTACGACGCACCAGGTGGGAACGCTTACCATCGGTGGTGGGCGTGTCCTGTCGGTGAATTCCAACGACATTACCTCCGGCACTGCCTACGGCCTCACCGCTGGGGCGCTGACGCTGACTTCGGGGGGCGCAACCATTGATGTGGCCAACAACGGCGCGGGCATAGGAACGATGATCGTGACCTCGGTCGCTGGAGCATTTCCGCTGATCAAGACCGGTGCGGGAGATTTCCTCAACAATAGCGTCGCCGGCGGCTACACGGCACCGGTGGAGATTCAGGCCGGGCGCCTGGGCTGGGGTGGTTCCACGGGGACGGTCACCGAGTCGCAGACGTTTTCCGGAGCCGGCGGCCTCATCAAAAGTGGCGTGGTGGTGGTGAATCTCACCGGAGCAAACACTTTCACGGGGGAGGTGAGAGTGACAAACGGCACACTCGGTTTCAGCACCGTGAGCGACAACGGCGGCACGGCGAGCAACCTAGGCCAGGGCACAGATGGCATTTCAATGGGGGGAGGCACGCTGAGCTTCATCGGCGGCATCAGCCAGTCCACCAACCGCGCCGTTTCATTTACCGCAGCCAGCACGTTGAGCGCAAACGGCACAAGCGGTGCCTCCATCACCTATGCTACGGCGGTGAATGCTGGAGCCAACAATTGGACGCTTGGTGGCACCGCCGGCAGTGCTGGATTCCTGACAAACGGCATCGCGAGCACGGGTGCCACGGATGCGACCATCAACGGCGGCACTTGGACGTTGACCGGCACATCCACTCTGGGAGATGACCTGACCGTGACGGGGGCGGGCACCATCTTGAACCTCAACAATGTCAATGCGCTGACCTTCAACGCCGGGGCCAGTGCAGACGCTACGCTTCAGATTCAGGCCGGCGCGACGGTCAATATCGGAGTCACTGACGCGGTGACCGCCGCTGACTTCGATCGCTTATTGGTTGGTCAGGGGGGCGCTGCTGCCACCAGCGTGCTCAATCTGGGAGCGTTTAATCTCACCACTGGTCGTTTCGACGTAGGCGGAACCGCGCCGGGCCTGATCGGGAATGTCAATGGCTCCGGGACGCTGACGGTTACCGCAGATTTCAACTTCCTCAACGGCGTGATCAATGCGAATCTCGCCACCGCTGCGGCGAACATCGACAAAAACGCCTCCTTGGATACGGTCACCCTGAGAGGTGATAACAGCGGTCTGGTCGGTGGTGGCACCTTCATTCTGGCTGGCGGGTTGACTCTCGACTACACGGCCAGCAACACCACCAAACTGAATGCCGCCGGAGCCTTGGACATGCGAGGTGGCACGCTCACGATGACTGGTAATGCTGCTGCCACGACGCAGACGGTGGCGTCTCTGACCCTCGGCAGTGGTGGTGCGAATAAAATAGATGTGAACGCCGGTGCAGGGGGGGCTGTTCTCAATATCAATGCCATCACCCGCGCTGTTCTGGCCAATGACGGCACGATGCGCTTCGAACTTCCCACTGGCACCCAAAGCGTCACGAATGGTATCACCACCGACGCGCTCAATAACAACACGACCACCCACGGCATCCTCGGCGGTTGGGCCACTGTGGACACGGGCTCGGGCGTCTTTTTTGCCCGGAACACCACCAATGCGGCCGACGGCAACATCGTGGCCGCTACCACCACGACCCAGGACGCCTTGGGCTCTTGGACGGCGGGAATCAATGTCACGGACTCCGCCGGCTACTCCGGCACACTGGCTGATTGCATGTCCATCAACAGCCTCCGTTTCGATGCCAATGCGGCCTCGGCCGTCACGATCCCAGTCGGTGGCGTCTTGAACATCGCCACGGGCGGCATCCTGATGACCAGCAATGCAGCTACAGGCGTGCACACCATCTCCGGCGGCGTCCTCAACTCTGGCATCGGTGAATTGATCTTCACACAGGACAGCGTGGCTCAGGGCCTGACGGTGTCCTCCATCATCACTGCCGCCAGTGGCGTCACCAAGACGGGCAACGGCACACTCACGCTCAGCGGCAGCAACAATTACACCGGGATCACCGACCTCCAGGCCGGCACCTTGGTCGCTGCGGGCACCGGTATCGGTGACCGCTCGGCGGTCACCTTGGCGGACGATCGGGCCAGCACGCTGCAAATCACGGGCAATGAGACGATAGGGGTCCTCGCGGGTGGAAATCTCGTCAGTGCCATTGGGGTTTCCTTGGGTGTCGTGGATCTGGGGAGCAATACTCTGACGATCAACCAAAGTGTTTCCTCGACCTATGCTGGCACATTCACCGGAAATGGAACCATCGTCATGAATGCTGGCAACACCGGGAATTTAAATATCAATAACGTCAGCACAGGCTTTACCGGAGCGGTTGTCGTCAATGGTGGCCTTTTCCAAATCGGTGGCGCTGGGCGCATCGATGCCACTTCCTTCACGGTTAATAAAGGCGGCAACCTGCTTGTTGACGCCAATGATGTTGCTGGGGTAACCGAAATCGCGACCCGAATTCTTGATACGACTCCCATTACTCTCAACTCGGCAGACGGTGCCTTCAGTGGGCAAACCATCGTCCGTGGTTTAGCCACTCGAGTGAACCAAAATTTCTCCTCCGTTGAAACTGTTGGCACGCTCACCTTTGGTTCGGGAGCGAGCTATCTTTCGGGTGAAGCATCCGGGACCATTGGTATTGCGATCATCCAAGCCAATGATTTCGTCCGGAGCAATAACGCCACTGTCTCTGCTCGTGGTCGTGTTTTGGGAACAGGTGCAAATGACCGCAATCAGTTCCGGATCGGCACGGCGCTCAATCAGACCGCCTTCATCGGCACACTCGTGGGCGGCGGCGGTGCGGCTGGCACGCAGAACATCAGCATCGTGCCTTGGGGCATTGGCGAGACGACCGCGGGGGCTCTCGCCGACACCAACATGGGCAACTCGCTGATCACCTATGTGAGCGGGGCAGGTTTCCGCCCGCTCGACCTCGTCACAGAGTATGACACGATCGCTCTCGCGGCGGCCACGGACAACGCCCGTGCCTCCCTCACCGCTGATCTCACAGGCCTCGTCGGCACCACCGTCAACGCCTTGGTTTTGCACAATGCCGACGCCGCTGGCAACACCACTCGTCTGGTGACTGGCACTGGAGCCGGTCAGACCCTGGCCATCACGAGCGGTGCACTCTTGTTTACCCGGGATACCGGTGCAGCGGGAAATTACGGCGTCACGCTCGGCGGCTTCAACAGCGGCATCACGACCGCTGGCGTCAACCCAGAGTATGTCATTCATGTGGTCAATCCCGACTCCGCTAGCGCCACCAAGACGCTGACGGCCACCATCAGTTCCAACCTGACCTCTACGGCGGACATCACGAAGTCCGGCCGAGGCATTCTCGTCCTCAGCGGCACCAATACTGCAGGTGGTAATACCAAAAAGACCACGATCAACGAGGGCACCCTCCAAATCGGCGACCTCGACAGCATCGGTGGCAACACCGGTGGATTGGTTTTCGCTGGCGGCACTTTGCAGCTGGGTTCGGCCTTTGACACGACCACGGACGACCTTTCCACCCGCACTATCAGCTTCCTCAACGGTGGCGGCACGCTCGATACCAACGGCAAGAACCCCATCTTCGCCGCCACGCTCGGCACCGGCAGCGGCACCTTTACCAAAGCTGGCGCGGGTAACCTGACGCTGAACGCCGCGACGACACTGACGGGTGCGACCGTGATTTCCGCAGGCGAGATCACCATCGGGGCGAACAACGCCATCGGCTCGGGCAACCTCACCATCGCCGGCGGAGCTACGCTCACCTTGGGGGCCAACAGCATAGCGGTGGGGAACATCACCACCGCCGCCACCTCCGTCATCAGCGCCAGCGTCGGGAGCGCCATCGCGGCTTCCGGCGACGTGATCCTCGCCCAGAACACGAGCACTTTCAATCCGACCCTCAGCGGGGCGATGAACCTCATCAAGCAGACGGCCAGCCAGACGATCACGCTGGCCAGCGCCACGAGCAGTTACACGGGTTATACGTGGATTCAAGACGGCACCATCCTCGTCTCCTCCATCGCCAATTCCGGCACGAATTCCACCCTCGGCGCGGCGACGGGTGACAACTCGGCCATCCGCCTCGGCAACGCGGCCACTGTCGGTGCCCTGAACATCACCGGCGCGGCGATGAGCACGGATCGCAACATCTGGCTCATGGGCACCACCGGCGGCGGCACCATCGACAAGGACGGCACCGGAGCCTTGACCATGAACAGCAGCGTCATGGGTGTCGGCATCGGTGCTAAGACGCTCACCCTGCAAGGCACGGCTGGCACGATAGCCCTTCCAAACACGCTCGAAGAAATCTGCGAACTGAGCTCCGTGCTCTCCCTAACCAAGGCCGAGTCGGGTGTTTGGTATCTGCCCAATGCCAACAGCTACACCGGCACTACGACCCTGACCCTCGGCACCTTGGTCATCGGTGACGACGGTTCTGTCGGCACGGGTCTCATTTCGTTCGGCGGCGGCGTGCTAGACAACGCCAACGAGAATCGCACCCTAGCGAACAACGTCTCGATGGGCGGAACGGGCACCCTGCAGGGCACCGGGGACTTCAACTTCACCGGCAGCCTCAGCCAGACCGGCGGCAGCCGCCAACTCAATATCAACAACGTAGGCACCACCACCTTCGGCGACTCCGCAGCGGACACCTTTGTCCTCGCGGACGCCAATCAGGCCCGCACGCTCACGCTCGTGGTCGCCGCTACCTCGCCGACGATCATCAATGCCACCATCCAAGACGGCACCGGCACGGGCACGGACAACCTCACCAAGTCCGGCGCGGGCACCCTGACACTCAATGCAGCCAACACCTACGGTTCCGCCGGTCTCGGCCAGACGAACCTCACGGCGGGCACCCTCATCGCCGGTAACGACAGCGCCTTTGGCACCAGCCTGATTAACGTGAGCGCCACCTCGGCCATCGAGGCCAGTGCCACCCGCGCCCTCGCGAACAATCTCCAGCTCAACAGCGCGACCGCATTCACGCTCACGCTCGGCGGCTCCAGCGCCCTGGCCTTCAACGGCAACATCAACCAGACCGGCAACAGTCACACCATCGACATCACCAACTCGGCCCTCACGACCTTTGGCGATGCCTCCAGCGACCAGTTGATCCTGGCGGAACTCGATCAGGCCCGCACCCTGACCCTCGCCGTCGGCGCGGGCGGTCTAACGGTCAACTCCACCATCGTGGACGGCACAGGCTCCGGGGCGGACAGCCTCATCAAGAGCGGATCCGGTACGATGACTCTGAACGCCTCCAGCACCTACACCGGCACCACCGCGCTCCAGGGCGGCACCACCATCGCCTCCAGCGGCGCGGCCAATCGCCTCCCCGCCACCACGGCGCTGACCATTGGATCAGGTGCCAATTCCGCCATCCTCCAGCTCGGCGATGGAAGCGGTGCATCGGATCAAACCCTCACCTCCCTCGCCACCACCGGCAGCGGCACCACCAACGCTATCGTAGGCGGTGGCAACGCCACTTACTCGACCCTCACCGTCAATCAGGCGGGCAACACAACCTTTGCCGGCAACATCGGTGGCACCGGCACGAACCAGAATAACCTGAACGTGGTCAAGCAGGGTGCCGGCGAACTCATTGTCTCCGGCTCGGGTGCTGGAGCGTGGACGGGCACCACCACCGTCAACGGCGGCAAGTTGCTCATCGACTCCACCAGCGCTTTCAACGCCGCCACCACCAGCCTCACCGTGGCGGATGGCGCGGAGTTCTCCCTCCGTGGCACCGGCCTGCTGGCCAACCAAGTTTATGGTTTTGGCGCCAGCGCTGGCAACAAGATCACCGTCGGCTCGGGCGCTGGCACCGCCCTCCTTGGCTTCCGCATCGACGGCGGCTTCAACACCCAGTTGCAACTCCTCACCGGCCAGACCATGACAGTCACGACGGGTTCGATTTTCCAGACCGCCGTCTATGTGGACGACGCACCCACAAACTTACAGCAGTACATCCTCATCGACGGGGCCGATGCGAACTCGCTGGATTCCGGCGGCGGCACCTTCGATTTCAACCCAGTCGTCTTCAACGGCGGCAGCTTCACCTACGCCCTCACCAACGAAACCGGTGGTGGCACCTACGACCGCTGGGTCCTGACGCCCACCGCCCAGGCCGCTGCGGCGGATGTGTGGTGGAAAGGCGACCTCACCGGAATCGGCGCAGGCGTTTGGTCTGCCTCCACCACCAGCGGGATCGGATTCCCAACCAACTGGGACGACGGTCAAAACACCGGCACTGACGCCCTCGTCCCACCCGACAGCGGTTCCATCGTCCACTTCAGTGCTACGGGTGCAGCGAACTTCGCGACGACGCTGGGGGCCAATCTGACCATTCAAGAATTGATTTTCCATTCTGGTGCCACGGACATTTCCGTCGGCGGGGCCAACACCCTCACCATCGGCAACACGGTGGATGCCGCTGGCATTACCCTGCAGGCTGGTGCGCCGACCAACGTCAGCTTCAGCGCCAACGTCGCCCTCGCGCAGGCTCAGTCCTTCAACATCGCGGATTCCGGCGACACCCTCACCTTCGCCGGCGGGCTCAGCGGCACCGGACCACTTGGCATCAATGACAACGGCTCGTCCAACGGCACCATGGTTCTCGCCGGTGCGAGTGGACTCGCCACCTACAGTGGAGCCACCAATCTGGTCGCTGGTCGCCTTATTCTCCAGGGTGGAGCCAATAACCGCCTGCCCACCACCACGAATCTGACGATGGGCAATGCCACCCTCGGAGCCATCCTCCAGCTTGGGAATGCCACCGGTGCCTCTAACACCACCATCGGCACCCTTGCCACCGGAGCCGCTACGACAAACTCCATCGTCGGTGGGTTCACCACGGCGTCCATCCTGACAGTCGTGCAAGGTTCTGCGGGCACCTTCAACGGCGTCATTGGCGGAGCGGGTACCAATGAAAACCAAGTCGGCATCACCAAGCAGGGAACCGCAACCTTGGTCCTCAACGGAGCCAACACTTACACTGGTGCCACCACGGTCAACAATGGCGTCCTCCAACTCGGTTCCACCGGTAGCATCAACGGCACGACCTCGCTCACCGTGAGTGCCCAAGCTGGCGTCACTGCTGCTTTCGACGTCAATGGCCGCACCGCAGTCCTCGGCGGAGGCATCACCTTGGGCGGTGCCGATGCAACCGCCCAGGCCAACATCACTGACACCGCCACTGGTGGCCTGCTCACCCTCGGCGGTGCGCTCACCTACGACGCCACCAACAACCCCCTGGGATCCATCATTGGCGTGAACCTCGACGCTGGAGCGGCTGCCCGAACCATCACGGTCAACGATTCCAGCACGGCCGCCACGGATCTGACTTTCAATGGTACACTGGCTCAGTCTGGTGGCAATCTCACCCTCGCTGGCGCGGGTAACGCCGCTATCAACGGTGCTTGGACGCTGTCCGGCACCGACCGTGCAATCACCTACAACAGCACCGGCACCTGGACCATCAACGCCACCACCAACACCACCGGCACCGGCGACTGGAACATTAACTCCGGCGTGATCAACGCCACGGTAACGAACGCACTCAACGCGGCGGATGACATCATCATTGACGGTGCTGGGGTGCAGGACTCCGCCATCGTGAACATCAGCGGCACGGCCGGAACTTCGGGCGTGCATCAGGGCGATGGCATCTTCATCCGCAACGGCGGGCGTATCAATGTTACCGTCAACAACGGTATCAGCCTCGGCACCAACACCCTCAACATTGGTGACTCAGCTTCCACGGGCGCGTCGGGCGCTGGCCGCCTCGATCTGGCCGCTAACATTTCCACCACAGGCGCGCTGCAGCTCGGAGCTGCGGGCAATCAGATCGGCAACATCACCGGCACAGGCACCATCACCTCCGCCAGCTACTCCCTGCGTGGCGGCTCAATCGGCTCTAACGTCACCCTGGCAGGAACCGGCGGCATCACCAAGGTCAGCGATGGAACCGTCACCTTCTCCGGTGACCGCACGACATCGGGCGCCACTGCCATCCAGGAAGGCAATCTTATCCTCGACTACACGACCAACACTAACAGCAAGATTGGCGGGGTGCTCACCCTCGGAGCCGCCACTGCCAACCTCACTGCTCCTACAGCGCTCACCATGAATGCCAACGCGGCGGTCACCACCCAAAGTGTGACCAGCACGACGATCAGCAACTCAGGCGATGTTTTCGTGGACATCAACGACGCTGGCGCGGCGACCACCCTAGCACTGGGAGCCATCACCCGCAGCGTCGTCGGCGGCACGGTCTCCTTCGACTACTCCTCCGCCAGCGCGGTTGCCACGACGAGCAATGCGGCCGCTGGTGCGCTGGGCTGGGCCACCGTCACCACGGGCGGCACCACCCGCATCGGTGCCATCTCCGGCGGTAACATCGTTCAGGCCACCACCACCACAAATAATACCGTGAACACGTGGGGAACCCTCCAAAACGTCATCAACACGGCTGGCTATTCCGGCACGCTGGACCCCAATTGCAACACCATCGCCAGCCTCACCTTTGACGCTGCGGCGGCTTCCACCGTCACCATCGGAACGGGAAGCACTCTCCTCATCACCAGCGGCGGCATCCTTGTGAACTCCGGCGTGGGTGCCAACAGCTCCACGATCACCGGTGGCTCCATCCTTGGTTCCACCACTGCTCCGCTCGGCGAGCTGATGATTCACCAGAACAACACCGCCGGCCTGCTCACCATCAATTCCAACATCGTTAACAGCTCCGGCATCACCAAGAGCGGACTCGGCACCCTCGTGCTCGGGGGTGACAACACCTTCCTCACCGGCAGCCGCCTGACCATCAACGAAGGCACCGTGCAGCTCAATGGCGGCGGTGCCATTGGCGACAGCACCATCGTCATGATGCGCACTGGCACCACGCTGGACCTCAACAACAGCAACGAAACCATCGGCAACCTCGGGGTGGACGGCACCAACACCTCCTCAGGCACGATCGACCTGGGTTCTGGAACGCTCACCGTCAACCAAGTCACCACCGCAACCTTCAACGGCGGCATCATCGGCACCGGCGGCCTTGTGAAGAATGGCACGGGCACCCTCACCATCGGCGGCAACAACACCTTCAACGGTCCGGTTGTCATCAATGGGGGGATATTGGATCTTCAGGGCTCAGGCGGCCTCATGACATCGGTGAGCACCTTCACGCTCAACGCCGCAGAACTCACCAGCAACCAGAACGACACCACGGAGCGTGACCGCATTGGCTCAGGTGCCGACATCATCCTGAACAACACCGCCGGCACCAATGGCCTCCGCCATATCACCAACCAGGGCAACACCAAGACCGAGAACATCGGCGATATCCGCATCGGGGCCGGTCACAACGTCGTCACCGCTCATGGCAATGCCACCAACGCCATCGCCGTCCTCCAGGCCGACACGCTCACCCGCCTGAATACCGCCAGTCAGACTCGCGGCACCGTCCTCGTCCGTGGCAACGCCCTCGGCGCCTCCTCCGGCACCCGTGGCACCATCGCCTTCGATTCAGGAGCCCAAGCCACGGTCAATGGCTTTGAAGTAGGCGGCGGCGGCGCGGCCACTACCCAGAACATCAGCATCATCCCTTGGATGATCGGTGACCTATCACAGACAGGTCTCGGCAATACCTTCGTCACCAATGTCGATGCCACCGTCGGCCTTCGTCCACTGGCCAGCTCGGAATACACGACCAACGCGGCTGGTTTCGATGCACTCACCGCCGCGACACCCTCCACCAATAACGTCCGATTCGATACCGGCGCCACGCTGACTGGCACCGCCACGGCTATCAACTCTCTTGTGATCGATGCCGCCACCGGCCAAACCGTCACGGGTCCAGCCAATGCCATCGAGATCACTTCGGGTGCCATCCTCGCCGCTTCTTCCGGCACGACGATCACCCACGCACTCGGCGGCTTCAGCGCCATCACCACCGGTGGCAGCCGCGACTACACGACCTATGTAACGTCAACGACCGGAACCCTGACGATCTCCTCGCCGCTCACCAGCGCCGTCCCGCTCGTCAAATCCGGTGCTGGCACGCTCTCCCTCACCAACGCCGGCAATCTCTTCACCGATGTCTATCTAAACCAAGGCGCGATCTTGATCGACGACCTCGACAAGGTCAACGGCACCACCAACACCCTCCACTTCGCCGGTGGCACCCTGCGTCTGGCCGCAGGATTCACGGACGATCCCTCCACCAAGCCCTGGAACATCACCACAGGCGGCGGTAGCCTTGATGTGAGCCTCGTCACCGCAGGGGTCACGCTCGTCAACGGCATTGATGACACAACGGTCAGCTCCAGCGACACCTTGAACATCTTCACCCGTAGTGCTGGCACAGGCTCCATCGGCCAGCTCACCATCCAGGGGGCTAGCACCTTCACCGGCACCGTCATAGTTAGAAACTCAGGCACCTCAACGATTACCGACGCCAATGGCATCGTGCTCAACGGCACCACAAACGCCGCCATCAACGGCAACCTCGAAATCGGCGACCTCGTCAACGTGAACAACAACTTCGATGCCGTCGTCGCCCTCGGTGCCAGCGACCAGATCGTGGACACCGCCACCATTACCTTCCGTGGTGCCACGGGAGAGAACGCCTACTTCAAGCTGCTCGGCTTCAACGAAACCGTCGCCGGCATCATCGACACCACTGCCAATGGCGTCATCGAAAACCGCGAAGGAGACATCGTGACTGCCTCTGGAACTCTCACGCTCAACAGCAATTCCGACTACAGCTACAACGGCTTCATGCGCGATTTGAGCACTGGCGCTGCTGACACGAATAAGCTCATCCTCGTCAAGCAAGGCACGGGCACCCAGACCCTCAGTGGGGCCAATATTCGCCACAGTGGCACCACCACCATTTCCGGTGGCGGTCTGACCCTCACGGATGTCACCAACTGGCAGTCTGCCATCACCAACGACGCCACGCTGAACATCAACCAGACCACCGGCAGCCGGAACCACACCCAAGTCATCAGCGGCAGCGGGACGGTCAACAAGCTCGGCGCTGGCACCATCGTGATCCCCACCGCCACGACCAACACCTACTCCGGCCTTACCGACATCCAGCAGGGCACTCTGAGCATCAGCGCCAGCGCCAATCTCGGCGACGCCAGCGCGTCGAATGACATCCGCATCGCCAACGGTGCCACCCTCCAGAGCACCGGGGCCAACGTCAATCTGGGTGTTGACCGTAGTGTCTCGTTGGCTGGCGTTGGTGGCACTATTGAAGTCACCAGCACCAACACCCTCACAGCCCCCGGCGGCCTCATCGGCGATGTCTGCCACACACTCACCAAGACGGGCAGCGGCCTCTTTGTGCTGACCAACATCACCAACGGCACCACTTTTACCGGGGCCACCAATGTGAGCGCCGGCATCCTCCAAGTCGGCAGCGGCGGCACAGCCGGCAGTTCCGGCACCGGTGAATCGGGTTCCGGGGACGTGACCGTGGCCTCCGGTGCCACGCTAGCTGGCTCCGGCACCGTCACAGGCTCCACCATCCTCGGCTCAGGCGCAGTTCTGCAAGCTGGCGATGTCACCTCCGTGGGCACCGCATCCTCCACGATCACCGGCAATTCTACCCTGACCTTTACGGCCGCCGTCACGGCCAATGCCGGGTCTGAGATCCGCCTCAGCCTCACAGGCTCCACCAACCTCACACCTGATAATCTTTTTGGCGGCAACACCATCGGTACCGCAGGCTGGGATGCCTACGTCATCGCCAATGGCGGCACGGGCGCAGGTGATCACGACCGTCTCGTGCTCACCGACCTAGCTTTCTCCACGAGCACAGCCGCTCTGACCGTCGTTGGTAACAGCTTCACCCCAATCAACGGCCAGATTTTCAATCTCCTCGACTGGTCGGGCGTTCTGACGGGCTTCACAGTCGGCTCGAACCACCGCGACGGTTCTGCAGACGACGCCGATCAGTTCAACCTCCCCAACATCAGCAGTTCGGGGCTCCTCTGGGATGTCAGCCTTTTCAATACCAACGGCATCGTCGTCGTCGTTCCAGAGCCATCGCGGGCACTGCTCCTAATGCTTGGAATGCTCGGCCTCATGCTGCGCCGTCGCCGCCAGACGGTCTAACCAGGGCAGTCAAACCCAGTCAAACCAAAGCGGCATCCGGGGAAACTGGATGCCGTTTGGCTTTTGAATTCTTCAGCCCCCCTTGTGGGCCGAACAAAAAGAAATCCCAACTTTCTGACCTCTGTGTCCTCGGTGCCACTGTGGTTGGAAATCTCTCCCTGTTCCTCACTCCAGCGGCGCTTTGGTGCTCCCGGCCCACTTCACGACTTTTCGCCCAGCTACGACATGGTTTCTCACACGAATCCAAGCCGAATGGGCCGCGAATGACCTCGAAGAGGGCTTTTCGTCACCTTGGCGGTCATTCACGGATCATTCGTTCTCATTCGCGTTGAAAAGGATCTGGCTTTGCACACCTGACGGGCATCAAGAGCCAGTTTCACCCCCGAAACGCGCCATTCTCCACGGTTTTGATGCGTCTGCCCCCCTGCTTCTTTTTCCTCTTGTAATCAGGAGCGGGATTTTGTTAACATTCAAATTTACCACCCATTTTCCTTTCCTTATGAAACTGATCCGCCGTCATCGGCAGCCAATCGCGTCGCTGCTCGCTCTCCTTATGGCTGTTTGGCAGGTCGCCCCGGTCACGCATGCCGCCACTGTCACTTGGAACGCAAGCAGCGGGGCAAATTTTAACTGGGTGGATGTTCTCAACTGGGATTCGGGCATGGTGCCGACGACTTTGGACGATCTTATTTTCGTCTCACCGATTCCCAATCCCGGCATTCTGCCCAATCCTAATGTGATCACCTTGGGCGCCGGCAGTCTAGCAAACACCTTGTCTTTCAGGGATCGTTACACCTTGGCGGGCGGTGATTTGACGCTGACCAGCGGCGGGGTGCGGGTGGACGCGGGGGTGGACGCCCGAGTGGACTCTATTCTGCTGGCCGGCACGGCGGGATTGACAAAGACGGGCCTGGGATCGCTGCGTCTGACGGGCGTCAATACCTACACCGGCACGACGACCATTAACCAAGGATCGGTGGTCATCAGCGGTGCCTCGGCTTTGGGAGCTGCCTCTTCGGTGATCGTCGTCAATGGTTCGCCGACGCGTGGTTTTGGTGGTGGCAGCTTGGTGCTCGAGGGTGGATATAGCTCTGGTGTGACGCTTGCCCGCGGTCTGTCGCTCTCGGGTCTGGGCCCGATCTCGGACCGGAGCGCGGCGCTCAATTCCGTGGGCAACAACACGATCAACGGAGCGGTGAGCATGGCGGTGGGTACCTCCCTGCCCAACACGCGTGCGGTTTCCACCTCGGGACTGCTTACTTTCGCAGGCGGTCTGGATGTCGCGGGTACGGCGGCGACGACCATTTCCTTCCTTGGCGGTGCCTCAAACACGGCTGGTGCGGGTTCCTATGCTGTCACCGGGGCGCTGACGGGTCCGGGGACGCTGGAAAAGAGCGGGGCAGGGACCTTGTTTTTGACGCCGAGTGACACGAGCGGGTTCAGTGGAACGCTCCGTATGAGCACCAGTGCCACGGGGACGCAGAGTTCCGTGCGTCTGACAGCGCCGATCGTGCTGGGCACACGCACGGCTACCAACACGGGCGGCGTGATTGATATGAACGGCGGCATTTTGGAGGTGATGATGGATGCACCATCCATCCAGTCGGGTGTGGCACCCGCTGCGGCTAACGTTTACCAGCGCAACAACTCGACCTTCTATGTGGATCATGCCCTAGGTAGCACTGCAACGGGCGGGACTCTGACGCTTGGGCAATGGGCGTTTGAGGAGAACTTCAACGCGGCCTTCAACGTGCGAAACGGCTACAATGTGACGATCGGAGCAACGCCGGTGCAGGGTGGCACGGCTAACTCGACCTTCACCAACAACATGACGGGCGGCACGCTGACCTTCACGGGTGCGTTCTGGAGCAATGCCGACTCGGTCAGCCGCACGATGACCATCGCGGGGAATGGTAACACGACGATCAGCGGCAACGTGACTGCCGCCTCGGCAGTGGTGGGGGCGGATCATAGCCTGACGAAGACTGGGACAGGGACGCTACAGATCACCAGCACAGGGGCCACCCTGGATGGAAACCTGAATGTGAACGGTGGTACGGTGCAGATCACGGACTTCCGCTCGGTGAACATGCATAGCGCCTCGACGACGAACACGGGTGCAATCAACATCGGGACCGGTGCCACGGCGGGCACGCTGACCATTGGAGGCGCGGGCACGCCTACTGCGGCTGGATTAACGCTTCTCTCTGGCAAGGCCATCAATTTGGCAGGCACGGCGGGCGGTGCCACCATCAACGCCAGTCAAACGGGTGCCAATCCGGTGCTCATTTCGACCGTCGGCAACACCGGCGCAGGTGCCAAAACGCTCACATTGGGCGGCACAAGCACGGCCAGCAACCTCATCAGCGGGGTGCTCGCCAACAACGCAGCCAACTTGCTCTCCGTGACCAAGACAGACTCCGGCACTTGGGTGCTTTCTGGCGTGAACACTTACACGGGCGCGACGACGATCTCCGGCGGCACGTTGAGGCTGAACGCCAACGCGGCGGCCTCGACCATTTTGGACAACACTTCCGCGATCACTTTCAATGCCAATACCGCGACGGGTAGCGCTGGGGGGACTTTGCAGTTCACTGGGGCTAGTGGCGTGGCCACGACGGAGGCTCTCGGAGCTCTTACACCCACCGCAGGGGCAGGCACCATTATTCCCACGGCCAACGGGGCAGCAGCGAACCTCACCTTTGCCTCCTTGGGAGCCACCACGGCGGCTTCGAGCGTGAACTTTGTGACCACCGGTTCTGGCGGCGGCGCGATTACCCTGACGGGACAAGCGGCCACCACCGCCACGAACCTCCCCGGCACGGCCAATTTCCAGGGGCACCTCTACGTCAATGGGGCGGATTTTGCGGCTATCAATGGCTCCGCGCAGGTGATCACCCCAGTGTATGGAACGACGACGGGCTTTGTGAATGCGGCCTCCGCCCTCACGGCTTCCAACCATAACTTGCTCACTGGTAGCTTCTCCACCGGTGCGGCGATCGCAGTTTCCTCCCTAAAGCTCACCACGCAGACGCTCACGCTCGGTGGTAATCTCACGCTCTCCACAGGCGGCCTGCTTCAAACGGGAGGTGCTGGCACCATCAATGGTGCGGGCCTGATCAGTGGTGGCGCTGTAGCTACGAACATCGCCATCCGTGTGAACGGAGCGTCAGACTCCTTGACCATCGCCTCCGGCGTGAATGTGGCCTCCGCCCAGACCGGGGGCCTGACAAAAAACGGAGCAGGAACTTTGATTATCGAGGGTACCAATGCGCAGACGGGAACCACGACCATCAATGAGGGAACGGTGCGGCTTTCCGGCGCGTCTTCACGCATCTCGGCCACGAGCGCCGCCTTGGTGCTCCGCCAAGGTACAATGCTTGAGTTCAATGGCACTCCAGATGCCAATGCAGTGGTGGCCAATTTTGACGGTGCAGGCACGGTGACAAACATCAACGCGGCTCCGCTAACCTTCACCATCTCAGGCACTGCGAATGCCTTCGCAGGCATCATTCAGGACGGCGCGGGCGTGATCAATCTCACCAAAGGTGGCACCACCGGCACGGCTACCCTCAGTGGCTTAAGCACCTACACGGGGGTGACGACCATCGCGGGCAGCACCGGCCTCATTTCCACGCCCAACCTCGCCAACATCGGCACCGCCAGCGGCATCGGCCGTGGCAATACGGCTGCCAACGCGGCCAGCTTGGTGTTTTCGGCTACATCCACGGGTGGTCTGAACTATACCGGGACTCTTCCAGCCTCGACAGACCGTCTGTTTACCCTCAACAGCGGCACGATCGGCGGCGGCGGCCAGATCGCCAACTCCTCGGCGACCAACGCACCTATTACTTTCACCAACACGGGTGCCATCGCTTTTGGAGTCGGGGCCACGGTGGGCCAGACGCTCACCCTGGGCGGCTCTTCGACAGCGGACAACGTTTTCGCTCCGCAGATCACGGATAATGCGGCCCTGCCCACAGCGGTCACGAAGATTGGCGCGGGCACCTGGGTGTTGACCGGCAGCAACAATTACACCGGTATCACCGCCATCGGCACGGGAACCACGGCAGGCGGTGTTCTTCAAGCCGTTGACGGTGCAGGCCTTTCTGCCACGAGCCCGCTCCTGCTGGCTGCTGGCACCACGGGTGGCGGTATCTTCCAGACTAGTGGAAACTTCACGCGTAATATTGCCGCTACCCCGGTGGCAGGTACGGGCACGATCACTCTGGGAGCCACGACAGCCACCACGGCGGCGGTCGGCTTTTCAGCGGCCGGTGGCAAGCTGGTAGTGGCCCTCGGTGGCGTAGGCACGGAGGCCCCGTTGGTATGGGGTAGCGGCGGCTTTATGGGTACCACGGGCACCTCGACTGGGGCTTTTGTGCTCAACAACGCCCTCTCCACCTCCGAAGTGGAGGTGCGCAACGCGATCGACCTCAACGGCGCGGTGCGCACGATACAGGTCGATGACAATGGCAACACTGGGGCTGACTTCGCCACGATCACTGGGGTGCTCAGCGGCACAGGTACTTCCGGGGTGAGTAAGGCAGGCACAGGCATCCTCCAGCTCTTTGGTGCCAACACCTACACTGGCAACACGACGGTGACCGCTGGTACCCTGACGGTAACCTCTCTGGGCAACAGCACTTCTGCCGGAGCCACCAGCGTGGGTGATAGCACGGCTGGGAACACCACGACCGGATCATTGAATCTGGGCAACGGCACCACGGGAGCCGGCGTTTTGGAGTATGTGGGCACCGGTGAAACCACGGACCGCATGATCCGCATGAATGTGACGACGGCCAGCAACCAGATTCACGCCAGCGGCACGGGGGCACTGATTATTACGAATCTAGATAACACGATGGCGGCGGGGGCGCGGACACTCTTCCTGCGCGGCAGCAGCACGGCAGGCAACTCCATCACTTCCGATCTGGCTGACAATGGCGGGGCGCTCGGGATCACTGTGGACGGAGGTGCGTCGTGGATCCTCAGCGGAGCGAACACCTTCACCGGCAGCACGACGGTGAGCGCGGGGGCCCTTGGCTTGGGTAATGATGCCGCCGCTGGCGCTGGCACATTGATTTTGAGCAACGGCAGTTTGTTTGCCTTTGGCACGGACCGTATCTTGACCAATGCGGTGACACTGGCCAATAACACCACGCCTGCCTTTGTGGGTGACTACTCGGTGACGCTCAACGGCACCTTTAACAATGCGGCGGCAGCCAATAACACGGCGTTTACCAACAACATCGTGACGGGTAAGACACTGACGATCGGCACCAGTGTGGTCAATGCTGGCATCACGGCGGCACGCAATCTAACGATCAATGGCAGCGGTGATACCATCATCACGGGTGACATCACGACGAGCACCAATTTTAATCTCAACCTGATCTACGCTGGTACCGGCAGCCTTACGCTGGGCGGCACGGCCTCAGATCTTAACGGCGGTTCGATCACCTTTTCGTCTGGCACTTTCCGGTTGGGCAACACCGAGGTCATTCCGCATGGTGCGGTGGCGAACACTCTCACCACGGCTGTCTCCACGGCATCCACGACGGTGACGGTGGCGGACACGGCGGGTCTGGTCCCAGGTCAGGTATTCACGGGTGGTACAGCAGCTGCCACAGTGGTGAGTGTGGACAGCCCCACGACCTTCACGGCGAGCGCTGCCCAAACCCTTGCAGTGGGGGCTCAACTTTTGTTCGACCCCAAAGCCGGCAACATCACCATGAACCCTGCGGTCGGTGTTACAGCCACGTTGGACCTCAACGGCAACACAGAGACTATCAACGGCCTCACAGCCACTTCGGCGGGCACGATGATCATCAACAACAGCTCGGCAACCGCCTCCGGGCTGACTGTCGGTGGCAATAATCAGACGGTACAGTTCAATGGCAGCATCACCCGCACCGGCGGCGGGGGGCTAGCTCTTGGTAAGATCGGCACCGGGACAGCTACTTTTGCTGGCCCGGCTAGCCTCACCAGCATCAACGTACAGGGTGGCGGACTCAAGCTTACTGGCGGCCTCACCTCACCGGCTGACATGACATCCATTCAGGTGATCGGCGGCTCCCTGCTGAACCTTCAGGATGGTGTGGGCACGCCGCTGGCAAACTTGGTGAGCCTCAATCTCGGCGCTGGCGCTGGCATCGCCACCCTCGAACTCGACGCAGGTGATCTGGGTTCCGATACCTTCACCACTTCGACGGCTGCCACCGTAGCCAATTCCATCCTGCTGAACATCCGTGATGCCGGATTGACTCCTGGTGCCACCTATGACCTCCTGGTCGCTCCTAGTGGTCTGAATAGTGGCGGTGTCGCCTATACGCTCGGCCCCATCGGCGGCTACACAGGCTCGTCCCTCGTGGTGACGGACACTTCTATTAAGCTCACCGTGGGCACCGCCGTGCTCGGAAACATGTTCTGGACGGGGGCGGGCCTCCCTGGTCCTACCGGCACCACCCAGTGGAACACCGTCGATGGCTCCTCCAATGGCGTGAACTGGTCCACGGACAAAGCTGGCACGCTCGTTTCCAACACCGTGCCGGGAGCTGGCACCACCGTGGTCTTCCAAGCGAACAGCGCCACCGTCACCCCGCTCACCACGACGCTGGAGCAGAGTTTCCGAGTGAACAACCTCATCATCGAGACGGCCACGGTTAACCCCACCGCCCTCACGATCGCTCCTGGTGCAGTCGCCACCAATCGTCTCACCATCCAGCCCACACTTGCCACGGACGGCATCGAGCTGAAAACGGGTGCGACTCCTCTGGTGACCATCAGCGCCCCCTTCACTGCTGGTTCGGCGCAGACTTGGACGGTGGCAGACAGTTTTTCGCTGACCAACGCGAATTACGCCACTGGCAGCACCGCGATCAGCGTCACCAGCACGACAGGGCTCGTTGTTGGGATGCCTGTGATTGGGCCTGGGATTCCTGCCGGCGCTACGGTGGCTTCTATCACCGATGGCACGAACTTTGTGCTCTCCGCTAACACCACGGCTGTGGGAACCAATACCACCTTGGGGGCTAGATCCTCGGTTGTTATTTCAGGAGGCTTGAGCGGCTCTGGTTCTATTACGAAGGCCGGGGCTGGTCGTGTGGCCGTCAGCGGAACAGGCACCTACACAGGTGCCGCAGTCACGGTGAATGACGGTTTGTTTGAGATCGGTGCAGGCACAGTGCTTGGCGGCATCGTCGCAACTCCGGGTGCAGGCACGCCAGTCACTGTAAACAGCGGCACCTTCTACCTCGCCAACGGCACATCGACCACCGTTTCAAACAATCTTACCCTCGCTGGCGGGACACTTTCCGCCGCAGGCAACGCACATACCTACAGCGGCACGGTCAACGTCTCAGCGGACTCTAGCGTGAACATGCTCGACCCGAACACTCTCAATAATGCCCGCAACATCACCTTGCCAGGCGTGGTGAGTGGAACGGGCAAGCTCACCGTGAACTCTATCACCACGGCTTCTACAGGTAACCAGTTGACCGGTACGCTCGCCCTTAATGGGGTGAACTCTGGCTGGAGCGGTGGTCTCCTCATGCAGCGCGGCACGGTGACCACCAACAATGCCGATGGTCTCGGCACCGGTGCCATCACCTTCAATCCCTTTGGCCGCATCACTCTCCAAGGCACGAACAGCGCCACCTGGAACATCGCCAACCCCATCACTTACGCAGACGGTGCCATCGGCGAAATCGGAGTGGACAACGTTTCCGCGACGGTCACAGCACCCTTCACGGTCAATATAACCTCCCCGCTTAATCTCGGAGCTGCATCTGGTGCTCGCGTTTTCCTCTCGGATGGGCTCAACACTCCGGCGGATTTCACAGGTGGTATCGTACTCAATGGTGATGCCAGCATTTCCGTGGGTGGCGCTACGGGTGCGGTCCTCGTCGTCTCCAGCGTGATCAGTGAAGTGGGCGGCGCACGCGCCCTGGCCGTCAATGACGACCTCGGAGGCTGGGGCACCACGAATCAGACCTTCCGCCCCACGGCGGCTAATACCTTCACGGGTAACCTCACGCTGGGAGAAGGCACTTTGCAGTTCTCCACCGTCACGGATGCGGGTGGCGCGGCCAGCAATCTCGGCCAAGGCAATGCCTTCACCCTCGGCACCGGTACCCTGTCCTTCATCGGCGGCACCTCTCAGAGCACCAACCGCCCGATCACGACTAACGGCAGTCCCACCCTGAATGCCAACGGCACATCTGGAGCTACCATCACCTACTCCGGGGCCATCACCCAGGCGGTGGACAACGCTCTCACTCTCACCGGTCCTGGCGAGGGCTTCATCACCGGCGGAATCACCCAGCCGGCAGGAGCTGCCACAGCGGATCTCAATGTCTCCTCCGGCACTTGGACTATCAGCACCGCGAATGCGACCATCGCGGACGATCTTCTCATCACGGGTGGTGTCGTGAACCTCCAAAACATGGTTTTCAGCCTGAATGACGACATCGTCGTCAGCAACCCGGGCACGATTCTCAACCTCAACACAGCGGGTGTTTGGGCCGCGAATAATCCGGCAGGCACCAGCAGCTTCATTTTCGTTCGTGGCGGAGCCGTAGTGAACATCAATGCAAACGATGTCAACGGCGTGAACAACGCCAATCTGATCGATGGCATGCTCGCTGGAGATGGCACCACTGCTGGCACCGGTTTCATCAACGTGGGTGCCTTCAACATCAGCCTGCCCCGTCTCGATATGGGCGGGATTGCCACTGGATTTGATGGCAACGTCTCTGGCACGACCGGCGTCATCACCGGCACCAGCACGGCCACAGACTACAATACTGGCTTCCGCCTCTTCCGCGGGGTGGTATCAGCAAAACTTGGTGGGGTCTCGACGATTCTCAAACAGGGTTTGGGCGATGTCACGCTCAGCGGCGACAACAGCGGCCTCACCGGCACCGTGGCAGCCACCCGCATCGACTCAGGGAATCTGATCCTCGACTACACGACGCAGAACAATAACAAAATCAGCGCCGTGGCGGCCCTCGATCTCCGTGGCGGTGCAGTCACCATCAACGGCAACGCCGCTGCTCCTACCACCCAGGCGGTGAATGGACTCACCCTGGCCAATGGTGGTGCCAACACCATCAACATGAATGCCGGCGGCGCAGGCCAGACAGCTACACTCACCCTCGCAGGCATCACCCGTGCAACCAGCGCGGGCACCTTGCGCCTCAACCTCGGTGCTGACACCGCTGTGACCACCACCACCGGCAATGGAACCCACGGCCTCGTCGGCACAAGTGCGTTTGCCACGGTGAAAGACGCCACGGGCACCTGGTTTGCCACCCGGAACGTCTCCAACCAGATCGTCGCCATGGCCTCCACGGTGAAAAACGATGTGACCACCTGGCTTCCGGTGGATCATGTGACCGACGACACCACGGGATTCACGGGGTCGATCGCTGCCACTTCTGCGATCAACAGCCTGCGCTTCAATGCCGCTGCTGGAACGGCCGTCAACCTCGCTCCTGCCGGTATCCTGAGCATTGCCAGCGGTGGTGTGCTGCTCACCGATCAAGTCACCTCAGGCTCGCCATCAATTTTGGGTGGTACGCTCACTTCCGGTGTCGCTGAGATCATCGTCACCCACGACAGCAGCCGCCCGTTGGAGATTTCCTCCGCCATCGGAAGCAACACCGGCATCACCAAGACGGGCAATGGCCTAGTGAAGCTCTCCGGCGTGAATAACTCGACGGGTCAGTTGCAGATCCAGGGAGGCACAGTCCAGGCCTCCGGAGGCAATGCCATTGGGGACACTTCCCTCGTCACCCTCGCTGACGACCGCGTGAATAGCCTGGCGATTCTTAACAACGAAACCATCGGCCGCCTTGCCGGGGGCAGTGCCACCACAGGTCTTGAGGCCCTTGCCACCGTGGCCATCGGTGGTAACACTCTCACACTGAATACCACCACTGCAGCTAGCACCTACGCCGGGATGCTCACGGGATCGGGTACCATCGTCAAAGAGGGGCCTTTCAATCAAGCATTCTCCAACATCAGCACCGGTTTCACCGGTTCCATCGTGGTGAACAACAGCCTCTTCCAACTCACCGGCATCGGCCAGATCAATGCCTCCTCGATCGCGGTGAACGGCCAGGGCAACCTGCTCTTTGATAACAATGGCACCACCCGCAGCGGTGCCCGCGTGCTGGATTCGACTCCCATCACCCTGAATTCTGCTAGCGGCACCTTCTCCGGCGAGGTCCGTCCTCGCGGCCTCGCCATTCGCACCAATCAGAATGCCACCACCAGCGAAACCATCGGCAGCCTGAACTTTGCCTCAGGTAACAACTGGCTCACTGGTGAGGCTTCCGGCACCACCGGTGTCGCCGCCGTCATCGCGGATAACTTTACCCGTTCCAACAATGCCACTGTCAACGTCCGTGGTCGTGCCCTCGGTCTCACCACAGGTGATCGCAACCAGTTCCGCATCGGCACCACCGTCAATGAAACCGCCTGGATCGCGGCAGCTGGCAATCTCGTAGGTGGCGGCGCCGCTCCTGGCACCACTCTCAAAAACGTCAGCATCGTGCCATGGGCCGTCGGTGAAAACCTCTCTGCCGCTGTGGCCGATGCCAACATGGGGAACACCTTCGTCACCTATGTGGCTGGTCGTGGTTTTGTGCCGCTTTTGCTAGCAGCCGAGTATGCCACCTACGGTGCCGCCGCCGCCACGGACAACGTGCGTGAGTCCCTCATCGCGGATGCCACCGGCCTGGCGGGCATCACCCTGAACTCGCTCATCATCCACAATGACAGCACGGCTGCCAGCGCACTCAACGTCGCGGGCAATGGAGCCGGGCAAACGCTGACCAACACCAGCGGGGCCTTCCTCTTCACGCTGAATCCCACTGCGGCCGCCTCCTCCTCCCACACCGTCAATGTGACCGGTTTTGACAGCGGCATCGCCATCGGAACCACTGGCGAGTATGTGATCAGTGTCGTCAATCCTTCGGCGGCCGTCACCACGCCCACCCTCGCGGTCACCATCGCCTCTCCGCTCACCACGGCGGCGCACATCGTTAAATCCGGCCGCGGCACCCTCGTGCTAAGCGCCGTGAACACAGCAGGCGGCGGTGCCTCCCGCACCGTCATCAACGAAGGTGCCATCGAGATCGGCGATCTAGACAACATTGGTGGCAACACCGGTAATCTCGTGCTCGCCGGAGGCACCTTGCGCTTCGGCTCCACGCTGACCGATGACATTTCCTCCCGCTCCATCATCCTCCAGATCGGTGGTGGCACGATTGACACCAATGGTGTGAGCCTCGCCCTCGCGGGCAGTGTCGGCTCCGGCCCCGGAGCGCTCACCAAAACCGGCCTCGGCACCCTCACGCTCAATGCCGCCAGCACCTACACCGGAGCCACCAATGTGAATGGCGGTATCCTCGGCATCGGCATCAACAACGCCATCAGCAGCGGCCCGCTCAACGTCAACGGCGGTGGCACACTTGACCTCGGGGCCAATAGCATCTCCGTCGGCCTCGTCACCACTGGCGGAGCCAGCCCGATCATCACTGGCACCGGCACCATCACCTCCAATGTCGGCTTCTTCCTCAACCACACGGGTGACACGGATATTCCGGTCATTCTTGCCGGTTCGGGAGGTGTCCTCAAAGCCCAGACAAACACCGTCACTCTCTCGGGGGCCAATTCCTTCACCGGACCGGTCGAAATCCAGGCCGGTGCGATCTCCGTGGCCTCCATCGGCAATGTCGGAGACCTCTCCAGCCCTCTTGGAGCTCAGCCGGATGCCTTCACTGCCACGGTTCGCCTCGGCAGCGGCACCACAACGGGTGCCATCACCTACACGGGTGCTGGTGAGACCTCGAACCGCCCCATGGGCCTGAATGGCTCCACGGGTGGCGGCACCATCAATGCCAATGGCACCGGTGCTCTCGTGCTCACCGGCGGAGGCTTTGCCGTGAATGGCGGAGCCAAATCGCTCACCCTGTCCGGCACTGCCGCCCCAGGCATCAACAACCAGATCGGCCTTGTCGAGGACCGTGCGGGGCCTGTTACCCTCACAAAAGCCGGAACTGCCACTTGGGAACTAACCGCCCTCAACACCTACACCGGTGGCACCAACGTCGATGAAGGCATCTTGCGCCCGATGCTCGACAATGCCCTGCCTTCCGCCACCATCGTCCGCATGGGCTCCGGCACCACCGCAGGAACGCTGGACCTCACGAACACCAGTCAGACCGTCGCCGGCCTCACCTCCACGACAAATAGCGCCACCGTCACCAACAGCATCCTGATCGGGAGCGGCAAAACGCTCACGGTCAATGGAGCTGTCACGCTGGGTGCCAATGTGGATGCCTCCACCACACTCCTCACCGCCGCTGGCGCAGGTTCGATGGTCGTGAATAGCGCCGGTGCCAACTTCCAGGTCGGCGGTGCCACAGGCGGCACGAATGAAAACACCTCCACGGTGGACTTCAGCGGCCTCAGTTCCTTCACCGCTAACCTCGGTGCCGGCACTTTCCGTATTGGTGATGCCAACACGACGAGCGGCACCCCGGCGCCTTCCACCATGAAACTCGCGGTTACGAGCGCGATCACTGCCGCCAGCATCCGCGTGGGTGACGGCAGCGGCTTCGGCAACAATCACACGCTTACCCTGGGTTCCGGGGTGAACACCCTCAATGCGGACACGGTCAACGTCGGTTCCGCCGGCACCGGCATCCGCTCCAGTGGCACGGTGAATTTCGATGCGGGGGATACCACCGGCTCCGTCGTCATCCGTGGCTCAGCGGGAGGAAGCACCCCCGTTGCCAATTTCAACATGGTGAACTCCACCGGTGCCACGACCGCCAACATGGATGCCACGGTCAATCTGGCCGGTCACACCGCGGACATCTCCGCCACAAACATGGTCATGGCTTCCCGTGCCGCCAGCACGGGAAGCACCACCACCAACTTCACTTTTGATCAGGGCACGCTGGCTGTCACCACGCTTAACATGGCCTCTCGCACTGGCGCAGGCACGGGCGATGCCACCGCCACCGTCACCCTCGGTGACAGCGCCGCTCCCGGCTCGCCTACGACGACCATCGGCACCGTTAACATGGCCGTGAACACCTCCGCAGGCGGCACCGTGACCTCCAACTTGGTCATCACGGGTGGAACGGTGAATATCGGCACCGGTTCAGGCACTGCCATCAATATGGCCAACGCCGCCGCAAGCCGCACCGCCATCTCCAATATCAATCTCACTGGCGGCACTCTCTCGGCTACCGGCAACATCGTCCGCACCGGTGGTGCAGGCACGGAAACAGCCACCATCACCGTGAACGGCGGCTCGCTGAACATGAATGGCAATAGCATCGGCACAGCTGGTGCTCCGATCACCCTCCAGGCCCAGTCAGGCACGAATACCATCACCGGCCTTGCCGAACTCAACGGCGGCGGCCTGCTCACCAAGTCCACCGCAGGCGCCCTCAGCATGGGCAATGGCAATACCTACACCGGCGGCACCTCCGTCACGGATGGCACCCTCCTCGCCACCAATACCACCGGCTCTGCCACTGGCACGGGTGCTGTCAGCGTTGCCGCCGCAGGCACTCTCGGCGGCACTGGCTCCATCATTGCAGGCTCGAACAACAACATCACCATTGATGGCACCCTCGATGCAGGCCTGCCTGCGGCTTCCAGCGGTACCGCTTTGGCTCTCACCGTAGGGGGCACCGGTGCCCTAGCCATGAACGGCTCCACCCTTTTCCAGCTCTTCACGGGTGGCGGCACGGGCACTCCGAACGGCAACACGGCTGCCGATCAGGTCGTCGTCAATGCGCCAAACTGGTCCAACGTCGTCTTCGGTGGTGCCAGCACCCTGACCATCACCACGGGCCTCACGGCTACCTCCTTCGTCGCTGGCGACTCGTGGAAGATCTTCGATTGGGTCGGCGTCGCCGCTGGCTCAGCCCCGGTTCAGGGCACCAACGGTTTCAACTCCGTCGTTGCCCCTACTCTCGATCCTGGGTTTAGCTGGGATTACAGCGCTCTCTTCACCTCGGGTTTGATCTCGGTCGTCGTCGTTCCAGAGCCTTCCCGAGCCCTTCTCCTCATGCTCGGTCTGTTTGGCCTCATGATCCGCCGCCGCCGGAAATAAGGCCCGGTGTACGGTTTTCAGTTCCCAGTTTCCCATTTTCAGTCCAAAACGCTCCGCTGGCTCTAGCGGGGCGTTTTGCACTTTCAGCACACAACTCGCGAAAACCGTCCATTTCCCTCGTTTAACCTCGCTCTCACCATCATGAACACCACCCAAACCACCCGCCGCACCTTCGTTCGCAGCACTGTTGCTGGCGCGGCCAGCCTCGCCGTCCTTCCCTCCTACTCCGCCCCCATCGGCGCCAATGACGACGTTCGCGTCGCCGTCATCGGCTTCAATGCTCGTGGTGCAGGTCACATCTCCAGCCTCCTCGGCATCAAAGGCGTTCGCATCGTCGCCCTCTGCGATGTGGACAACAAGGTGATGGAAAAGCACGTCGCCGCTCTCGCCAAGAAAAACATCACCGTGAAGCAATACAGCGACTTCCGTGAGTGCTGCGCTGACAAGGAAATCGACGCCGTCACCATCGCCACGCCGAACCACAGCCACACGCTCATCGCCATGACCGCGATCGCCAATGGCAAGCACGTTTACGTCGAGAAGCCCGTCTGCCACAACATGTGGGAAGGTCGCAAGCTCGTCGAAGCCGCCGCCATCGTCGGAAAGAAGGGTCAGGTCGTCCAGCACGGCATGCAGCGCCGCTCCTCCCCTGGCTGGCAGGCCGCCATGGACTACATCAAGTCCGGAGCCATCGGCAAAGTCCAGCTCTCCCGTGGCATCAATTTCAAAGCCCGCAAATCCATCGGCAAAGTCGCCGCCCCTACCCAGCCCGATGCCGCAGGCCGCATCGCTGGCACCTTCCGCGATACCGGCGGCAAGCCACAGATCGTCGATCTCGATTACAAACTCTGGTCCGCCCCTCGTCCCGTCATGCCCGTGCAGCGTGAGCAGATGCACTACGATTGGCATTGGCAGTGGGCCTACGGCAATGGCGACATCGGCAACCAAGGGCCACATCAGCTCGACGTCGCCCGCTGGGGCCTCGGCAACCCGGATCTCCTTCCGAAGCGCGTCATGAGCTTCGGCGGCCGCTGGGGCTACGATGACGATGGCGAATCCGCCAACAACCAGCTCGCCTTCTACCAGTGGGCCGAAGGTGCCCCGATGCTCTTCGACAACCGCGGCCTTCCCATGAAGGACATGAACTGGGCCAAGGGCTACGAGCCCGTCTTCCGCATCAACGGCAAGACCGGCGCACCCCGCATCGGCAATGTCATCCATTGCGAAGGCGGCTTCGTCGCCGAGTCCAAGGCCTACGACAACGAAGGCCAGACCCTCACCAAGTTTGAAAACTTCGATGAAGGCAAAGACCACATGAAGAACTTCATCGACAGTGTCCGCGCCGGCAAGCTGGTGAACAGCAACCTCCACGTCGCCCACGGTTACCACGCCGCCGCGCTCGCCCAGCTCGCCAACGTCTCCTACCGTCTCGGCAAAGCCATGAGCAACGCTGAGGTGCAGGAACGTCTCGCTGCTGACAAGGCCGGCCAGGAAACCCTCGCCGACTTCATCGCCAACCTCGAAGCCAACAAGATCGACCTCGCCGCTGAAAAAATCAGCGTCGGCCCATGGCTCGACTTCGATCCTGCCACCGAGAAGTTCACCGGTGAGTTTGCCGCCGAGGCCAACAAGCTCGCTACTGACGACTACGCCGCCGGATTCGAGCTGCCCACCATCAGCTAACCCGTGAGGCAGACACTCCTGTCTGCCCCGCTTGGCCTCATCCCCTCCACGGAGCCGACCCCTCAAAAGGTCGGCTCCTATTTTTCGTCTTCATCATTCCCCATCTTGCCTCTCTCCCGCCCGCATGGTACTCACCGGGCCGCCTTTCCCATGACACCCAACCAGATTCTCTCCGCCATCGGCCCCGAAATGCAGATGCAGCTCATGCGCTACATGCAGGACGACCAGCGTCCCGCCTACAAGGCCATCATCAACACCCTCGCCCCGCAGCGCAAACTGCGTCCCTCCTTCATCTACGAGAAATCGAAGGAAAAGCAGGGTGCCTGGCTCCTCGATCAGCTCCGCCTCCGCACCAATGAAGGCGTCACCGAGCAGATCTTCCAAATCTGGCTCCTCAAAGGCAAGGCGGACATGCTCACCACCTTCCTCGA
Organism: Prosthecobacter sp.; assembly: GCA_044370285.1. GTDB lineage: Bacteria > Verrucomicrobiota > Verrucomicrobiia > Verrucomicrobiales > Verrucomicrobiaceae > Prosthecobacter. The sequence continues at coordinate 46,610 of JBILVU010000016.1, forward strand.
TGGCGTCGGCATCGCCCACGATGGCAAAGGCGAGATCACCGAGCTGCCGGCCGAAATCGCCGACGACAAGGCCGAAGCCGCCGTCGCCGCTCTCGTCGCCGCCCATCCGGCGAAGCATGTCGCTCTTTACCTCACGATGTTCCAGACCCAGCGCCCCGGCGGCTGGCCTGGCCTCAGCAAGGCCATCGAAGCTCGTCCTGAGCTCAAACTGGCCTGAGCCCGCTTATTTCTTGGCCACCACCCGCACCCGGATGGGATTGGACCACACGATGAAGGTCGCGTCTTTGGGCGCGGCCTTTGTCGTTAGATCCTTCACGGCCTTGTCAGCTTCCGTTTTGGCCTTTTCGGCGGTTTTCACGAGTTCAGCAGCTTTCGGTGATTTGTCGGCTTTGGCCTTTGCGAGCGCTTCCGTGGCCTCTTTGGCCTTTTTCTCTGCCTCGGCCAATTCTTCGAGGTTTCGGCGCACTTTCATCTTCGCCGGGCCTTGGAGGATGAAGCCGTATTCGCCTGGAGCGAGCTTCAGTGCCTTCACATCGAGCGTGAATTTACCTGTGACCGCTTTTGCCGGGATGTCCGCCTCGGGCGCCTTCGCTGGGTCGATGAGGCCGAGGGCCTTGAGCTTGATGGCGTCGCTGAATTCAGTATGGCGTGTGACTTGGAGCGGAATCTCCAGTTTTCCATCCGCAGGCACTTCGAGGATGTCCGTCTTCTCCGTCACGATCAGCGCTGGCGTGCTCAAACTGCTCACGCCGAATGCTGGCGGGCCGCTGCGGCGGATGAGGACATTGTCACGAGCAGCGTCTGCGACGGCAAAGCTCACACAGGCCGATTCTGGCACGCTGCTGACGACACTCGCACCTGTCGGAGCATCCGCCGCCGCTTGAAAGGCGATGTAGCCGAGAGATTGCCCTTTGCCGATGAAGCCGCCGAGGCTCGTCAGGCCTGCAGGTAGCTTCTCCGCCTTCAACTCGATGGCCTCGCTCAGTGAATTGCGATTCATCGCCACCACTTCCAGTGCATGAATGCCGCCACGCAGGACATTGGCGTAACCGATCTCGGCATTCTTCGCGTTCGCCGCTTTCGGTAGCGAGCTGTTGAGCGCGATGACCCTGTTCTCCGCCTTTTCGCTGATGCGCAGTTCAAATGGCAGTGCCGTGGCAAAGTTGTCGTTCAGCATGATGCGGAAGGTGCCGTCCGCCTTCGCTTCATACGCATAGCAGGGGTCACGGTTCTCTAATTTTGACCCCGGAGGCGGCGTGATCACCGGCGCATCCGCCACCTCCGCCTGTGCCGTGGTGGTGCCGTCCGCTTTGAGGTTCTCGATCACCAGATGCGGGTCCGTCGCATGCCCGAGCTGATGCGAAAGCACTTGGATGACAAAACGCTGCCCAGCTTTGAAAGGCAGATCAAAGCTGTGGATGCCCGCGAAGGAGCCTTTCACCGTTCCACCGATGGAGATCGGACCGATCGGACTGGTCTGTCCGACCGGCGGCACCGAACCACCCAGCACCACACGAAAAGCATAATCATCTCCCGTGCGGTGCATCAGCTCATGCAGCCTCAGCCGGTAGCTGCCATCCGCAGGAGCTGTGAAAGTGAGCAAGCCAGCCTTCATGCGGGCCAGCTCGCGGCCCTGCGTATCCGTGATCGCCCCCAGCAGCTCGGTGCGCGTGTCAAAGCGGTGCCCGTCGTAGCTCGCGGTGATCGTCTGGCCCTTCTTCGCCTCCAGGCTGAACCACTGCGGCGTCGTGGCCTTGAAGGTGCCTTGAATCGCATCGCCGACCTTCACCGCCAGCGCCTTGTCCGGCTTCGCATTCGTGCCGGGGCTTTCGACATTTGTGTGGTTGCTCACTTGGAACACCCGCGGGTTGCTCACGCCGTATCGACCGACAAAACGCAGGTCATGCAGCCCCGGCTTCAAATCCGCCGGCAGCGCCAGCACCGCCTTTGTCACCGAAGGGATCGGAATCGAGCGATCCCCGATCAAGATTGCCTTCGGTCCATCAAGATCCGTTCCTCGCAACGTCAGCTCCACACTCGTTCCCGGCTTTCCGCCGAGAGGTGAAACGCTCGTGAGTACCGGTGAAGGAAAGGTGGCTTGGGAGAACGCTGGAGCAGCGAAAGTCAGCAGAATGGCAAACTGTAAATGGAGAATGGAAAATGGTGAATGGCTTCGAGTCATGTCGTGGTAGTTCATTTTGCAGTTTTCAGTTCCTCCATTTTCAGTTCTTCCATTTCATGAATGCGGACGAGGGCGTCCGCGCTCCGCTGGAGACGGCGATCAATGATTGAACAAAAACTCCTTCGTGTTCAGCAAGGCCCAGAGGATGTCTTCATAGGCCTCTTTCTTGCCCTTGAAGGCCTCGTCGCCGGTTTTGGACTTGGTTTTCTTCTCCAGGTGGCCGCGGGCGAATTTCACTTCGTCGGCATTTGGGTCGCGACTGAGAGCGATGTGATACAAATCGGTGATTTTGTCGTCATCGGGGCGGGTATCTTTGGTGAGCATGTCAGCTCGACCGTTGCCACGGGAGAGCTGGGTCTGAATGTCGGCGGCGTTCAGCAAATGCAGGCTTTGCGCGAGGCTGGCTTCCTGGGTGCGTTCGCATTCGCAGGCGCTCGATGAATCCGGGCGGCCGAAGACGCTGAGGAAGTAGGTGCTCTGGTTGTAGCTGTTGTCCGGCAGGGCGACGGCGCGGGTGCCGGGGGCTTGACCGGCGAAGTTGCTCTCCACATCGAGCAGCGTGTTCACGGCGTCGTAGAGCACCTCGGCGTTGAGGCGTTTCGGGTAGTAGCGGCTGAAGTTTTGGCGGTCCTTGGCGTTGTGCGCGTTCGGCACGGCGCTGAGCTGGTAAGTCGTGCTCGTGACGATGGTGCGGATGAGCTTCTTCATGTCGTAGCCGCTCTTGATGAAGTCGGCGGCGAGGGCGCTGAGCAGCTCGGGATTCACCGGTGGGTTCGTTTCGCGCATGTCGTCCTCAGGCTCGACGAGGCCGCGGTTGAAGAAGTGCTTCCAGTAACGATTCACCAGCGTATGCGCGAAGAAGGGATTGTCCTTGGCGCTCATCCACTCGGCGAGCGAGACACGAGGGTCCTGATCGGGTTTGAGCTTCAAAGCGCTGCCGCCGAGGCTGGTGGGCATCACGGGCTGCTTCGTGCGGATGTTCAAGGTCTGCGCGGTGCCGCGTTTGTTGTAGATCATTTCTTCGCCGGTGAAGGCACCGGGCTTGCGGGCCACATTCGCGAAGAAGGCGGCGAAGCCATAGTAGTCCTGCTGGCTCCATTTCTCGAAGGGGTGGTGGTGGCACTGCGCACACTGCATGCGGGTGCCGAGGAAGAGCTGCGCCACGTCCTCCATCTGCTGCTTCTGCTCTTTGACCTGCCGATACCAGGCCACGGCCGGGCTGTGGTCGATGTCGCCCGCTGCAGCGACGACTTCACGCACGAAGCGGTCATAAGGTTTGTTGTCCGCGATGCTGTCGCGAATCCACTGCCAGAAAAGATAGGTGCCGCGTGCATAGACGGGCTGCGTGCGCTGATTGCGAAGCAGCGAGCTCCACTTGTTGGCGAAGAACTCCGCGTAGTCCGGGCTGTCGAGCAGGCGATCAACGAGTGCCGTGCGCTTCTTGGCGTCCTTCGAGGCCATGAAGTCCTTCATCTCCGGCGCGGTCGGCAGGCGACCTGCGATGTCGAGCGTGACGCGGCGGATGAAAGTGCCGTCATCGGCGATTTCGGAGGGCGGAATGCCGATGGTCTTCAGTTTGGCGAAGACGAGGTCGTCCACGAAGTTGCTCACGGGCGGCAAAGTGGCCACCGGAGCACCCAGCGGCACCGTCGCACGGAAAGTGGACACCTTGCCTTGATAGCGCACCATCACCGCGACATCGCCGGGCAGGTCAAAGAGGGTCACAAGGCCGGTTTCGCTCGTTTCGGCCATCGCTTTCTCGTTCGCTTCGTAAAGCGCCCGCTTCGTCACATCGCGGGTCGAGCCGTCGGTGTAATGCGCGGTCACCTTGAGCTGCTGGGCACCTTTGAGCGGCATGGTGAGCATCGGTGGCTCCACGCGGATACTGGCCATCTTGGGATCGCTGTCCTTGCCATACGGCATGCCCTCGCGAATCCAGCGCACGAGGTCGGCGTAGTCTTCGGAGTTCGGATCGAGCTTCTTGCCGCCGCCGTGCGGGAGCTGAGCGGTGCCTTTGGTCAAAAGCAGGCTCTGCTGCGGCGATCCCGGAAACACACGGCGACCGCGTGCTTCTTTGACGATGTGCTCATAGTCCTCCTGCGGCTCAAAACCGAGCAGTGAGAGCTTGAAACCGTTCTGCCCGCCCGCTTTGCCATGACAACCGCCGCTGTTGCAGCCGCCTTTGGTGAGGATGGGCACGATGTCGTTCGCGAAGTTCAGCGGACGCGGGGCATCCGCCGCGAAAGCAGGCGCGGCAGCGAGGAGGATGAGGGGACGCAGGTTCATGTCGCGAGAACCTACGGCCTGAGCGCGGCTTTTTTGCCATCGCAGGCTCAAAACAGCCACAAGCCCGCTGTTATCAGCGCAATGACAAGCAAAAGGCCGATCAGCACGCACAAGGCATCTTTACTATCGCGATTGCTGCGTCCTAGAGTGAGTGCGCGGAGTGTCCATCTACCGATCCAGCCAAAAACCTCTGCTGAACCGAGTTCTGTGACAAAGTCCAACATGCCGAGAAGACAGCGGAAAAATCCGACAAGGCAGCCTACGGCTTCGTCAGGCATCTGTGCCTCCTTCCATGAGTATCGGGATCATGGGCGCGGAGAGTGGTCGCGAGCCATCTGGAGGTCAGGTGGAAGTTCTGAGGCTTTTTGGAGCGAGCCTTGCTGCGTCAGTCGCGCTCCACCAGCCGGAGCAACCGGACCAAAACAGGTCGATGATCCGATCCGACATCGGGGCCGATGGTGTGCTGCATGATGCTGAGTTCACCTTTCACGAGGACGTGGTCGATGGGGATCATCATGGGGAGGTTGAGGCCCCAGGTGGGTTGCCAGACGGGGGCGGCGGTGCGGAATCGGAGGTCGCTGCCGGTTTGGAGGAGGCGCATGCCGTGGCACCACGGGGTGGCGTTGAGGTCGCCAGCGACGATGAGGTCGTGCGGGATGGTCGAGGCGAACTTCGCGATCTCGACGAACTGCTTTTGCCAGATGGCGGCAGTTTGCGAACTCATCGGCGGCGGGGGATGCGTGGCGATGACGGTGAGAGGTTTGCCTTCATCTTCCAATTCCATCACGAGGCTTGGGTAGAGGCCGTGAGCAAAGTAACGCGTTGTCATGCTCTTCATGGGCAGCCGTGTGAAGCAGGCGAAGCCGAAGGCCCCGTATTCGAGTTCCTCGGCATGGTGCGGATACTTGTCGCGAAGCGGTTGGAGGTGTTTGGCCCAGTTCGAGTCGGTTTCGAGCAGGCACACGATGTCTGGATCCGCCTTCAGCACATGCTCGATGACGCGATTGGGCTGCTGGTGCTGGTAGTAAACATTGAAGGTCATCAGCGTGAGCTTGCCTTCTTCTGGCTCTCCGGTGCGGTGAGCTTGGAAAACAGGCCAGGCATTCCAAAACAGTGAAACGACGGCGATGAGGCCCAAAAGCTTCTTCCGCTTCCAAACCGCAAAAACGATCACCAGCAGGCACAGGACGACGTATTGCAGCCGGAAGTGAGAAAAGAGATCGAGCAGCCAGTGGTGCGAACCAAGGCTGGCCAGCCAGGTTCCGGCGAGAGCGAGGATGCAGGCGGTTTCGATCAGGCCGGTGAAGGAGGCGCTCATGCGCAGAAGGAGCGTGCGGAGGCCATTTACTTCACTTCGAGCAGCGTGGGCAGTTTGCTCAGCGCATCGGGGATGGTGGGCTTCGAGGCGGGGGCAGTCTGCGGATCGGCTGATTTGAGGTAGCGGAAGAGGTCGCTATCGGTGGTGAAGATCATCTGGGTATCGGTGGTGATGAGCTTCTTGTAGGCATCCATGGTTTTGATGAACTCAAAGAGCTGCACGGCCTCGGGTGACTGGTTATAGGCCTTCGCGTAGATCTCGGTGGCCTTGGCATCGGCGGCACCTTCGACTTCTTGCACCGTGCGGTAGGCTTCGGATTCGATCTCGGCGAGATCGCGTTCGCGTTCGCCGAGGATTTCTGCGGCCTGGCCAGCGCCTTCGCTGCGATGCATCTCGGCGATCTTTTGGCGCTCCGTCATCATGCGCTGGAAGATGGAGGCGCTGACGCTGGCATCGTAGTCGATGCGTTTGAAGCGCACGTCGAGGAGTCTCACGCCGTATTCCTTCACCTTCGATTCGGCGCTTTTGAAAATCTCCTCCTCCAGCATGACGCGGCCTTTCGTGATGGGCGGTAGGCCTTGCGGAGCGGCATCTTTCGTGTGGGTGGACATGGCGGCGCTCATGGCGAGAGCCTCCGGCGAAACGACGCGATCCTTGGTGGTGCGCACGGCTTCGATGAAGTTATGCCGGGCGATCACATTGCGCGTCTCGCTGCCGAGGATGTCATTGAGACGGCTGAGGGCGGTGCGTTCATCACGGAGCTTCTTGAAATAGACGAGCACGTTGTCGATCTGCCAGCGACCAAAGGTATCCACGACGATGAAGACCTTGTCTTTGGTGGGCATTTTGGCCGAGGGGCCATCCCATTCCATGACGCGTTTTTCAAAGGTGTTCACGCTTTGGATGAAGGGCGTCTTCCAGTGCAGACCGGCCTCGGTGACGGGCTCGCCCACAGGCATGCCGAACTGGGTGATGATGACCTGCTCCGTCATATCGACGGTGTAAAAGCCGGAGCCGAGCAGAATGGAAAGGGCGAAGATGCCGATGAGGATGAGTGTGGCTTTCATGGCGGGAATTACTTGGCCTGATTGAGGTTCATGAGCGGCAGGAACTGCGGCACTTTTTCATCGAGAATGACCTTGCCTGGCACGCCGGGGAGGATCTCGGACATGGTTTCGAGGTACATGCGCTTCTTGGTGACCTCCGGCGCTTTCTTGAACTCGGTAAGGAGGGCCTGGAAGCGGTTCGCATCGCCTTCGGCTTCGTTGATGCGCTTGCTGGCGTAGCCTTCGGCGGCGCTGATTTTCTGCTTGGCCTCGCCGCGAGCACGCGGGACAGCTTTGAAGTATTCGGCCTTGGCCTGATTCACAGAGGATTCTTTTTCCTGCTGCGCTCGGTTTACATCGCTGAAGCTCGTTTCGACGCTGCGCGGCGGGTTCACATTTCCGAGTTGGATCTGGTCAATGGTGATGCCGATGTTGAGTGTGGTCACGAGCTGGCGCAGGCGCTCGGCGGCTTTGATTTCGATCTCTTGGCGGCCCACGGTGAGCACTTCATCCACGCTGCGATCACCCACGACCTCACGCATCACGGCCTCGGCGAGGTCACGCAGGGTTTGCAGCGGATCACGGAAGGTGAAGAGATACTTCTCGGGCTCGAAAATGGTATACTGCACCACCCATTCGATGAGCGCGGTATTCAGATCACCGGTGACCATCGTCTTCTCCTGCTCCATCTCCTCGTAGGTCTCGGCGTATTGATAGTTGTTGGTGGCACCTTGCGTGGCAAAGCCGAATTCGAGCTTCTGCTGCCGGGCGACTTCGACGATGGTGATCGAATCGACGCCCCAGGGCAGCTTGAAGTGCAGGCCGGGTTCGGAGGTTTTCAAATAGGCACCAAAGCGCTGCACCACGGCCACGGAGTTCGCCGGGACGGAGTAAAAGCTCGAAAAAAGGCCCACCACAACGATGAGGGCGATGAGGATGCCGAGGATGAGCGCCGAGTTGACGCGTATCTTTGGAGCACCGGGAAGGGGAGGGAGAGCAGCCATGAGACGGACGATAGCCGAGCGGGCGGTATCGTCTATCGGCTATTGTCTATTCGTTGAGCGGGTAAACAGCTGATCGCGGCTCGGCGGGAATAGACGATAAACAATAGACGATAGCCGCGAGGCGGCGTTCAGAGCGCCATCAGCGGTGCTGGCACGAGGAAGGCGTGCTGCTCCAGCAGGCTCCAGGCACCGTTCCAGCTCAAGTAAGGCGCGGCATAAACGACAAGCACATAAGCGAGTGCCACGGGGAAGATGCCAAAGCGGGCGGTCCAGCGCCAAAACCAATGCCGGGGTGCTTCGCGGCGTTGCGCCCGGTTCATCGCCCAGCCGGTGAGCAGGCGGGCAGGGAAGATGAAGAGCACAAAGAGCAGCGCCGGTAGCCAGGCGAGCTCGCGGGGCGTGAGTTCGATCTTCAACACATAGAGCGGGATAGCCAGCAGCACGGTCACAAATAACGCGGACCAAAAGGCCAGCGGTGCGCGCAGGAACAACCGCCGCACTTCGCGGATATCGAAAATGGCTTGGAAGCGTTCCGTCTGCGCCAAATGTGCCTGGAGAAAGGGCAGATGCATCACCACGAGCAGCAGAAGAAGCCCGCCCAGCAACGAAAGCGCCACCGCGCCGCCCACCGGTGCCCGTGTGGCAGCAAAGAGGATGCCCGCTGGCACGATTAGCCATGCCAGCGCTCCGGCGAAGCCACGCAGGCCGAGCCAGAAGTAGAATGGCAGCCGCAAACCGAGCACATAGGTTTGCAGCGCCTGTTTGACCTGCGAGAGGCTATCCGCCGATTTTAGCCAGCGATGCAGTTTGATGGGTGCGGGCCACAAAAAATGCCACCAGCGTCCACCGCGCAGGCAAGCCAACACGATGTGAATGAGCGTCAAAACAAACAGCACGCTAGCTCCTACCTTCCACAACATTGCGATGCGGCTGCCGGCGGCGATGATCTCCGCATCACGCCAAAAGCCCTCGGCGATCCTCGCGGGCCACATCACCACCCACGCGCCCGAGGCCACGCTGCCGATGACGGAGGCTTTGCGCACGCCGATGAAGCCGTCTCGCATCCGTCCTGTCCGCGCCACCGTACCGCTGACGTGCAGCAAATACCCCAAAGACAGGAAATTGAGCCCCGGAATGACGGAGCACACCGCCACGAGCACCAGCACGGCGGCGAAACCGAAGGCCCAGTCGATCCACGAAGCCACGCGGCTCGTGAAGGCAGGTTTGGCGGAGGCTTCGTCGTGCATGAATGGCGTTGGAGCGTGCGGGAACTGCGAACCAGCGCCCAAGTTTCAGTTTATCATCGCGAAATCAGCCTGACGAGCCACGTTTCCTCGTCCCCCCAAAACCTCTCATGACGACCAAAACCCTGTTCGTTCTTCTTTTGCCTGCCTTCGCGGCTTCCGCTGCGCCGCCGCGTGGCGAGGAGGCCTATCAAAAGCGCATCCTGCCGCTGCTAGAAAAGTATTGCTACGACTGCCACAGCGACGGCACCGACAAAGGCGACTTCGTTCTCGATGAGTTCAAAGACTACAAGGCCATGCTCTCGGACAAGGTGCAGTGGGATCATGTGCGCCAGCAGATCGCCACGCATGTGATGCCGCCGGAAAAGAAGGACAAGCCTTCCCTCACCGAGCGTGATGAAATGCTGGCCTGGATCGACGATGCGGTGTTTTGGTTCGATCCCTCGCGGCCTGATCCGGGCCATGCGACGTGGCGTCGGCTTAATCGCACCGAATACAACAACACCATCCGCGATCTGCTGCTGGTGGATTCCCGCCCCGCGAACGAATTCCCGCCGGATGACACCGGCTACGGGTATGACAACATCGGTGATGTGCTCTCGCTTTCGCCGATGCTGATGGAGAAATACCTTCGCGCCGCGAATGCGATCACGGAAAAGGCTCTCGATACCTCCGAGGTGGAGCGGCTGGATGTGGAACTGGGTGCGAAGAAGTTTTGGAACCAAAAAGGCACGTCGAGCGAGCATGAGGGCGTGCGCTGGTTTCACGATGAATCGGAAGCGGCCACGAAATTCTCCGCGCCAGCCACGGGCACCTATGTTTTCAAGATTCGCGCCTCCGCCACGCAGGCTGGGCCGGATGCCGCGAAGATCGCCTTCAGCATTGATGGCAAGGAAGTGGGCCAGTTTGATGTCACCGCGAGGTTTCGCGGCGAAAAAGGCCCCTGGCAGACGATCACGCACGAGGCCCGTCTGAGCGGCGGCGAGCACAAGCTGACCGTGAAGTTCCTGAACGACTTTTATGATGGTGCGAATCCCGATCCCGAGAAGCGTGATCGCAATCTTGCGGTGGATAAAATCGACATCGAAGGCCCCTTCGGCCTGCTGCCGCCGCGTGGCACGCGGCTCGTGCAGTGGCTGCTCGAAGGTAAACCAGCTGGTCATCCCGAGATGAAGCTCAGCGGTGAGGATTTCCAAATCGGCGAAGGTGATGGCAATCGCGACACCGGTGCCATCTACCTCGCTAGCAGCGGCTTTGTGAAGCATCCGCTGGAGATCGAAAAGGCGGGTAAGTATCGCCTCACCATCAAGGCCGGCGCTCAGCAGGCTGGCAGCGAACCGGCGAAGTTTGACGTGCGTCTCGGCGGCAAAAACGCGGGTTCCTTTTCCGTCACCGCAAAGAATCAGGCTCCGCAATGGTTCAACGCGGAAGTGGAGCTGCCTGCCGGCCGCCACGAGATCCAGGTGTGGTTCTTGAATGATTTTTACGATGAGAAAACCCGCCAGGATCGCAATTTCTGGCTGCATCAGCTTTCCATCGCCGGGCCGGTGGATGCGCCGGGCGGCATCGCCGAGGCAGAACTGCCCAAACTCGTCGAAAAGCTCGGCACGCGGCTCTTTCGCCGCCCGATGAAGGACGAGGAGAAGGTGAAATGGAACGGCATCGCCGAGCTAGCACGCAAAGAAGGCGCGAGTTCATTCGATGCGCTCGGCTTTGTGCTGCGTGGCATGCTGGTTTCGCCGTCATTCCTCTTCCGGGCACCTCCGCAGCCTGCGGGCGAGGTGAAGGATGGCAGTGCGTTGATCGATGAATACTCGCTGGCTTCACGCCTGTCGTATTTCATCTGGTCCGCCCCACCGGATGACAAGCTGCTACAACTCGCCGCGAAGGGCGAACTGCGCAAAAACCTCGCCACCGAGGTGAAGCGCATGCTCGGAGATTGGCGTGCTTACAGCCTCGCGGATGACTTTGCCGGTCAATGGCTCCAGCTTCGCGATGTGGAGATCGCGGATGTGGATACGCGGCGCTTTCCTGAATTCAAAGGCGGCATCAGCTCCTCGATGAAGAAGGAAACGCAGTCCTTCTTTAACCATCTCCTCTCGCAAAATCTGCCGGTGATCGAGTTCCTCTCCGCCGATTACACCTTCCTCAATGAGAAGCTGGCCCGCTTCTACGACATCAAAGGCGTGAAGGGAGACAAGTATCAGAAGGTGTCGCTGCAAGGCACGCCACGCGGCGGCATCCTCACGCAGGGCAGCCTGCTGCTCGTCACCTCGAATCCCACTCGCACCTCGCCGGTGAAGCGCGGGAAGTTCCTGCTCGAAAACATCCTCGGCACCCCGCCGCCGCCCGCTCCGGGCGGTGTGGCTCCGCTCGATGAAAAGAAGGAGCGTTTTGGCAATCTCACGCTGCGCCAGCAGTTCGCCGAGCATCGCAGCAATGCTTCGTGCGCCGGTTGTCATGCCTTCCTCGATCCGCTGGGCTTCGCCTTTGAAAACTACGACGCCATCGGCCGCTGGCGCACGGAGGAAAAGAAGCAGCCCATCGATGCCAGCGGCAGCCTCGTGCGCGGCCAGACCTTCAAAGACCTCGCCGAGCTGCGTGCTATCCTCGTCCGTGACATGGCCGGACAGTTCACCAAGAACCTCGCGGAAAATCTGATGACCTACGCCCTCGGCCGCGGCCTCGAATACAGTGACAAACCCGGCGTGCTGGCCGTGCTGAAGCAGTCTGAGACTACTAGCCACAAATTCCAGGACCTCATCCTCGCCATCTGCCAGAGCGTGCCCATGCAGCGCATGCGGGTGGAGTGAGAGTGGGGAAGGAAGGCTCTTGTCGATTCGGAGCGGGCGGTTATGATCTGCCGCATGCCGCCGATTGCCGAACTCCTGGCCCCGATCCAGTCCTCTCCCTTCCTGCCGGAGGTGGTGGATCGTTTGTCGAGCATGCTGGCCGCCGAGCGGCAGCGTCGAAACAAGTTTTACGAGGAGATGACGCCTGAGATGAAGGTGGAGTTCATTGATGGCGAGGTCATTTTGCATTCCCCGGCGAGGAACCAGCATCTGGATGTGACCTACAACGTGGCGACGCTAGTTGGATCGTATGTCCGCTTGAAAAACCTCGGCGAAGTGAAGATCGAGAAGTGCCTCGTCGTGTTTCCACGCAATGACTACGAGCCTGACATCGTGTTTTTTGGCCCAGCCAAGGCCGCTACGCTCAAACAGGACACGATGAAGTTTCCGGTGCCTGATTTGATCGTCGAGGTCTTGTCAGAAAGCACCGAGGAGCGGGATCGCGGCGTAAAATTCCAGGACTACGAGGCGCATGGCGTGCAGGAATACTGGATCGTGGACGCCGAGAAAGGGGTGATCGAGCAGCATGTGCTGGCTGGAGAACGCTACGAACTGCGCATGAAGTCCGGCAGCGGCACTCTGGTTAGCGAGGCTATCCTCGGCTTCCAAGTGCCTGTGGAGGCGTTTTTTGATGCGAAGGCCAACACGGCGGCGCTGCGCGGGCTTTTGTGAGATTCACTTTGCCCCGATGCAATACACTGCCTTTTCGCTGCGGAGGAAGAGCTGATCACCGCTGACGGCGGGGGTGGCGTTGAATTGGGTGGTGTCGAGGGAGAGTTCGTTGGTGCGGATCATCTCGTATTGCGGTTTCGCGGCGAGGATGAAGGCACCGTTGCGGCGGGAGACGCAGATGAGTTTATCGCCGATAAGAACGGGCGACGCGTAGAAGGGTTTGCCGCCGCCGCGGGCGCCCATGAGGACGCGTTCGCGATAGACGTCCTTGCCGGTTTTGGCGTCGATGCAGGTGGCGAAGCCCTGGTCGTTGATGACGTAGAGGTGGCCGTCTTTGAGGATGGGTGTGGGGACGTAGCTGCTGGTGTTGCTGTCCCACAAAACGGCGTTGGAAGAGGTGTCGCCCTGGCCGCCGAGTTTGATGGCGACGCTGCGCGTGGAGGGAAAGCCGCCGAAGAGGTAGGCTTTGTCGCCATCGGGCACGAGGCTGGGGGATACATTGCCGGTGAGGCCGTGCTGCGCATACCAGCGGAGCTTGCCGGTGGCGGGATTCATGCCCCAAAGCTCCTGCGGCACGGCGATGACGAGATCGGTGATGCCGTCGTGCGTGTAAACATTCGGCGTGCCGTAGGCCATGCCGAATTCGCCCTCGGCTTTCCACGCGATTTTGCCGGTTTTTTTGTCGAGGCCGATGATGGCCTGGGATTCATCGCTGGCATTGATGATGACGAGATCACCCACGAGCATGGGGCTGGCGGCGGAGCCCCAGCGGGTGCGGCCAGAACTGGTGCCGCAGGAGGTCTGCCAGAGCTGCTTGCCAGTCATGTCAAAGGCCAGCGCTCCCGTTTTGCCGAAGAAGACATACACGCGCTCGCCATCGGTGACGGGGGTCTGCGTGGCGTAGCCGTGCTCGGTGATATAGCCACGCCATGGGTCCTCCTCGGCAGCGGAGGGCACCTTGGCTTCCCAGAGGATTTTGCCGTCGGCCTTGCTGAGGCAGAGGAGATGGCGGGTGAGCTTTGACATGTCATCCGCGCCTTCTTTATCGCCGTAGCCGGTCCAGCAGGTGACGAAGACTTTGTCGCCAAACACAATCGGGCTCGATGAGCCAGGGCCGGGCATCTCGGCCTTCCAGACCACGTTTTCGGAGTCGCTCCAGGTCAGCGGGACTTTTGAATCTGTCACGACGGCCGCTCCGGTGGGGCCGAGGAAGCGCGGCCAGTCTGTCGGCGCGGCGGCTTGAAGCGTGGCGGTGGCAAAAGCGAGGGCGAGAAGCGGTTTCATGGCGGCAGGAAACCTCGCTGGGCGGAAAAAGTCACGCGTTGCTTTGAAGAACCTCCAGCAGCCGCTCCAAAGGAAGGCCGACGACATTGGTGAAGGAGCCGTCCATGCGTTCGAGCAGCATCTCGGTATGCGCCTGGATGCCGTAGGCACCGGCTTTGTCGAGTGGGTTCACTTTCGAATGGTAGTCGCGGATGATGGTGTCCGTCAGCGGCTTGAAGGTGACATGCGTGATGACATGAAAATCCCTCACCACGCTGCCATCGCGGGCGAGCACGACGCCGGTGCAGACTTCGTGAGACCTTCCCGAGAGCCGGCGAACCATCCGAAGAGCCTCCTCCATATCCGCAGGCTTTGCCAGCGGCTCGCCATCAACATACACGAGCGTGTCCGCCCCGAGCACGAGATGACCTGGACGCATGGCCGAGCCCGCGAGAGCCTTTCGCCGGGCATTTTCCACCGTGAGCTGTTCAGGCGTCAGCGAGGCATCGTGGGCCTCCTCGACATCAGTGGAGAGAATTTCGAAGGTGATGCCCGCTTCGCGAAGCAGATCCGCCCGGCGTGGTGACGCGGAGGCGAGCACGAGATCGCGTGAGGTGCTCACGCGTTACGTTTCTCGATGGCGGCCACGTCGTCCTGGCGGATCACACCATCACGCTTTTCAAAGGTGCGGTAGCGGTAATAGCCGGTGCTTTCCTGGAGGAGGGGCTTGCCATTGCACATCACCTCACGGCCATCGCGGGTTTTGATGCAGTAGGCTCCGGGAGAGGAATTCATATCAGGCATGGCGCAGGATGCGGTCATCATCAGCGCGGCGGCGGTGGCGAGGCGTGTCAGGAGCTTCATGGGATCAATTCATGGTCAAAACGACCGTCGTCGGACGGCCCTTTCTGATACGATGTTCATCCCAAGGTGGTTTTTCAAGCAACGAGATGTTTGAACCTTGCCGCCGCCTTTTTACTCTCGCCGCCGCATGACTGACTCTCCACCTGCCATTGGCATCATCGGCGGCTCCGGCCTCTACGACCTCGACGGATTCTCCAACCGGGAGGAAATCAGCGTCTCCACGCCCTTTGGCCCGCCCAGCGACACGCTCATCGCGGGTAATTTCGCCGGTCGGCGGGTCGTTTTCCTGCCCCGGCATGGCAAAGGGCATCGCCTCCTGCCCACCGAGCTGAATCACCGGGCCAATATCTGGGCGCTGCGCAGCCTGAACGTGCGCTGGATCATTGCCGTGACAGCCGTGGGCAGCCTGCAGGAGCAATACCATCCGCGTGATGTGCTGCTGCCGGACCAGTTTTTCGATCGCACGAGCCGCCGTGAGCATCACACCTTCTTCGGGCGCGGCATCGTGGCCCATGTGGCCTTCGGCGATCCGATTTCCACGGGCCTGCGCACGCTTTTGCATGAGGAAAGCCAAGCCCTGGGCCTCCGCGTCCACAACGGCGGCACCTACGTCTGCATGGATGGGCCAGCCTTCTCCACGCGGGCGGAATCGAACGCGAACCGCCAGCTCGGCTTCGATGTCATCGGCATGACGAACCTGCCGGAGGCCAAGCTGGCCCGCGAGGCGGAGATCGCCCTCGCCACGCTGGCGATGATCACCGATTACGATTGCTGGAAGGTCGAGGAGGAGGCCGTGACAGCCGAATCCGTCATCGCCCACCTCCATGCGAACGTCTCCGCCGCCAAATCCATCCTCTCCCGCGTCATTCCTCGAATCCCCGCTTTGCCAGATGCCCCTGAGCACTGCGCCCTTGACACCGCCATCATGACGGATCGCTCCCTCTGGCCTGCGGGCACCGTGGAGGAGCTTCGGCCCATCCTCAGCCGCTTCATTTGACACACCGGAGCCTCGCGCCTAGTATCGGCGCACTTTCCTTCAGGACAGGAAATGGCGAGGTAGCAAAGTGGTAATGCACTGGTCTGCAAAACCGGTATGCGCGGGTTCAATTCCCGCCCTCGCCTCCACTTGATAAATCAAGGGTTCCAGCGCCAAATGGCGAAAAGTAAGAACGAAACTAAGAACATGTTCGGCCACGGTTGACGAGATTCCCGGAGGTTTGAGAAGGCGAAATCGGCCTCCCAATCACCGCCGATTTAATGGCAGCTGAGTGCATAAATGTTCCACAAGAGAACTTATTTCGGGACGCTCAAATGCTCTTGAAGTGATTTGCCTGCATCAACACAGCTCTTGGCGTCTGGAGTGAAGTTGTTCAGAAGGTGATCATGATGTTGGTGGCAGATCAAAACCCAGCTTCAATTGGAACCGATATTCGATCCTCACACAGGCCTTCACGGTTTCTTTGACACCCAGGAAGAAGCACTGGAACATCTGCAAACCCATCATGACCAAAGCTGCCAAAGAGTTCCTCAAATCCACCACCACCAAACTGGACGAGATGCTGGCTTCTTTGACACCGGAGGAGAAGCATGACTTCCTTGATGCTCTGGCTGGCGAAGTTGAAGAGCGCCTGGATCAATTGATGGACGTTGACTGATCACCCGAAGATAAAATCAAACACAGGGTCATGCACGGCTCTCATTTTTAGATCTTCGCTCATGCCACCACGAGGATCTGGCATGTCCCCTTTGTATCTGGGAATGACGTGAACATGAGCGTGCATCACTGTCTGCCCTGCATCCAGTCCGTCATTGGGGCCGACGTTGAATGCATCCGGTGGCAGATTTAATGACGACCTCAGACGATCCCTGACTTCAGCGACCAGGTTCCACACGTCCTGCTGTTCTTCGCCGGCCAGTTCAAAGACAGACTGCAAATGACGCCGGGGAACAATCAGTGTGTGTCCATCACTGACTGGAAATCCATCACGTAGCGCTGCGGCATGTTTGTTTCCTGCAACAAGGCGTTCACCCTGATGCTGAGCCCCTAGCAGATCGCAGAAGACGCAACTGATCACGGCCTAGATGTCAGCAACGAATGGAGCTAGGTCAATGGTCAGAAGATGACGTCGATAGGGCGACCAACCATAATCACACGGTCTAGCGGAGCCTATCGGCAAGAGATTCACATGGTCGAACTTGAATAGCAAACCCGTCACGAACAGCCTTATCGCACTGATCATGAATCCTT
The DNA here is from genome assembly GCA_044370285.1 of Prosthecobacter sp. Lineage (GTDB taxonomy): Bacteria > Verrucomicrobiota > Verrucomicrobiia > Verrucomicrobiales > Verrucomicrobiaceae > Prosthecobacter. The sequence continues at coordinate 63,589 of JBILVU010000016.1, forward strand.
TTCAGGTCTGACCCTTCCTGAAGAATAGGGGTGGCATCATAGATGTGGAAGGTGTTTAAGACCCCCTTGAAACGTCCTTCTGCAGCAGGGAAATGATTCAGATTGCCGACGCGAACGACAAAATAGTTCCGCACCTCCAAAGAAGGCTCAAAGGCGACACAGATCAGGTGGGTGAATGAGATCTTTCGTTTCTTGGATTCACTCAGCAGCGCCCACCCCCAATGATTGCAGCCAGCTTTTTTGTGGAATTTCATGGTGCACGCTTTCACATCAATTTTTGGACCATTGAGCACCTCCAAGTCATGTCCTGCCTGATTGCCCTTCTGCTCAACAAAAAGGCCGTCGGAGATCAGTTTTTCCCGAACAAGAACTTCAGCAAGAAAACCCACAACCGTCGACTTGTTCATCTGCTTGCAGTTGGAATCGAGAA
>JBILVU010000081.1:0-26613 GCA_044370285.1 Prosthecobacter sp.
CAGCCCCTCGACAAAGGCTTCCATGACACGCACCGGGTTGTCCGCTGCGACATAGTCCTCAATGCTCGGCGGCAAAAGCCAGTTTTGATCGCGTTGCTCTCCCTGAAGGTGTTGGCCCATGCATCCTTGATGCCGCCAGGTATGACATCATCAAGAAAGTTTTGACACAGTCTCGCCAGAGTGGGGGCGGTCCCTCGTTCTGGCGAACGAGCCTACAAGCCTTGAGCGGCTCAATTCTCTTCTTTGAGCCATTCCATCGTGCCGGCGGCAAAGGTGACGATTTGCACCGCAATCTCGGCGGGCAGGCCGTCTGTGAGGTAGCCGAGGTTCTCCCAGTCCGTGCAGGCCTTCTTCACCTCGGCGGCAAAGTTGGCGCGGTCCTCTTTCTCGGTCACGAGTTCGCCCGGCTTCAGCTTTTTCAGAAAGGCCACGTTCTGCTGGATCATCTTGCGTGCTTTCGCGCTGCCCTCGCCTTCCGCAGGCGGAAAATCAGCGGCGACCCCGGCCAGAAAGTCTTCCACTTCTGAGGCATCGCGTGCCGCACCGTGACTGTACATCGTGCCGCCCCCGTTGATGATCGCGGCCAGCCCAAACGGCGAGAGGCGGCATTCCGTGATCATCTCGCGCCAAGTGTTGAGCTGGTTCACCTGACGCAGATCGACTTTGGCGAGCGCATTTTCCGTCTTCAGGCGCAGCGCGGTGGCGTAGAGCCGCGCGGCATCATCCATGCCAGCCTCGCTCTCATCCTCAGTGAATTCCGCGAGCTTTTCAGGCCCGAGCTTGAGCGCCTGGGCGGAGGTGACCGGTTTAAGGCCGCCATCCTGGGCTAGGGACAGCAGGGGAGAAACGAGGGCGATGAGTGTGAGGCGGAGAGGGATGTTCATGGAAGAGGTTGAAGGCGGTTCCAAACTGACTGCAAACGCTCCCGCAGCAAGCGTGCCGAAGGTGCGGGCAGCATGTCGGGCGTGAGCGGCACATTCTTGGTGTCCTCACGCTCCAGATTGCCCGGCATGCGCGAGTATTTGTAATCGCGATCCAGACTGCCATCGGGTGCGAGTTTGATGTCTGGGCAGGCTGGATTCGGCACAGAGAGGAAAAACAGATCCTTCGCGAGCACGCAGGCCTCGCCGGGCTTGAGGCGGAGCTTGGCGAGAGCGAGTTCGCGGAAAAGCTCGCGAGCGGTGAGCTGCGCGGGATTCACGAAGATCCGCTTTTCAGCGATCACATCCTTCATGGCAGGCTCAGTGCGAATTTGAGCGAAAGCAGCATCGATCTCCGCCTCGGCTAGCGGGTAGTGCGTGCAGCCCAAAACGATGCTTTCGAGCGGCTTGGTAGGCTTGAGAGCCAGATATGCCTCCGCCAGCGAGCGGGCCTCTTTGAGCGCATAACTTGAAACGGAGTCCGGAAAGGCTGAATCGCCCTCGATGGCTCCGGCGAGCGTGGCGCTGCCTTGTTGAGCGATGAGCGGCACGGAGCGCCCCGCGAGGCCGAGCGTGCTCGTGATGGTCTTCGGATACGCACCGCTCGCACAGGTGCCCACCGTGGCCAGAATGCCGATACCGCCTTCGGCTTTCGATTCGAGCACGCCGCGTGCTCCGGCCTCGACCACGCCGACGACGATGACTGGCAGTTTCCATGCCGCGATGGCATTGCGGATGTCTTCCAGGCCGTAAGCCGTGGCCGTGTTGCAGGCAATAACGATGGCTTTGACCGGTGGCTTGTCGAAACGCGGCTCCGCAGCCCACGCACGTCGTCCAAGGAGGAAGACAGCGTCCTTCAAAATCAGCTCGCGGAGGAAATCCGTGCGTCCGGCAGCGGAGTAGTTGCCGTAGGGCATGTTCGCCTGATCGCCGAAGTAGATGAAGCGCTCGTCTTGGAAATCCGGCACGCCATCCGCACCCGGAGCCAGCGTGTCATTGTGAAACGCATCGAGCTTCAAAATGGCCTCCATCACCGTGAGACCGCCGATGCCGGAATCGAAAACGCCGATGGGTAGCTTTCGCGTAGCCTCTTCCGTGCTCCACGCCGTCTGATCGAAGGTGAAAGCCGCTTTGCCATCCCCCGGCGCATGCGTGACGAGATCGGCGGCGTAAGCCGAGCCTATCAGGGAGAGGAGGAAAAGAAGAGGTTTCATACCAGCGCAAACAACAACCGCCCAAAGAAGATGGCGGCGCACATGCCGATGAAGTCGGCGGTGAGGCCGGCGAGGAGGGCGTGGCGGAAGCGGCGGACGCCAACGCTGCCGAAATAAACGGTGAGGACGTAGAAGGTGGTCTCGGTGGAGCCATAAAGGATGGCGGCGGTGAATTTGACCATCTCACTGAGATCGGGACGCGTGAGGATCTCGTTGAGGATGCCTTGAGCACCGCTGCCGCTGAGCGGTCGCATCAGGGCGAGCGAGAGCAGCTCGACGGGGAAGCCGAGGAAATTCAGCACCGGTGCCAGCGCATACTCCAACAGCAGGAAAGCGCCGGATTCTCGCAAAATGGCCAGCACGGCGAGCATGGCGACGAGGTAGGGCATGATGCGCACGGCCACCTGAAAGCCTTCTTTGGCACCTTCGACGAATTCTTCATACACACGCACGCCACGAGCCCACGCAAGGCCGACAGCCGCGAGAAGGATGGCCGGGATGGCGAGACCCGAAGCGCCGTCCATGGCCCGGCGCCACACCGGAGGCTCGGGCTGCACCGCGATGGCAGCCTGCTCGGCTTTTTTCTCGCTGAGGACTTTGGCAGCAGTGGCTTTGCGCTCGGCGGCTTTTTCCATCACCGTCGAAAGGCCGCTCTGGCGCAGGAGATCGGCTCGCAGGCTCTTCGGGCCGAGTTCGAGCACGGCGATGCCGGCAAAGAGCAAGGCGAGGATGCCGAGGAAGAGCTTCGAGCGGCCGGACATGCCCGCCGTTTTTTCCACGGCCTTTTCGATAGGCTGCTCGATCTCATCGGGAAGCTGCGGGGAGAAGCCCTGGTAGGCTTTCGCAGCCAGAACGGCACACACGGAGGCGCAGGCGGTGGCGAGGATGGTGGGAACGATGACGCGGAAGCTATTGCTGATACCGGCGGCATTGAGGAAATTCATCGCGGTCACGGGAATGAGCGTGAAGGCTCCCGTGTTGAGGGCGAGGAAGGTGATCATCGCGTTGCTGGCGCTCTGCTTGTTTGGATTGAGTTCCTGCAAATGCCCCATGGCCTTGAGGCCGAGCGGCGTGGCGTTGTTCGAGAGGCCGAGCATGTTCGCGGAGAGGTTCATCACCATCGCGCCCATCGCCGGATGATCGCGTGGCACATCGGGAAAGAGGCGGCGGAGCAGCGGAGCCAGGAAACGCACCACGGCATCGAGCACGCCGGCCTTTTCCATGAGGCGCAGCACCCCGAGCCAGAACATCATCATGCCCGCCAGTGGCAGGGCGATGCCCATGACGGCTTTTTCGGCCGCTTTCGCTGCCGCGTCGATCACGCTGCCTTCACCGGAAACATGCCCGGTGAGGCCCGCGACGAGGATTCCGATGAAAAGAAGGACGGCCCAGATGTGGTTCAGCATGGGCGCGGAGTCTGGCGGCGATTGATCGGGAGGCAAACACTTCCATCCTCCGCCCCCCCTCAGGCATGGGGATTTGCCAAAACAGAGGCCACCGCTATCGTTCCGGCTTTCCACCACTTCTCATGTCGCTCGAAGCCACCCTCACCAGCGCCGCCGCCGCGGGCAAAATCCTCGAATCCACGCATCAAAACATCCTCGCCCTGCTCGCTGCGAGCAGCGAGCCGCTCTACAAGGCCAGCATCGAGGAACTCGCCGCTGCGGAGCAGTGGGACGAGCTGAATGATCGATTCTTCCAGGCGCTGAAATTCGGCACCGGAGGTCTGCGTGGCCGCACGATCGGCAAAATCGTCACCAAGGCCGAGCGCGGCAATGCACCAGCCGACCAACGCCCGGATCATCCCTGCGTGGGCACGAACGCGATGAACTTCTACAACGTGGCCCGCGCTACCCGCGGCCTCGTGGCTTACATCAAAGCTTATCGCGAAAAGGCTGGTCTCGGCGGCAAGCCGACCGTCGTCTTCTCCCATGACACCCGTCACTTCTCGCCGGAGTTCGCGAAACGCTGCGCCCAGATCGCCATGGATCACGGCGCGGATGTTTATCTCTTCGACGGCTGCCGTGCCACGCCGGAGATGAGCTTTGCCGTGCGCCAGCTCCGCACCGATGCCGGAGTGATGCTCACCGCCTCGCACAACCCGGCGCATGACAATGGTTACAAGGTCAATTTCAGCGACGGCGCAGGCATTGTGGAACCGCACGCGAAGGGCATCATCACCGAGGTGAATGCCATCAAGGATGAAAGCTACACGCCGCTGCCGGAAGCGCAGCGTGGCAAGCTCACCATGCTCGGCGAGGACATGGATGCGCAGTATCTCGAGCGTGTGGAGACGATGATGCTCCAGCCGCAGCTCCTTCAGCAAGAAGCCGCGAAGAAGCTCAAAATCGTGTACACCGCCCTGCACGGCGCGGGTGGTGTTTTGGTGCCTGTGATCCTCAAGAAGCTCGGCTTCAACTTTTTCACCGTGCCCGAGCAGGACGTGCGTGATGGTCGCTTCCCCACTGTGAAGTCGCCAAACCCGGAAAATGCGCCCGCCTTGAAAATGGCCGTCGATTTGGCCGACAAAGAAGGCGCTGACATCGTCATCGGCACCGATCCAGACTGCGACCGCATGGGCGTGGGCGTTCGCGATGCCAGCGGCAAGATGCAGCTCCTCACCGGCAATCAAACCGGCTCGCTCATGGGCTGGTATCGCCTCAAGACGATGTTTGACCTCGGCATCCTCAATGAATCGAACAAGAAGAACGCTGTCTTCCTCAAGACTTTCGTCACCAGCCCGATGCAAGACGCCATCGCCGCCCGTTTTGGCGTGGCCTGCGTGAACACGCTCACCGGCTTTAAATGGATCAGCGCCAAGCTGAACAAATACGAAAACGCTCTCCCTGCCGATATCCGTGCCAAGTATCGCGATCTCAGCGCCACGGAATCTCGCTCGCTGCGCCTGCAACACGGCAAATTCCTCGTCTTCGGTGGCGAAGAAAGCTACGGCTACATGGGCGATGACTTCAGCCGCGACAAAGATGGCAATGGAGCCGTCGTCATGTTCGCTGAGCTCGCCGCCTACGCCGCGTCGAAAGGCCTCACCGTCGCCGGATTGCTCGACGAGGTGTATTGCGACATCGGCTTCTTCATGGAGCGCAACGAGAGCGTCGTCTTCGAAGGTGCCGCCGGTGCGGCGCAGATCCAAAAGCTGGCCGATAGCTATGGCGCGAACCCGCCGAAGGAAGTCGATGGCAGCGCCGTGACCAGCGTGCGTGATTTCCGCAAGACAGGCATCATCGACGAGGAAGGCGACCCCGTTTCGACGGAGAAAATGCTCTTCGTCGATCTGGCCGATGGTCGCAGCTTTGCCGTACGCCCTTCCGGCACGGAGCCGAAGATCAAGTATTACATGTTTGGCCGCCAAACGCCTGCCGAAGGTCAAAAACTCAGCGCCAGCGAACTCGCCGCCGCGAAGGAGAAGGTCAGCAGCTCCCTCGCTAGCATGTGGGAGAAGCTCCGCGCCGACATCGACGTGCGGCTGGCCTAAAGCCATCCAAGCCTCAAGGGATCACGACGCGGTAAAAACGCTTGGTTTTGCTTACCGCGTTGAGGTCTGTCCACGTCGTCGAAGCACCGGTGGCGGTGACGATGGTGGGTGTCCATTTTTTGAGGTCGTCGCTGTATTCGACGCGGTAGTCATTGCCTGAAACGGTGGGGAACTGGAGGGTCGTGGAGGTGCCACGGCTCAAAGCAAAAGCGGGCTGGCTGGAGGCGCTGCTATCGCTGGTGCCGAACCAGGTTTCGAGATCGGAATGGATGCCATCGCCGTCGTTGTCGTGATGGATGGCGAAGGTATCGACGAAGCCGGAATCGAGACCGCTCTCGGTGGCTTCATCTTTGCTGTAGGTCCAGCGCAGCGTGTGCGTGCCGGAGGCGATGAGGAAGCCCTTCCGCGTCCAGCCGAGCTCGCCGCTGATGGCCTCCTGCTCCACATCGTCGATGTAGAAGCGGAGGAAGTCGTAGTCCTCCTCGGAGGAGACGCCCCAGTAGAAGGTGACTTTGCACGGACCCGTCACCTGCGTGCTCATGGAGGTGGATTGGTTGTGAGCGATGGCACCGCTGCGTGCGCCGTCCTCACCATCGCGAGCGTAGAGCTGCTGAGGCACCCAAGGGAGGTCACCGGAGGAGGTGATGGTTTGTGAAGGGGCATCGAGCACCTCGGCGAGACCTTGCTCAATGGTGCCGACCTGGATGGTGACGGTCTCCGTGCTCGTGCCGAGGCTGTTCGTGGCATGCACGGTGACCGGATAGGTGCCGAGCGTGGCGACTGAACCGTAGATCAAACCGGTGGCGGCATGCAGCGACAGTCCGGCGGGCAAATTGTCCGCCGCGTAAATCGTCGGCGCATTCGTGGCCTCGATGGCGTGGCGAAAGTAAGTGTCCTTCCACACATTCACCGTGGCTGGCGTGATGACCGGCGGCGTGGTGGTGGCGGTGATGCTGATCTCGTCGATCCAGCCTTTATCCTGGCCTTTCGCGGTAGCTTCATCCTTGAAGTAGTAGATATCGACATTGTGCGGACCGCTGCCGAGGTCGGTGATGGACTCGGTCCAATCCGTCTCGCCGGTGATGTAGTCCTTCACATAGCCATCCACGCTCAGAATCATATAATCGAAGTTTTTCTCCGACGACACCTTCCACTGAAATGCGAGCCGTGCGGGGCCAGTCACGGTGAATTCGATGCCGGAATACTCCTCGTCTTCCACAATGGCCGTCTCAATGGCATCCGCGCCATCGTGAGTGATGGCCATCTGCCGCACCGGATCGCCAAAACCGAACGGGATGATCTTTTTCGTCGTCGGCTGCTCGACAGCGGTGGAGAGCGTCGGCTCAGCTCCGAGGACATAAAAATAGCTGTATTCGCTGCTGGTGCTGGTGGCATTCGTGACGTCTTGAAAACCATCCGTGAGGCCGACTTCCGTGGGCATGCCGGTGATGCGATTCGTGGTCGGATTGAAGGTCCAGCCGGTGGGCAGGCCGCTGAAGAAATAGCGGCCGACGGAGTAGCTCGTAGCAAAATTGGAGGCTGTGAGCTGATGATCCGTATTCCAGTCCTCGCGGCCCACGATGATCCAGCTCGATGTGAGCACCGGAGAAGGCAGCGCGGGCGACGTGGAGGTGCCGTGGAAGGTGATCGTGACCTCATCAAGCGTGCCCGAGTGATCTACCATGCGGTCAAAGACCTCCAGCTTCCAATCACCGTGCGACCGCTCACCCCAGAAGTGCGTGCTCATGAAGGTCCAGTCGAGATTGGCGCTGTCATCATTGAAGCGGGCACGAGCGAGACGCGACTTCACGCCGCTAGGCGAGGTGAGGCGAAACTCCAGATTCCCCATGTAAGGATGCGTGGCCTTCATCTTTACGGTCACATGTTCGAGCCGCAGATTGTCCACCAAAGGCACGGTGAAGTTCCGCGAAGTGCCGGTGGTGTCAAAATCCGGGATCGGCTGGGCGAGTGCGGTCTGCGTGTAGGTCTTCTTTTGCAGCGGGGCCACGGTCGTCCACGTCGCCGCCGTGGCGGTAGCCGTTTGTGCATTTACGAGGCCAGCGCCGTAGCGCACATTGAAGTGGAAACCCGCGCCGTTTTGCACCCAATCACCATCGAACTCGTCATTCTTCACGGCGGTGCGCACGAGGATCTCCTGCACATCGCGGTAAGTGAGGTTCGGGTTTGCCTGAAGCATCAAAGCGATCACGCCCGCGACGGTCGGCGTGGCCGATGAGGTGCCGCCAAAGCCGTTGGTGTAGTCGAAGCTCGTGAAATCGGGATGTTCCACCGTGCCGCCGTCCTCGTTGTAGCCATTCGCTCCGGTGATGTCGGTCGTCGTGATGCCATGATTTCCCGCACTCGATGGGGCGCAGACGAGGATGTTCGATCCCGGCTCGCTGTAATAGGAAGCCCGGCCTTTTTCATTGATGGCGGAAACGGCGATGGCGAGGGGCGAATTCGCCCAGCCGTCGTAGTTCGAATCGTCGCCGGAGTAGTTTCCATTGCCGGCGGCCCACAGAAAGATCGTGCCTTTGCCGCCGCGACCATTCGTCACGGCGTCCTCCATCGCCGCGAGGCTCAACGGGCCGGGACCGCCCTGGCCGTAAGCGCTGTCGTAAGGGCCCCATGAGTTGCTCTTGATGTGGATGATGTCCTTTTTGAAGCCGAACGCGTCCGCCTCATCCGCATCCGTCGTCGGCGCGGCGATGAGCTTGAGGCCCACGATGGTCGCCTCCGGTGCGGAACCGGTCACGCCGAGACCGTTGTTGCCGCGAGCCGCCGCCACACCGGCGCAGGCCGTACCGTGGAAGTTTTTTTCACCCGGCGAGGGATCGTCATCGAGGCCGTTGAAGTCGCGATCATTCACCGTGTCCACATTGGCCGCGAGATCGGGGTGCGTGACCTCCAACCCATCATCCACGATGCCGATGCGGATGCCGTTGCCTTTATAAGCATCCCAAGCCGGGACCACATTCACATCGACACCAACTTCGCCACCGTTTTGGCCGGTGTTCCGCAGATGCCATTGGTAACCGGCATTCGCGGCGTTGTAGGCAAAGAAGGGATCATTCGGCACCCACTTGCCAAAAAGCTGCCGGGCCAGCATCGGCTCAGCAAAACGCACGCCGGGCTGTTTTTGAAGCGTCTTTGCCCCCACGAGCGCCGCGTCTGCGTTGCCGGCAAACTCGACCACGGCATATTTCCCGCGTGCCTCGGCCTTCACCACGCCCGCGAGACTCCGTAGGTCTGCGGCGGCCTTGCCGGGTTGTAGCACGACGAGCACGCGTTTCGTCAGCCAGCGCCTCGTGCCCTCATTCTGCGGCGCTCCTTTTTCATACATCACCCACTCGCCCTTCGTCCCAGTTTCGGCCGCGGACCTCACAAACTGCTTTCCGCCAATCGCCACCTGCCCGCGAAGCACCGCGCAGGTGGTGAGAAAGGTCAGTAGAAGGGCAAAACGCATCGCAGCAGAGACAATGAGGCGCGGATGATGCTCGGAATCTGCGGCAAACCAAAGGTAAAAGCGTTCCTTGCACCCGGAACGGCCCTTTCCATCATCGCGGCTCCCCTTTCCCCCAACCCCTCCCTTTCCATGGAAAACGTCATCATCATCGGCACCGGCTGCGCAGGTTACACCGCCGCCATCTACACTGGACGAGCCAATCTCAAGCCCCTGATCCTCTCTGGCAATCTTCCCGGCGGCCAGCTCACCACCACCACCGAGGTGGAAAACTTCCCCGGCTTCCCGAAGGGCATCATGGGGCCAGAATTGATGATGAACATGCAGGCGCAGGCCGAGCGTTTCGGTGCCCGCATCGAGTACACCCTCGTCACCAGCGTGAAAAAGACCGCTGCAGGCCACTTCGAAGTTATTTCTGAAAGCGGAACCGTCTTGGAGGCCCACACCGTCATCGTCGCCACCGGTGCCTCGCCGCGTCACCTCGGCCTCCCGAACGAGAAAAGCCTCATCGGCCATGGTTTGACGAGCTGCGCCACCTGCGATGGCGCTTTCTACCGCAACGTCCCCGTGTGCGTCATCGGCGGCGGAGATTCCGCCTGCGAGGAGGCCTCCTTCCTCACCAAATTCGCCTCCAAGGTCTATCTCATCCATCGCCGCGAGGCACTCCGCGCCTCGAAGATCATGGCTGACCGCGCCCTCGCGAACCCCAAGATCGAACCCGTCTGGAACTCCACCGTCAGCGAATACCTCACCGATGAAAAAGGCGAGATGCGGGCCGTCACCCTCAAAAACCTCGTCGATGGCTCCGAGAAGGAGCTGGAAGTGGCCTGCGTCTTTGTGGCCATCGGACACACTCCCAATGCAGGCTTCCTCGGCGACCTCGTCGATACCGATGAGAACGGCTACATCATCCAGACCAAGGGCACGCTCACCAAGACGGAAGGCCTCTTCGCCGCCGGGGACGTGGCTGACCACGTTTATCGCCAAGCCATCACCGCCGCCGGCCAGGGTTGCGCTGCGGGCCTCGAAGCGGAGCGCTACCTCGCCGACAAAGGTGTTCATTAAACAGCCTCAGAACGGCCTAGTTTCCGGTTGACACTCGGGGGCGGACTCCTATTCTCCCCGCCCTTTCGCCCCCAAGGGGTGGAAACTCCCCTCCTGTTAGAATCCCCCATGAAGACCTTTTCAGCCAAAGCCCAAGAGCAGACTAACCGCCAGTGGTATGTCATCGATGCCAAGGACCAAATCCTCGGTGATGTGGCCGTTGCCGCCGCGAACATTATCCGCGGCAAAACCAAGCCCATTTTCACCCCGCACGTCGATACCGGTGATTTCGTGGTCGTGCTCAACGCCGCCGAAGTCCGCCTCAGCGGCAAAAAGGAGCAGCAGAAGATCTACACCTCCAAGCGTGGCTTCATCGGCAATCAGAAGGTCGAAAACGTCGAGCGCGTCCGCCAGCGCCGTCCGGAACTTCTCATCGAGCGTGCTGTGAAGGGCATGGTCCCCCACAACCGCCTCGGCCGCGCCGTGATGAAGAAGCTCAAAATCTACACCGGCACCGAGCATCCCCATGAGGCTCAGAACCCGAAGCCCTTCGCCGTCGCCTGATTCCCTCTCCGTAGTCTCTCCCTAGCAGCATTTTCATGAGCAAGCCCATCGCCAACTCCACCGGCCGCCGCAAGACCGCCATCGCCCGCGTTTTCATCCGCGAAGGCAGCGGTAGCATCACCGTCAACGGCCGCGACTTCGAGGAATACTTCCCCATCGTCGCCCATCAGAATCAGGTACTCTTCCCTCTCGCGCTGACCAACAGCCGCATGACCTACGACTTCACCGTGACTGCCAATGGCGGCGGCATCACCGGCCAAGTCGGTGCAGTCCGTCTCGGCATCGCCCGCGCTCTCATCCGCGTGAATCCTGAAAATCGCGCCGCCCTTAAATCCAACGGCATGCTCACCCGCGACAGCCGTGCGAAAGAGCGTAAGAAACCAGGCCGTCCAGGTGCCCGCAAGCGCTTCCAGTTCTCCAAGCGCTAATTGCGCTGGATATGCATCGTGTGTTGTTTGCACAAAGCCCCGCAGAAACGCGGGGCTTTGTCTTTCCTGCCTCAAAACTTTTTTCCGGGTTGCACCCCTGTGGTGTCCCCTCATACTCCGCCCCCCCGCAATATGTCCGCATCAGTCAAAGTCGCCGTCGTTGGAGCCAGTGGTTACTCAGGAGCAGAGCTTCTGCGCTTGCTGCTGCGTCACCCAAATGCGGAACTTGTTGCCGTCACCTCCCGCTCGCTGGCCGGAAAGGCGCTTTCGAAGGAATTTCCGCGCTTTCGCGGTGTCGGTGTGGCGGATTCGCTCACCTTTTCGGCACCTGATGCGAATGCTTTGAAGGCCGCTGAAGCGGAGATCGCCTTCCTCGCCGTGCCGCATGGCGTGGCTTCGGAATATGCCAAACCCTTGCTCGAGCTTGGTTTGAAGGTCATCGACTTGAGCGCCGACTTTCGCCTTCGCAGCGCCGCGTTGTATGAGGAATTCTACGGCCATGCACATCCTGCGCCGGAACTGCTCGACGAGGCTGTCTATGCCCTGCCTGAAGTGCGTGCCGACCAAATCAAGGCCGCACGGCTCATCGCCTGCCCCGGCTGCTATCCCACAAGCATCCTGCTGCCGCTGATTCCCCTGTTGAAGGCCGGATTGCTGGCCGATTCGCCTCTCGCCGTCGCCAGCATGAGTGGTGCGAGCGGTGCTGGCCGCAAGGAAAGCATTCCCCTGCTCTTCTGCGAGGTGCAAAACAGCGTGCGCAGCTACTCCGTGCCGCTGCACCGCCATTTGAGCGAGATCGGCCAGGAACTTGCTTTGGCGGCAGGACGCGAAGTGAAGCTCTCCTTCGTCCCTCACCTCATGCCCACGCACTCCGGCATTTGCACCACGACGTTTGCGCAGCTCACGCCCGGCACGACGATTGATCAGGTCGGCGCGGCTTTGCACGCCGCCTATGATGCGCAGCCTTTTGTGCGTCTGCTCGGCCAGAACCAGTCTCCCGATACCAAAAATGTCACCGGCACCAACTTCGTCGATATCGGCTGGTCCTTCGACGCCCGCGCGGGACAACTCATTTTGATGAGCACGGAAGACAACATCGGCAAGGGCGCTTCCGGACAGGCCGTTCAGAACATGAACCTCATCTGTGGATTCGAAGCCACCGCCGGACTCCTCAACATCTGATCACCATGGCCGTCAAAGCTCACGACGAACGCGAATGCCGCGTTCCATTCAAAATCATCGAAGGTGGCGTCACCGCTCCCAAGGGTTTTCGTGCCTCCGCCGTCACCTGCGGCATCAAAAACCCGGAAGCCACCCGCCTTGATCTCGCGCTGATCGTTTCCGATACGCCGACCGTCACCGACGCTGTTTTCACCACCAACAAAGTCCGCGCCGGCTGTGTGCGTGTGTGCCAGCAGCACATCAAAGAAAGCGATACCCGCGCCATTATCGCCAACAGTGGTAACGCAAACGCCTGCACCGGCGTCCAGGGCATTCAGGATGCCAAGGCCATGACCAAAGCTGTCGCCGAGGAGATCGGCGTGAAGATGCGTCAGGTGCTCGTGTGCTCCACCGGCATCATCGGCATGCCGCTGCCCATTGAGCGCATCCTTCCCAAAGTCCCTGATGCCGTCGCCAAATTGAACGACAAGGGCAGCGAGGCCGCCATGCGGGCCATCATGACGAGCGATACGCAGCCGAAGACCTTCGCCGTCGAGGTACCCGTGGGCAAAAGTGGCAGCTTCCGCATCGGCGGCATCTGCAAAGGTGCCGGCATGATCTGCCCAAACATGGCCACCATGCTTTGCTTCATCACCACCGATGCCAAAATCGGCAAAGACGAGATGAAGCGCAGCATGCGCTACGCCGTCGAGAAGAGCTTCAACTGCATCACCATTGATGGCGATACCTCCACGAACGACACCGTCATCGTGATGAGCAATGGCCAGAGCGGCCTGCCCACCATCAAAAAGAACTCCCCCGAGGCCGAGCTCTTCCGCTGCGCCTTGCACAAGGTCATGCTCGAACTCGCCAAGATGATCGTGTGCGATGGCGAGCGTGTGACGAAGTTCGTCGAGATCCGAGTGCGCAATGCCCGCACCCTCACGGATGCCCGCAAAGTGGCCGAAACTGTCGCAAAGAGCCTCCTGGTAAAATGCAGCTTCCACGGCTGCGATCCGAACTGGGGCCGCATCATCCACGCCGTCGGTTATTCCGGCGCACGGATTCGTGAGGAACTCATCGACATCTACTTCGGCGGCCTCATGGCTTGCAAAGGCGGCCTGGCCACCAAAACGCCCGTCACCGAGATGGAAAAGGTCGTCAAGGAACCGAAATTCACCGTCACCATCGACCTGAATCTCGGCACCAGCGGCTACACCGTTTACACCAGCGACCTCTCAGAAGAGTACGTCGATTTCAACAGCGCCGAATACTCCGCTGCGATTCACGCGAAACGCCAAAAAGGCTTCGCGTGACCCTCTCCGCAGGCCGCTTGCGCTTTTCGGGGCCTTGCTCCATTTTCGCCGCCCTCACCCTGAACTCAACCTCACCACCCTCCCCTTTTTTATGAGCCGGAAAATTCGTTTTGGCATGATCGGCGGCGGACGCGGCGCCTTCATCGGCGGCGTTCATCGCATCGCAGCTTCCATCGACCAGCAACTCGAACTCGTCTGCGGCGCGTTCTCGTCGAACCCGGAGAAGTCGAAGGCCAGTGGCGCGGATTTTTACCTCTCCCCGGACCGTTGCTACGGCACCTTTGAGGAGATGATCAAGGCGGAGGCCGCCCTGCCTGCGGATAAGCGCATGGACTTCGTCAGCATCGTGACGCCGAACCACATGCACTTCCCCGCCGCCAAGCTGGCACTCGAAAGCGGCTTCCATGTGCTCTCCGATAAGCCCGCCACCTTTGACCTCGCCCAGGCGAAGGAACTGGCCCAGATCGTGAAGAAGAGCGGCCGTCTCTACGGCGTGACCTACAACTACACGGGCTATCCTTTGATCCGCCACGCCCGCCAGATGATCGAGCAGGGCAAACTGGGCAAGATCCGCAAAGTCGTGGCCGAATACCCTCAGGGTTGGCTGGCCACGATGCTCGAAAACACCGGCCAGAAGCAGGCCTCCTGGCGTGTCGATCCCGCCATCTGTGGTGCCGCCGGCTGCATGGGAGACATCGGCACGCACGCCATGAACCTCGCCGAATATGTCACCGGCCTGCATGTCAAAGAGCTCGCCGCTGACCTCACCCACTTCCTCGGCGACCAGGGCCGCCGCCTTGAAGACGACGGCAATGTGCTGCTGCGCTTCACCAATGGTGCCAAGGGTGTGCTGCACTCCAGCCAGATCAGCGTCGGCTGCGAAAACAACCTCACGCTCCGCGTCTATGGCGAACTGGGCGGCATCGAATGGAGCCAGCTCGATCCGAACACCCTCATCGTCACCTCACTGGACCAACCGAAGCAGATTCTCCGCACGAGTATGGGCCACCTTGGTACCGCCGCCGCTGCGGCTACCCGCACGCCCGCTGGCCATCCTGAAGGCTACCTCGAAGGTTTCGCCAACGTGTATCGGAACTTCATCAATCATGTTCGCGCCTTCGAGGCCGGCACGCCCGCCAACCCGCTCGACATGGACTACCCGACCATCGAGGACGGCGTGGCCGGCATGGCCTTCATCGAAGCCGTCGTGAAATCCTCCGCCAACAACGCTGCCTGGACGCCGCTCGATTTCACGCCCTCGCCGCGTGCGAAGTATGGCGATGTGTCCCTGAACAGCGACCGCGGTGGTTTGAGCTAAGCAATCCTACCAACATCAAAACGCCGCGTGAGATGTCTCACGCGGCGTTTTTGCTTTCGAGGTTTTGCGGGCAGATCTTACTTGGGTGGGGCAGGTGCCGGTGCGGGAGCCGCTGGAGCGGCTGCGGATGCTGGAGTTCCAGCAGCAGGAGCGGCGGCACCCGGCGAACCTGGGGCATCAGGTGCTTTCGTGATGGGTTCACCTTCCTTGTGCTTGCTGAGGACGAAGGCGGTGACCTGGCTGACTTTTTGCACGCCAAGGACGAGTTCCCAAGCGGCCATGCCCTTGGTGATATCGGGCGAGCCTTTGCGGACGATCTTGAAGATCTCGGTCGGCTTACCGCCATGCTTCCATTCCTGGTCATGAAGCGCGAGGCCGGGGAGTTTAGCTCCGGCGAGGGTGCCAGTGAGATCAGGTCCGTGACAGGTGACGCACATGCCAGGGGTCATGAATACAGCCTTGCCGACTTCAACGGCCTGCGGATCGCGGGAGAGCGCCCAAAGCTGCTCGTCCGTGATGTTTTCAGTCTGTTTGTCACGGGCGGCTTTCTGCTCGGCGATGACTTTGTCCATATCGTCCTGATCGGAGCTGCCGATGCCGAGCTGATAGTAGCAGAGCCAGTGACCGATGAACCAGACGATGGTGATGTAGAGAGTGAAAAGCCACCAGTTCGGGAGCTTCTGGTCGTACTCCTGAATGCCGTCATAGACGTGATCACGGAGTTTCGGCTCGTTGGAGGAGGATGTGGGATGAGTGTCCATGGCTGAATTAATCGTCGAGTGGCAGAAGTGACATTTGTTCGGACTTTTCCTTGCGGAGGAGCATGCCGCGCACGGTCATGATGCCAAAGACCACGCCAGCAGTGGCAAAGGCGACGAGGGGGATGATCGCGTGCCAGTTTTCGTAGATAATGCGCTTGTACATCGGAAGAAGGGATGAGAGATGAGCGATCAGGGCTTGGCCATGGCGCTACGGGCCTTGTCGGGATTCACCGGGGTAAGCGGGAATGGCACGCCGCCGCCTTTCTTGATGAGGGTCTCCTCAATGGCGGGTGTCTCGAACTGGCCGAGCTTTTGCAGGTAGGCGATGATGGCGACCATCTCGCTATCGGGGCGCACGACGATGTTTGCCTTCTTGAGGTCCTCGGCAATGGCCGCCCCTTGTTCGAGTGCCTTCATCTTGATGCTGGTGGCATCCATGACGGGATAAGGCACGCCGAGCTGCGTGAGGACGGCGATTTTTTTCGGCAAGGCGTTTTGATCGAATGGCTTGTCCTTGAGATGAGTGTAGGAGGGCATGTTGGACTGCGGGGACATGGAACGCGGGTCCATCATGTGCTCGTAGTGCCAGGAGTTGGGGCGGGCACCACCTTCACGGGCGAGATCGGGACCGGTGCGCTTGGAGCCCCACTGGTAAGGATGGTCGTAGATGCTTTCACCGAGACGGGAGTATTCACCATAGCGCATCACATCAGGAACGAGGGTGCGGATCATCTGCGAGTGGCAGTTGTAGCAGCCTTCGGAGACATAGATGTCACGACCAGCCAGCTCGAGGGGCTCATAGAGCTTCTGGATGCGGTCCTCCATGTTCTTGGCCGTGTTCACGGTGATGGTGGGGATAAGCTGGATGAGGCCGCCGATGACCACGGCCACAAAAGTAAGGATGGTGAAGGGCAGATAATTGTGCAGGAGCTTCTCATACCAGAATGACCAGGTCTGATGCGCTTTCTGAAAGCGCTTCACGGCCATGAAGGCGAAGATGCAGGCGCAGATGAGGGAGGCAATATCGGCACCGGGAGGGAGGAAGAGCCAGCCGCAGACCAATAGAAGACCACCGATTGAGTAGGTGAGCGGGTCGTTGAAAAAGGTCTCGCCGAGGCCCATGACCTGGCTGCTATCACGCTGGATCAGGGCGATCTCACGGACCTCGTTCGTGGCTTTTCCGGAGCGGATCGTCTTCCAGAGATTGATGCACATCACCAGCCAGCCGACGAGGAACATGGCACCGCCGATGACACGCAGTCCCATGAGCGGGCGGATGGCCTGGAGGGTATCGAGGAAGGTGTTTTTCAGGGCGAGTCCATCTGCGGTGACCTGATTGAGCATGAGGCCCTGCATGATGCCACTGATCCACATAGCGACGACGTAAAGCAGGATGCCGAAGGTGCCGATCCAGAAGTGGAAATTCGCCATCGGAACGGAGTAGAGCTTCGTATTCCAGAGGCGCGGAGCCAGCCAGTAGAAGAGACCAGCGGCCATGAAGCCATTCCAGCCAAGAGCACCGCTGTGAACGTGGCCGATGGTCCAATCCGAGTAGTGGGAGAGGGCATTGACGGCACGGATGGAAAGAAGCGGGCCTTCAAAGGTGGACATGCCGTAGAAGGTGACGGCGGCGATGAAGAACTTGATCACGGGGTCCGTGCGGAGCTTATCCCAAGCACCGCGGAGGGTGAGGAGGCCATTGAGCATGCCACCCCAGGAAGGTGCCCAGAGCATGAGGCTGAAGAACATGCCGAGCATTTGCAGCCACTTTGGCAGGGCGGTGTTCAGCAGGTGATGCGGACCGGCCCAGATGTAGAGGAAGACGAGGGACCAGAAGTGAACAATGGAGAGGCGATAAGAATAGACCGGACGTTCCGCCGCTTTCGGCAGGAAGTAGTACATGATGCCGAGGATCGGCGTGGTGAGGAAGAAGGCGACGGCGTTATGCCCATACCACCACTGAACTAGGCCGTCCTGCACGCCGGCAAAAATGCCGTAGCTGTGCGTGAGGCTGGTGGGGATGGAGAGGTGGTTGACGATGTAGAGCATCGCCACGGTGATGATGGTGGAGATGTAGAACCAAAGAGCCACATACAGCGTGGGCTCGTTCCGCTTGTGCAGCGTGATGAAGAAATTGATGGCAAAGACGACCCAGATGACGGCCACGGCGATATTGATGGGCCAGATGAGTTCGGCGTATTCTTTGCCGCGTGAGAAGCCAAGTGGCAGCGTGATGGCCGCGGCCACGATGATGAGCTGCCAGCCCCAAAAGTGGATGGCTGAGAGCGTGTCATTGCCCATGCGCACCTTGCAAAGGCGTTGCGTGGAATAATAGACGCCCGCGAACATCATGTTTCCCACGAAGGCAAAGATGGCCGCGTTCGTGTGCAGCGGCCGGAGGCGGCCGAAGGTGAGAAACTCCGCCAGGTTGAGCTGGTGGAAGTTAAGCTGCAGGGCGATGAACACGCCGGCGAGCATGGCAACGACGCCGAAGATGATCGAAGCCAGCATGAACTGGCGGACGACCTTGTCGTTGAACTCAATGGGTACTTTAGTGGCGGATGTGCTGGTCATGGGAAAGGGTTCGGGTGAAATTCACGTCGGAAGGGCTTCCGCCATCATCGAGCGGCAGCAGCGCCACCTGCTCGAGGCTTCCACGCCGTTTTTGCAGGCGCTCAGCCAGAAACAACGCCGCAAATAAAACGGCGAACATCAGGCTGACGAAGATGGTGACGGCAAAAACTTCCATGGCGCGTAAGGAGAGGAGGAAAACTCTCACTGCGGCACTATGCCGCGCCCGCCTTTCGCTGCTCCACCATGCTTGCCGGAGACAGACCGCATCTTGCGTTGCTCATGCAACAAAGCGCACAATCTGCCACGAAAGGCCATGTGTGGCAGGACGCCCATTGGAACTAAAATTTCTCACCCGCCCGCCAAGGCCATGCTTGCATTCTCAGGCTTGATTCCATTAAAAAACGCTAATCGGGCACGATGCCCGCAGCCACATCCCTACCTTATGAAACACCTGCTCATCAAATCAGCCGTCTTCAGTCTTGCCATCTCCAGCCTCGTCTCCTGCGGCAGCGTGTCTGCCAGCAAGCCGGCGGCAGGAACCACCGCGACGGTCACAAAATCCTTCTCCAAGGTCATCGTGCGTGACTTCTCAGCAGGCCCCGACTCCGGCGCGGATGCTGCCACCGGAGCCAAGTTCGCCAGGATCATCGCTTCGGAGATTAAGCAATCCCATCCTGGCACCCAGGTGCTTCGCACGGGCAAGCCCGATGGCTCGACTCTGGTGATCAGCGGAGTGATCACCCGGTTTGTGGAAGGGAATGCAGCCCTTCGTCTTCTAGTCGGCATGGGCGCAGGGAGCAGCTACTTCGACGCGAACATCCAGGTGACGGATGGCGGCAACAATGCCTCTGTGACCTCCTTGCATGCCGATAAGAATAGTTGGGGACTCGGCGGAGGGATTGCGGCCTCCCAAACCGTGGACACCTTCATGAATGAAGCCGCCAAGAAAACAGCGGCCGAGGTGTCCCCTCGTTTGAAATAAGTAAGTAGCCGCACCAGCGCGAAAACGAAGCAGGGCGGGCCTTTCGGCCAGCCCTGCTTGATGAATGAAGCGTGATTGAGGTGCTTACGCAGCCTTCACGGCGGCGACAATCTTTTGCGCGGCATCCGTGAGGTCACTGGCACTGGTGATGGCGAGGCCGCTGGCGGCGAGGGTGGCTTTACCAGCCTCGACGTTGTTGCCTTCGAGGCGGACGACGAGCGGGATGCCGAGGGAGACTTCCTGCGCGGCGGCGATGATGCCGGTGGCGATGATGTTGCAATCCATGATACCGCCGAAGATGTTCACCAGGATGCCTTTCACATTCGGATCACCGAGGATGATTTTGAAGGCTGCGGTAACCTGCTCTTTCGTGGCACCACCACCCACATCGAGGAAGTTCGCCGGCTCGCCGCCGTGGAACTTGATGATGTCCATCGTGCTCATGGCAAGGCCGGCACCGTTCACGAGGCAGGCGATGTTGCCATCGAGGCCGATGTAATTGAGGCCGAACTCGCTCGCGGCGACTTCGCGAGGGTCTTCCTCGGTGGTATCACGCATCGCGACGACGTCTTTCTGACGGTAGAGAGCGTTGTCGTCGAAATTGAACTTCGCATCGAGGGCCATGACCTGATTATCCGTGGTGATGGCGAGGGGATTGATCTCCACGAGGGAGCAATCACTCTTGAGGTAGAGATTCCACAGGGCGGTGAAGAGCTTCGTGGCTTGGTTAGCGAGAGGGCCAGTGAGGCCGAGGGAGGCGGCGATCTTGCGGCACTGGAAGCTCTGAAGGCCAAGGGCTGGATTGACGAACTCCTTGAAGATCTTTTCCGGCGTCTTTTCCGCCACTTCTTCGATATTCATGCCGCCTTCGGTGGAGGCGATGATGGCGTGGCTGCTGCTGGCGCGATCAAAGAGGATGGCAAAGTAGTATTCCTTGGTGATGTCCACCGCTTTGGCGATGAGCACTTTGCTGACCAGCTTGCCCTCAGGGCCGGTCTGGTGCGTGACGAGCGTCTGCCCGAGCATTTTGCCGGCGATGTCTTCTGCCTGCTCCGGTGTATCGACGACATGCACGCCACCTTTGAATCCGTTTTTGAAGGTCCCCTTGCCGCGGCCACCCGCATGCACCTGGGCTTTCACGACGAGACCAGGGCCACCGATCTCGCGAGCGGCTTTTCCAGCCTCCTCGGCCGTGCTGGCGACGATGCCTTTGGGGGTCGCGACGCCGAATTTTTCAAACAACTGCTTGGCCTGGTATTCGTGGATGTTCATCTGGGGGAATGGAAGAGGAGCGGCGATAGTAGGAGCGGCCCCGGAAGCGTCAAGGCGCATTCCCGGATCAATTGAAAGCTTACCGGAAAGCCGCTTCGCGACGGCGGAGAGGGTGGGATTCGAACCCACGGTGAGAATTACCCCACGCCAGTTTTCAAGACTGGAGCCATAAACCACTCGACCACCTCTCCTGGTGCCGCTGTGCGCAGAGGTGGAGGTTATCCATCGGAGGAGAGTTGCAAAGAGGAAGTTTGCCCGCTGCGGCATGCTCGGCATCTTTTTCGCCACATGATCCATTACACCGCCATCATTGATGCACGAGCTCAAATCGACCCCACCGCCGAGATCGGCCCCTACGCCATCATCGACGGGCCAGCTCGGATCGCTGCGGGTGTGAAGGTCATGGCACATGCGCAGCTCGTGGGGAAGGTGACGGTAGGCGCCGGGACGATCATCGGCCGGGCCGCGATCATCGGCGGCGAACCGCAGGACCTTGGTTTTGATCCGCTTGCGGAGAGTGAGGTCGTCCTAGGCACCGAAAACAACATCCGCGAGCATGTGACGATCCACCGCGGCAGCAAGCCGGGCGGCGTCACCCGCATCGGGGATCGGAATTTCCTCATGGCAGGCAGTCACCTGGCCCACGACGTGGTTTTGGGGAATCACAACATCATCGCCAACGCGGCGCTGCTGGCCGGGCACATCCAGGTGGGGAACAACACCTTCATCGGCGGTGGAGCGGTGTTTCACCAGTTCATCCGCATCGGGGATTTTTGTGTGGTGCAGGGCAATGGCGGCTTTGGCAAAGACATCCCGCACTACTGCGCCGCCCAGCGCATCAACCGCATCACCGGCCTGAATGTCATCGGCCTGCGCCGCAATGGCTTCACCTCCGAAGACCGGGCGGCGATCAAAGAACTCTTCCATACCCTATTCTGCTCCGGGAGGAACCTTTCCGAGGCCGTGGCCGAAGCAGCAACACACGAATGGCCGGAGAAAGCCCGCCGCTTGCTCGAATTTGTGCAGGCACCTAGCAAAAAAGGCGTGTGCCCCGTGCGACGGAGGCGGGAAGAGGATTGAAGACCTCAGCAATCATTCACAATTCTAATGGTTGGAATGTAGCGGGCAAAAAATCCGCCCTTTTGGTTGTCACCGAAGCAGCGGTGGCCTAAGAAACAAATTCGTGCCCGCGTGCTGCGGCCACGCACCCGATTTTTTTCCCGAGCATATGACCTTTTCGAGACTTTGCGCAGCCGTCACAGCCGGTCTTCTCGCCCTCGGCGGGTTGGCACATGCCCAGTCCCTCGTGGATAGCATGTCCGGCGATGTGAAAATCGATGGCCTGACCACCACCATGGACCCCGAGACCGGTCTAGCCACCGTCTCCGGTGATGTGCGGGTGGAATATCAGGACGTTCAAATCCGCTGCGCCCAAGCCAGCTACAACAACCTCACTGGAGACATCCACGCCACCGGCAATGTGCTCATCTGGCGTGCCGGCACCATCTACCGTGGTGACAGCATCGACTACAACGTGCTCACCGGAGAACTCTCCGGCAACAACGTCCGCTCCGGCATGCCAGCTAATCCGGGGACCTTCTTTTACAGCGCCAAAAAATTCCACACCGAGACCAAGCTGCTCGATATGGTGGAGGCCGAGGACGTCGAGTTCACCATGCATGACATTGCGAACCCGAATTTTCACATCTCGGGCAAAAAGATGGAGATCGAGCCCGGCGAACGGGTGCGGATGCACGACATCAAATATTATGCAGGCAGCACACCCGTGCTTTATTTGCCCTACCTCGCCCAAGGTTTGGAACAGGAGCAAGGCTTCCGCATCTCCCCCGGCTACAACAGCCGCTGGGGTGCCTTCCTTCTCAATCGGCTGACGGTCTTTCACGGCAACCACACTGAGGCACGCTACCAATTGGATCTGCGCAGCTTCCGCGGCATAGCGGGCGGTGTCGATTTCTACTCCATGCGCCACAATGCCAACCGGGGTAATTTCGGTCAGCTCAAGATCTACGGCATGAATGATAGCGGTGCGAACCGCAATACAGTTGGGACGGCGCGTGCCACCATCGACAAGACTCGTTACCGCCTGAATTTCCAACACCGCATCTACCTGCCAGGCCCTGATGTGAGCACTTGGTACATTGATTTCGATATCAACAAGCTCAGTGACGTCCACTTCTACGAGGACTTTTACTTCAACGAGTTCCTCTCCACGCCAGAGCCTGACAACCAGATTTCCGTCGTCAAAAAATCGGATGCCTTCGTCGCCACGCTCATGGCACGCGTGCAGCTCAACAAATTCTACCGCTCAGCCGAACGCCTGCCGGAGCTTTCCTTCGATTTTGTACGGCGTCCGATCTTCGGCACCCGGCTGCAGCATCAGGGCACCATTTCTGCCGGTGTGTATGCCGAGCGTATCGGCAAGTATGAGCAGGCAGAACTCCAGCGCCTAGGCACGATCGGCCTGCTCGGAGCGGGTGCCGTCAATGCGCAGGGAGCCACCGCATCCTATGCCAGCCTCCTCGGGCTGCCGCTTGGCTCCCAAATCGGCGGATTGGAGACACTCGCTGGCCTCAATGTCATCAACTCACGCCTTTCGGAGCCTGATTTCACCCGCTTCCACACCTACCATGAGTTCCTCTATCCAAAGACCTTCTTCGGTTGGCTGAATGTTACCCCGCGCCTCGGAGCTGGCTTCACCAGCTACCACAGCATCGATGGCAGCCTCTCCGGCAAAAGGAACTTCTCCCGCGCCATCATGAGCGCCGGCCTGGATGTCTCCTTCAAGCTAACCAAATCATGGTCTGACTATCAAAACCACGCCTGGGGCCTCGACGGCATCCGCCACGTCCTCCAGCCCTACCTGAACTACTCCTACATGGATGCCTCCCAGGATGCTGGACTCCCCGCCATTGATCGCCTCAGTGCCACCACCCGCCCTCGCTCCATCGATGGCGCTCTTTTCACCGCTGTGGATGCCCTCCGCTCATGGAACGTCGCCCGCGTCGGCGTGATGAACCTCCTCCAGACCCGCCGCGACCACAATTTCAACAGCAGCTTTGCCAGCACCTACAATGGCGAACTCATCGCCGAAGAGCGCACCCACAACTGGCTGGGAATGAACACCTACATCGATCTCTTCGCCAAGGATCCTGAGTTCGGACGCGACCGCTCCAACCTCTACAACGACATTTTCTGGTCCCCTATGCCGTGGGTCACCTTCAATTCCCAGATCCAGCTCCCGCTCTCCGGTGCGCGGGGCAACTTCACGGACTTCAACAACTCCATCACCTTCATGCCCAACAAGCACATGTCGATCACCATGGGGCATCAGTATCTCAACAACAACCCCTACTTCCCGCAGGACTCCAGCCGCCTGTTTTCCACCATTTACGCCCGCCTGACGGAAAACTGGGGCCTCTCCACTACCCATGTCTTTGAGGCAGATGACGGCACCATGGAGTTTCAAAGCTATGCCCTCACGCGTGATTTCAGCAGTTGGCTCTTCTCCATCGGTGCCATGGTGCGTGACAACCGCACCGGCTTCTCTGACTACGGCATCCTACTCGGCTTCACCCTCAAGGATCTGCCCCAGTTCAACTTCGATTTCGACTTCAATCCAGGCATCGGCGGCCAGGGCCAGCAGACCCCCGGCGGCAATTGATCCCCGCCCATCGCGACGAGAAAGTTTGCAGCGTGTACTTGAGCCGCCAGCCGTGTGCTCTTAGCGTACTAGTTCTCACATGAAACTCACCATCATCGGTTCCGGTTACGTCGGCCTCACCACGGGCGCGTGTTTTGCAGAAGTCGGCCATCAGGTCTGCTGCGTGGACAATGACCCACGCAAAATCGAGTCCCTCCTCGCTGGCGATATCCCCATTTACGAGCCAGGCCTCGAATCCGTCGTCAAAAAGAACGTCGCCGCTCGCCGCCTGCGCTTCACCACCTCCACCGAGGAGGGTGTCGAGCATGGCGAGGTCATCTTCATCGCCGTCCCCACCCCGCCGCAGCCCGATGGCAGCGTGGACCTGAGCTTCATCGAAAAAGTCGCCCGTGAGATTGCCGTCCATCTCGATTCCTACCGTGTCGTCGTCGATAAAAGCACCGTCCCCGTGAAGACCGGCGAACGCGTCGCCAACACCATCCGCCGCTATGCCAAGCCTGGCGTCGAGTTCGACGTCATCAGCAATCCCGAATTTCTCCGCGAAGGCAGCGCCGTCGAAGACCTCATGAAGCCCGACCGCATCGTCATCGGCGGGAACAGCGACCGCGCCCTCGCCCTCATGCAAAAAATCTACGAGCCCTTCGTCGCCCCCGTGCTCGTCACGGACATCAATAGCGCCGAGCTCATCAAACACGCCGCCAACAGCTTCCTCGCCCTCAAAATCAGCTACGCCAACGCCCTCTCCGAAATCTGCGAAGCCGCCGGAGCCGATGTCATCAAGGTCACCGAAGGCATCGGCACCGATAAACGCATCGGCCGCGCCTTCCTCAATGCCGGCCTCGGCTACGGCGGCTCCTGCTTCCCCAAAGACATCGCCGCCTTCATCGCCATCGCCCGCCAACTCGGCAGCCCCTTTGGCCTCCTCGAAGAAGTCCAGCGCATCAACGACCGCCAGTTCAAACGCTTCCTCGACGGCATTCGCGAAGCCCTTTGGGTATTGAAAGAGAAAAAGCTCGCCGTTTGGGGCCTCAGCTTCAAGCCCAACACCGACGACGTCCGCTCCTCCACCGCCATCCGCCTCGTCGAAGCCATCGTGGCCGAAGGAGCCGAAGTCACCGTCTTCGACCCCAAAGCCATGGAAAAGGCCCGCGAGCTACCCATCGCCTCCAAAGTCAAATTTGCCGAATCCGCCCTCGAAGCCGCCGCCGATGCGGAAGCCCTCATCATCGCCACCGAATGGCCCGAATTCGCCGCCATCGATCTCGCGCTGCTCCGCGAGGCCATGCGCACCCCGCTCATCTTTGATGGTCGAAACCTCATCGACCCCATCGCCGCCGCCGATTTTGGCTTCCAATACCGCGGCATCGGCCGAGGAGCCGCCGTCGAGCGTTCCTGAGCCATCTTGCAAAGCCCGCCGCAGCGTGGTAACGGCCCTCCCACATGAAAGCCGTCCTCCGCCTTGCCCTTCTCCTGCTCACCTGCCTTGGGCTTAGCAGTTGCCAATTGCTCGGCACAGCCATCAATACCGCCCTGCGCCTCTGGCCCTACCTACTTGTTGAAAACGAGGCCGACAAATCTGGCGCGCCCATCGAAAAGCGTGCTGGCCGCATTGAAAACGCCCCTGCATACGAAGGCCGCAGTCCCCTGCCCCGACGTATCGCCGTCGAAAACATCGCCAACCGCTGAATCCGACGCCCACCATGGACTGGCAGCGCATCCGAGACGACTTCCCCATCCTCCAACAAGAGGTCAACGGCCACCCGCTCATCTACCTCGATAGCGCCGCCTCCTCGCAGAAGCCCCGCAGCGTCATCCAGGCCCTCACGCACTATTACGAGCGTGATAATGCCAACGTCCACCGCGCTCTCCACGCCCTGAGCATGCGGGCCACCGATGGCTTCGAGGCCGCCCGCCGCACCGTCGCCCGCTTCCTCTCCGCCGCCTCCGAAAACGAGATCATCTTCACCCGTGGCACCACCGAAGGCGTGAACCTCGTCGCCAATGCCTGGGGCAGCGCCAATTTAAAGCCCGGTGATGTCATCCTCAGCACCGGCATGGAGCATCACAGTGATCTCGTCCCCTGGCAGCTCGCCGCCCAGCGCACCGGAGCCACCTTGAAGCACATCCCCGTGCTCGATGATGGCACACTCGACATGGAGGCCTTTGAAAAGCTCCTCACCCCCGAGGTCAAGCTCCTCGCCCTCGTCCACATCTCCAACTCCCTCGGCACCATCAATCCCGTTCGCGAAATGTGCGCCAAGGCCAAAGCCCTCGGAGCCACCACCTTCGTCGATGCCGCTCAAAGCGCCGGCCACATCCCCCTCAGCGTCCAGGACATCGGCTGTGACTTCCTCGCCTTCTCCGGGCACAAAATCTGCGCCCCCACCGGCATCGGCGTCCTCTACGGCCGCATGGCCGTGC
>JBILVU010000195.1:0-8253 GCA_044370285.1 Prosthecobacter sp.
CCTCGCCGTGCAGACCGACCTCACGCGCATCGTCACGCTCTATTACGTCGGCACCAGCAAGACACCGTCGAAGCCGGGCACCAGTTTTGCCTACCATGACCTCAGCCATCACGGTCAGGATGCCGGGAAGCTCAACCAGCTCGCCATCCTCGAACGCGATCTGCTGCTTGAATGGGGCGGCTTCATCCAGCGCATGAAGGACTCACGCGACGGCAGGTCACGACTGCTCGACAACACCATGAGCGTCTTCGGAGCCGGCATGGGCAACGCCTCCAGTCACGAAGCCACCAACCTGCCCGTGCTCCTCGCCGGAGGCCGATTCAAGCACGGCCAGCACCTCGCCCACGACCCGAAGAGTCCGCCCCCTCTCAGCAACCTCTGGGTCCAAATGCTTCAGCAAATGGGCATGGATGTCGGCAAGTTCGGCACCAGCAACAAGGAGACCCTCGCGGGACTGGAGACAACGTGAGCCTGATTTCGAGTTCCCCCATCCTGATGACGAAGTGTTTCCTCGTTCTTGCCACTCTGCTGGCACCTGGCCCATGGATTCACGCCGCAGAGGTTGACGATGCCGTCGTGCGCACAGCGACCTGGACCGAGCAGTGGCCCAACGTCTCAGGCGCGGCGGAGATTCGCACCGTCACCGCCCAGGTGTGGACGCAGGCATTTCAGGCCGATCTGGATGCGGATGGAAAACTGCACATTCCGGCGCGAAAGCAGCCTTACTACCTCGACGGCCCCATCGTCCTCAAATCCGGCCAAAAACTCACCGCCGATGCTGACGTCGAGATTCGCCTCAAACCGGGCACAAACACCTGCATGGTGCGGAATGAAAACATCGTCGGCTTTGCGGACAAACCTGTGCCCGAAGACACGCAGCCGGACTCCGACATCGCCATCGAAGGCGGCATTTGGACCACGCTGGAGAACGGCGTCAAAGACAACCACGGCAACCAACGCGGCGCTTCCTCGAAGAAGAATTCCGTCCCCGGCACCCACGGTGTCATCCTGCTCCACAACGTCCGCACGGTGAGCGTGCGCAATATCACCGTGCGCCAGAGCAAGCCCTTCGCCTTTCATCTCGGCAACATCCGGGACTTCACCATCGATGGTCTCACTCTCGACCGTCACGGGCGCGATGGCGTGCATGTCGATGGCCCCGCGAGCGATGGCGTCATCCGCAATGTGAGCGGCGATTCGCATGACGATCCCGTCTCGCTCACCGCCTGGGATTGGAAACAATACAGCGCGAGCTTTGGTCCCATCCATCATCTCACTATCGAGCACATCACCGGCGCTCCTGAAGGCAAACGCAGCACCGATGCCATCCGCCTCCTGCCCGGCGTGAAGCGCTTCAGCGATGGCACCACGATCGACTGCCCCATCCACGACATCACCCTGCGCCACATCACCGACATCCGCGACTTCAAGCTCTACGACCAGCCGAACCTCGAAGCCGGCCGCGCCAACGACTTCAGCCTCGGCATCGGCACGCTGAAGAACATCGTCTTTGAAAACCTCACCTTCAACCGCCCCGGCAGTATCCAAGTCCACGCCAACACCGACGGACTCAGCATCGCAGGCGCCAAATTGCTCTTCCCGCTGCCTGCAGACTACCACCTCCTCGAACTCGGCCCGAAGTCGATGACCTACAAGGGTGCGCCCGGCACCGATCCCTCGCGCTGGACGGAAATCTTCTCCCCCGACCTCGATTGCAACGTGCGCAATGTCAGCATCACCGGCGTCCGCACGCGGGACTCACAGGCCGATTTGCCCATCGAGAAGGTCGTGAAGGTCATCGAGCAAAAACCCAACCCCGACTACCCCAAGACCACGCCAAAAGGCGGCATGGGCAAAGGCATCTGGATTCGCTAAGATCATGAAAACCTTCATCCTTCTCACCGCTCTGCTCCTTCTCGCGCCGCTCGCCCTTTTGCATGCCTCCGAGCCGCCCCTCGTGCTCATCCTTTCCGGTCAGTCGAACATGGCAGGTTATGGCAAGGCCGTAGAACTTTCCGCCGAATGGCGCACGCCGCCTGCGAATGTCACGCTCATCCATTGGGGCCGCACGCAAGCGCTCGCCAAGGGTAGCATCGGCCCGGAGGTCACGCTGGCTCATGCGTTGGCGCGGGCCATGCATCGACGCCAGATCGTGCTCTTCAAAGCGGCGCACGGAGGCACATCGCAGCTCGCTTGGCAGCCGGAGCTGGATCAGGCTCGCATCGACCGCTTGAAGCTCAGCCACGATCAACGCGTGGGACATGCCTACGCGCAGCTCATCGCGGCATGGAAGAAGGCTTTTCCCGACGGTGGCGTCAAACCCGCCGCTCTCCTCTGGATGCAGGGCGAGTCCGACGCTCGTGTGCCCGAGTTGGCGAAAGACTACGAGCAGCACCTCACCAACCTCATCGCCGCGCTCCGTCGCGATCTCGATGCGCCGCAAATGAAGGCCGTCATTGCGGAGATCAATCCCGCCAAAGTCACCCCCGTCTCGCCCTTTCCCTTTGTGGATGAAGTCCGCGCCACTCAGCGTGCCTTTCCGGCCAAGGACCCGCTCACCATTTGCATCAGCACCGACGGCCTGACCAAAGCCAAGGATCAGGTCCACTACGACACCGCTGGACAGCAGGGGCTTGGCCTCCGGTTTGCCGAGGCTTTGCAGAAGTTGCTCGCCAAGGATAGCCAGTGATCCACGAATGAAACTCATCGTCGAAAAACCCTCGCCGCTCGCGGCCACCGAAGTCGTGGCGTGCGAGACTGTGCGCGGGGCGGACTTTGGCTGCGTGTGGCATCATCATCCCGAGTTTGAAATCACGCTGGTGAAGCGCGGTGGCACGGAGCGTTGGGTGGGGGACAAGCTAACGCCCTTGAAACCGGGAGATCTCATCCTGCTCGGCTCGGATTTGCCGCACGACTTTCGGAATGATCATGCCCCTGGGCGGCGGTTGCAGAAAGTGGAGGCCATCGTGGTGCAGTTCATGCCGCATTTGCTCGGTGCAAACTGGCTCCAGCACCCCTCCATGCGACCGGTGCGGGAGTTGTTCCAGCGGGCCCAACTCGGGCTGGAGGTGCGCGGTGCGGCACGGCGACGTGCCACCCGGCAGGTCATGCAAATCTCCAAAGCGAAGGGCCTGCGCCGGGTGGTGCTGCTGCTGGAGCTGCTCGATGACCTCGCCCGCTCCAAAGAGCTGCGGGAGATTGCCTCGCCAGGCTTTCATGCCGCCACCGGTGCCGCATCCTCGGACCGCCTTGGCACGGTGCTTGCCCACATTGAGGAGCATCTCACAGAGCCCATTTATGTCCCTGTTCTTGCGGCCATGTCAGGGCTCAGCGAGAGCGCCTTCAGCCGCCTTTTCAAGAGCTGCACCAATCGGACCGTGCCGCAGTATGTGAATGAACTGCGCATCGCACGTGCCTGCCGCCTGCTGGCAGAGACGGATCAAACGGTGAGCCAGATCGCCGATGCCTGTGGCTATCCCACGCCCGCCCATTTTCAGCGTCAGTTTCACAGCCATCAGAACCGCTCCCCGCTGGTCTATCGCCTGGCCGTGAGAAAGCAAAGCTGAGGCGCGCCGAACCCTTCGGGCACAGCTTGTTCACCACAGGTCCACGTCGGTGTTGTAAGCAGACGCTGTGGCTCTTCACCCTTTCACCACCGCTTCGCGGAAGGCGCGGACGTGGCTCATCTCGTGGCCTTGGGTGCGGTGGAGCATGAAGACGGATTCTTTGCCGAAGAGTTTTGAAACGTCGCGCAGGTGGAGGTCGTGGCCGCCGGATTCCATCCATTGGGAGACGATGACGGGGCTGAGTGAGACGAGCCCGACGCCGTAGCCCATGCGGACGTAGCCGTTGACGAGGCTGAGGCTGTTGGCGCTCATGCTGACGGTGATGTCGCGCAGCCCGGCCTCGGCGAAGACGGCGGTGACGCGCTCGCGCAGGACGCCGCCGATGACGGGGAGCACGAGCGGATGACGCGCGATCTGGGCCAGGGTGAGGCGTTTGGATTTGAGCAGCTCGTGACCCGCCGGACAGACGAGGTGGGCGCTGTAGTCGGTGACGGGCTCGGCGTGGTAGTGCGGACCGGGTTCGCTGGCGGCGGCGCCGACGATGGCGAGGTCCGCGCGGCCTTGCTCGAAGGTGGCGCGGGCTTCGTGCGAGGGCTGCTCGATGAAGGTAATCTGCACTTCGGGATGGGTCTTGCGATACGCGGCGATGACCGGCGGCAGGTCGTAGGTGAGCAGGCTGGTGGTGGTGGCGAGGGTGAGTTCGCGCTTGAGACCTTTTTGCCGTTCTGAAAAGGCGAACCGCAGGGACTCGAAGCTGCTCACCACGGGCGCAGCCAGTTCGGCGAGCAAAAGGCCGTCGTCGGTGAGTTCAACCTTGTTGCCGCGCGCGATGGCGAGGCGCACTTTGAACTCCTCCTCCAGGGCGCGAATCTGCTGCCAGACGGAGGGCACGGAGAGTTGGAGCTGGCGGGCGACTTCGGCGAAGCCGCCGTGGCGATGCAGCTCCACGAGGGCGCGAATTTGGCGGAAGCGGAGTTCTTTGAAGTAGCGACGTTTCATGGCGGTATTAGGGCGGACCTAACGGGCGTTAGGGAGATTTGTCGAGTGCGGGATTAACAAGGCGGGACGCGCGGCGTTATGCTCTGCAGAACGATGAAACCCGTGATGACTCCCCTGATGAAACCCACCCTGCAATCCCTCGTCTGCGCCGGCGTCCTGGCTGGCGCGTTTGCCTGCTCGCTCACTCACGCCGCTGACTCCGCATCACCGGCCAAACCCGCGCCCGGCGGCTTTCGCGTGCCGGATGGGTGGGCGGTGGAGAAGGTGGCCGATGAGTCGCTGCTAAAGTATCCGCAGTTCGCGTGCTTTGATGACCGCGGGCGGCTGTATGTGGCCGAAGGGACGGGAAAAAATCTCCCCGGCACCGACATCGAGCCGCTGAAGCTGGCGAAAATCAGCGTGCTCGAAGACACGGATGGCGATGGCAAGTTCGACACGAGAAAGGTCTTCGCAGACGGGCTGGTCTTTGCCTCCGGCGTGCACTGGCATGATGGCAGCGTGTATGTGGCCTCGCATCCGGCCATCTGGAAGCTCACGGACACGGACGGCGATGGCGTGGCGGACCGGCGCGAGGAACTGGTGGGCAAGTTTGGCTTCACCGGCAATGGCTGCGACATTCACGGCCCTTTTTTTCAGCCGGATGGCTGGCTTTACTGGACGCAGGGCCGCCACGGCTATCGCGTGGAGACGCGCGAGGGGAAAAAGCTGGAAGGTCTCGCCGGGCGCGTGTGGCGCAGCCGCCTGGATGGCACGGGCATCGAGCGCATCGCAGGCGGCGGCTTTGACAACACGGTGGAACTCGTCCTCAGCGAGACCGGCGACCTCTGCGGCACGATGGACCAATATCCCGGCGACATGCTGCTGCAATACATCGACGGCGGCG
The DNA here is from genome assembly GCA_044370285.1 of Prosthecobacter sp. Taxonomy (GTDB): domain Bacteria; phylum Verrucomicrobiota; class Verrucomicrobiia; order Verrucomicrobiales; family Verrucomicrobiaceae; genus Prosthecobacter. The sequence continues at coordinate 5,449 of JBILVU010000195.1, forward strand.
TGTATCCGCGCCCGGACGAGCCGACCATCGCCGAGTTTCCGCGCACGGGACCGCTGCTCACGCCCATCGCGGGATTCAGCGCGGCCTATCCGGCGGCGCTGTGCGGGCTGGTGCGGCTGCGCTCGGACCACTTCGGTCCGGGGCATCGCGGCACGCTCCTCACCACGCAGTTCAATGTGCGCCGCCTGCAACGCCACACGCTCCAGCATGACGGCGCGCGGCTGACCTCGCAGAACACGGATTTCCTCGTCTCTACAGATTGGGATTTTCATCCCACCGATGTGCTGGAGGATGCGGACGGCAGCCTGCTCATCATCGACATGGGTTCGTGGTTCAACTACGACTGCCCCACGCAAAAAATCGCGAAGGAGCAGGTCACCGGCACCATCTATCGCGTGCGCCGGCTCGATGCGCCGAAGCATGAGGACCCGTGGGGAAAGAAAATCGCGTGGTCCTCACAGCCCGAGGGGAAATTGGTCGGCTTGCTGGGAGATGCGCGTCATCAAGTCGCCGCTCGTGCCGTGGAGGAACTGGTAAAACGCGGCGCAGCCTCCGTCGCCGAGTTGACGAGTTTTGTGACGGAAAAGGATGCCGCTGCGTCTCTCGCGCGGCGCGAGGCGGTGTATGCGCTTTCGCGAATCAACACCGTGGAAGCACGCGCCTCGGTGCGCGCGGCGCTGGCTCACGGCGATGCTGCGGTGCGCGAAGTGGCGGCGCATTGCGTGAGTGTGGAGCGCGATGCGGCGGCGCTGCCTGCGCTGGCGAAGCTCGTCGTCGAAGACAACGCGCCCATCCGGCGGAAGGCGGCCGAAGCGCTCGGACGCATCGGCAAAGTGGAAGCGGTGCCGCCGCTGCTCGCCAGTCTGCGCAAAGGCGCGGATGACACCTTCCTCCAGCACAGCCTTATCTACGCGCTCATTCAGATTGGCGCGTTCGATGAAACACTTCCCGCGCTCAGCGATGCCTCCGCCAGCGTGCGACGCGCGGCCTTGATTGCGCTGGACCAGATGAACGGCACCGAGCAGCGCGCGGAGCAGCCGGCGTCGCGCGGTCATGCGCTTTTGAATCCGCATCGCGGAAGCACCTACCGCTACCTCGCGAATGGAAAGCTTGCCCGCGAGCACATCGCGCCGCTGCTCGATGCGGACGATGCCGGTTTGCAACTCGCCGTCTTGGAAGCCATCAGCCGCCGGCCCGCGTGGGCGCAGGAACTCGTCACCGTCGCCGCCCGCTGGGTGCGCAAGGCCACGCTCGATGCCGCGCAGCGCGAGGCGCTCGTCACCGCGCTGCTCGGGGCCTCGGCGGAGACGCAGGTGCAGCAGTTCATCGCCGCCACGCTGCTCGATGCGGGCATTCCGGCGGAGATGCGCAAGGACCTCTTCGGCGTCATTGCCCGCAGTCGCGTGCAGCCGCAGCCGCAGACCTGGCTCGATGCCTTGGAGAAAGTCCTGCGCGGCACTGATGCCGTAGCGCAGCGCGAGGCCTTAAACATCGTGCGCATCCGCAACCTCACGCAGTTCGACAAGCTGCTCGCCGAACTCGGCAACAGCAGCACCGCCGCGCCGGATGTGCGCCTCACCGCCACGGCCATCCTCGCCCCGCGCACCACACTCGATGCGGCGGCGTTTGACCGGCTCACCGCACAACTTTCCGCCACCGGCGACCCGCTGCTGCCCGTCGCCGCCGCCACCGCGCTCGGCACGTCGAAGCTCACCGCCGCGCAACGCCAGGCGCTCATCGCCCGGGTCGCCGAGGCCGGCCCGCTCACGTTGCCACTGCTGGTGAAGGCGTTTTACCGCACGCCGGACAAGCCCACCGCCATTGCGCTGGCCAAGGCGCTCGTCGCCTCGCCCGGCGCACGCGCCTTGCCCGCCGATGAGTTGGAACAAATCTACAGCGAGCGATTGTTGCGCGACCCCGACATCGACGCCGCCGCGAAACCGCTCATCGACCAGCACCGGCAGACGCACGCCCAGCAGGCGCAGTATCTCGCCGAACTCGGCGAAAAAATGAGCGCCGGTGCCGCCGACATCCGCCGGGGCGAGCAGGTCTTCTTTTCCCAAAAAGCCATGTGCTCCGTCTGCCACAACGTCAACGGTCGCGGCGGCCATCTCGGCCCCGACCTCTCGCGCATTGGCAGCATCCGCGTCACCCGCGCCCTGCTGGAGGCCATCGTCTTCCCCAGTTCCACCATCGTGCCCGACTTCCGCGCGTATAACATCAAGCTCAAGAGCGGTGGCACCGCCTACGGGGCCATCGCCCGCGAGACCGCCGACGCCGTCTTCCTACGCACCACCACGCTGGAGGAAACGCGCATCACCCGCGCCGACATCGCGGGCATCGAGCCCTCCGACGTTTCCTTCATGCCGCAGGGTCTGGAAAAAACCATGACCCCGCAGGAACTCAACGACCTGCTCGAATACCTCTACAGCCTGAAGTGATGAAACCGTTGCTGCTCCTCGCCCTCCTAAGCGCGTCCGCCTTTGCGGTGGAAAAATCCGGCTCGCGCTTTGCCTATCTTGATGAGCGAGACCCGTATTATCCGGGACTCGGCTCGGCAAAACTCACCACGCCGATGTGGGTCGGCGAGGACGGGGTCGAAGCCGTCGTGCAGCTCTCGATTGATGACATGGGGCGGCTCGAGCCCGCGTTCCGGCTGATGAGTTATGCGAAGTCGCCGCAGTTCTATTACCAGTTCCTCCAGCAGGCCATTGAGCGGCTGCGGCGCATTGATGGACGCGCGCCCATTTCCATCTACACGCTCCAGGCGCAGGCGGATGACCCGTGGTTTCAGCGCATGCTGAA
>JBILVU010000259.1:0-4029 GCA_044370285.1 Prosthecobacter sp.
CAAATGTCGATGAAGCACACATGAAGGCCGCGCTGGATCGCTTGAATCAAAGCCAGGCGGAGCTGCAACGGCTCACCCTGGATCATTTCTTTGCAATGAAGCGTCACCTGCGACCGGCGCAGGCACGCAAACTCGTCGAATGGACTCATGATAGCCTCGCCCGCGAGCACTGACCTTTTGCTCCCAGCCGCGGAAGCCTCCGCCGGGCCGGACATCGAGCAGGAAAAAATCCTCGCCGCTCAGGCGGGGGACACGGGTGCGTTTGAATGGCTCGTGAGGCAGCATGAAGCGCGGTTACTCGGCTTTTGCCGTCGCTGGCTGCGCTGTGAGGAAGATGCCCGCGAGGCCTGCCAGGATGCCTTTGTGCGTGCGTGGCAGGCGCTGCCGGAGTTTGAGAGCCGCGCGAGGTTTTCGACGTGGTTGTATCAGATCGCCCTTAATGCCTGTCGAGATCGCGCGAAGGCCAAAACCACCCGTCAACGCGACAGCACGGTGACGCTCGACGAGATGCCGGACGCGCCTGCATGCCCCAAACTCTCGCCTGACACCGGTGCCGAATGGCGTGGCGAACTCGACAAGCTCCAGCGCGGCCTCGCCCTGCTGCCCGAGAAGCTCCGCGCTGCGTTGATCCTTGTGACCATGGAAGGTCTGAGCCAAAAAGAATGCGCCGAGGTGCTCGGCTGCTCCATCCGCGGTGTCGAAGGCCGCGTCCACCGCGCCCGCCAGATGCTCCTGGAGTGGTGGGAGGAAGAGAAGTAGGCCGTGATGAGGCGGAAGTCGATTCATCCGCTTTTTTTGCGATAGCGCACCGCCGATCTGGCGCGTTAGGCTGAAGCATGAAATGGCTTTTTGGATTTTGGCTTCTCACAGGCTTCGTTTTGGCCGAGGACTTCGACGCAGTGCGTGAGGTGCTGCGGAAGGCCGTGACGAAACATAACCCTGAAGGCGCGGTGGTGTGGATCGAGAGCGGTGGGCGCAAAGCCGTGATGGTCGAAGGCCAGCGGGCGCTGCTGCCGGAGAAGGAGGCGATGACGGAGGATACGATCTTCGACGCGGCCTCGCTGACGAAGGTGGTGGCGACGCTGCCGAGTGTCATGCTCCTCATCGAGCAGGGCAAAATCGAGTTGCAGGCCGAGGTGCGGCGTTATCTGCCGGAGATGAGGCCCGGGATCACGATTCGACATCTACTCACCCATACCTCCGGCTTGAAGCCAGGCATTCCGAAGGAGCCAGCGTGGACCGGCTACGAGGAGGGCATTCGCCACGCGATGCAGTTGGAGTCGGATGGGCCGCCGGATCGCTTCTTCCGCTACTCGGACATCAATTTCATTCTGCTGGGCGAGGTGGTGCGCAAGGTCAGTGGCATGGCGCTGAACGAGTTTGCGGCGAAAAACATCTTCGAGCCGCTGAAGATGGATTCGACGCGCTTCGTGCCGCCGGAGGACTGGCGGCCACGCATCGCACCGACGGAGAAAGACGAAAACGGCGTGATGCTGCGCGGTGTAGTGCATGATCCCACCTCGCGAAAAATGGGCGGCGTGACGGGTCACGCGGGCTTGTTCACCTCGGCGGGTGATCTGGCGAAATATGCGCGGATGCTGCTCGAAGGTGGTGCAGGCGTTTTGAAGCCGGCGACGGTGAAGCTCATGACCTCGCCGCATACAGTGGCGACGGTGTTTGAGCGTCGCGGCCTCGGCTGGGACATCGATTCGACCTACAGTCGGCCTCGGGGGAAGGTGTTTCCACTCGGCTCGTTTGGTCACACGGGCTTCACGGGCACGAGTTTGTGGATCGAGCCGGGCACGAAGACCTTGGTGATCTTCATGAGCTCGCGTTTGCATCCCGATGGCAAAGGTAGCGTGCGTGATTTGTATGAAGAAATCGGCACTGCAGTAGCTCAAGGCATGTCGTTTGCTCCCAACGGACCGCCATGGCCGCGGCATGAAAAAGAGGTGCCGACGGTGCTGAACGGCATCGACGTGCTCGTGCGGCGGAAGTTTGCGGATTTGAAGGGTTTGAAGGTGGGGCTCATCACGAACCAGACGGGCATCGACGCGGAGCGGCGCAGCACCATTGATCTGCTGGCGAATGCGCCGGAGGTGAAGCTGGTGAAGCTCTTTAGCCCGGAGCATGGCATCCGCGGTGAGCTTGATCAGGAGAAGATCGGCGACTCAAAGGACAAGAAGACGGGGCTGCCTGTTTTGAGCCTCTACGGCGAACGGCGAGCACCATCGCCAGAGCAGCTCGCGGATCTCGATGCGCTCGTTTTCGACATCCAGGACATCGGTTGCCGTTTTTACACCTACATCGGCACGATGCGGCTGTGCATGGACGCGGCGGCGAAGGCAAAGAAGGCGTTTTTTGTGCTCGACCGCATCAATCCCATCGGCGGACTCGCGGTGGAAGGCCCGGCAGTGCTGGATGAGGAGAAGCAGACGGCCACGCACGCCATCCCGCTGCGTCATGGCATGACTGCTGGCGAGCTCGCGGCGTTGATGAACGCCGAGCGGGCGATGAACGGCGATTTGAAGATCATCCCAGTAGAGGGCTGGCAGCGCGGCATGCTTCATGATCAGACCGGGCTGCCATGGATCAATCCCTCACCCAACATGCGCACACTAAATGCCGCGCTGCTATATCCTGGCATCGGCCTGCTGGAGTTCAGCGTGAGCGTGGGTCGCGGCACGGACACGCCCTTCGAAGTACTCGGTGCGCCGTATGTGAATGATCTGCGCCTAGCGCATGAGCTGAACAAGCTCGGACTGCCCGGCGTGCAATTCACGCCCGTGCGTTTCACCCCAACGACGAGCATCTTCAAAGGTGAGACCTGCGGCGGCGTGCGGATCGCCATCACGGATCGCGACGCTTTAAGGCCCGTCGAGACCGGCATCGCCATCTCCTGCGTGCTTCAGCGGCTTCATCCCGAGTCTTTCGCACTCGAAAAGGTGAACACGCTGCTCAATCACAGCTCCAGTTTGAAGCCAATCCGAGCGCAAGAATCGTGGAAGAAGATCGTCGGCGGTTGGGCTGCGGAAACCGAAGGGTTTGAGGCGAGACGGAAGGGGTTTCTAAGGTATTGAGGCCTCTCCATTGAGCCGACCAGCACACGACTTTCCGCGAGATCGTATCTGATTTGTTTGAGGCACAAAAAAGCCGCGCAGGGAAACCTGCGCGGCTTTCGTGATGGTTTAAGGATCGCAGCGAATTACTTCGCGGCTTTCTTGAGGGCGTCGGCCTTGTTGGTGAGCTCCCAGGTGATGTCCTTGTCGTCGATCTTGCCGAAGTGACCGTAGTTGGTGGTCTTCGAGTAGATCGGGCGGAGGAGGTTGAGCTGCTTGACGATGTCGGCTGGCTTGAAGGAGAACACTTTGAGGACGGCGGCGAGGATCTTGTCATCGCTGATGGTGCCGGTGCCGAAGCTGTCGATGTGGACGCTCACCGGCAGCGGGTGGCCGATGGCGTAGGCGAACTGCACTTCGCACTTCTCGGCGAGGCCGGCGGCGACGACGTTCTTGGCGACCCAGCGGCCCATGTAGGCGGCGCTGCGGTCCACTTTGGACGGATCTTTGCCGGAGAAGGCACCACCGCCGTGACGGCCCATGCCGCCGTAGCTATCGACGATGATTTTACGGCCGGTGAGGCCGCTGTCGCCCTGCGGGCCACCGACGACGAACTTGCCGGTCGGGTTGATGAGATACTCGGTGTCCTTGGTGAGCATGTTCTTCGGCAGGACCTTCTTGATGACCTGCTCGATGCAGAACTTCTCGATCTCGGCGTGGCTTACGTCAGCGGTGTGCTGAGTGGAGATGACGACGTTCACGATGCGGGTGGGCTTGCCATCGACGTATTCGACGGAGACCTGGGACTTGGCGTCCGGGCGCAGCCACTTGGCGAGCTTGCCAGCCTTGCGGATGCGGGTCAGCTCACGGCCAAGGCGATGAGCAAACATGATCGGCGCGGGCATGAGCTCGGGCGTTTCATTGCAGGCATAACCAAACATGATGCCTTGGTCGCCAGCGCCCTGTTCGC
>JBILVU010000082.1:0-26243 GCA_044370285.1 Prosthecobacter sp.
GAGGGTTTCACGATGCCTTCCACCCTTCCCGGCTTCCGACTGTGTGCCGAAGTGGTGCGTGAGCGCATCCTGAGCCGCTACTTTTTGCCCTTCACCGTCGCCGTGTGCGAGGCGGACCTCCGTGGCTGGCGTCCGGGGCAGAAGCCTGAGGATGCGCCGCACTTTGAGCAGCTCGCTCGCGCCATCTTTGACATGCCACACGTGGCCGCCGCTTCCTATTCCTTCTCGCAGCCGACTCAGTGGACTCAAGAGGACAAAATCAACGGCCCGCTCAACGAGCACGCCAAGACCAGCCGCTTCGATATGGAACGCGAAGTGGCTGGCTCGATGAGTTACATCCACAGCGCTCTGCTTCCCGCTGGCAAAAGCGTCTCGCTCATGCTCTGGCCTGCCACCGGCGCTCCCGGCTCCGACGCCCTCGATTACTGCGCTCGCATCGGCGTGCAAAGCCTCACGCCTGCGCCTTCTCGCAGCGCCGGAGACTCCGCGGTGATCGCCCTGCCTTCGGCGAACGAGGTCACCGCGAACAGTTGGATGCATGGCGAAAACGTGGAGGTCTTTGCCACCGCCGCCAGCCGTGCCGATGCCCGCCCCACGCTCGATCAGCAGCTCGCCACCTTGCAGGCTGAGGTGAAAAATCCGCGCCGCATCTCGCCGGTCGCTCTCAGTGCCTCCTTCCGTGATGTGCGTGATGACAAGGGCCTCGCCGATCTCACCAAGACGCTCGATTGGTGCGCTGCCGAGCCGTTGCACGCTATCACCGCCGCCGCGTATGCCGCCAGCGTGCGTGATGCTGCCCGCACCCGCGTGCTGAAGCTCGCCGAGCGTCACTGGATCGTTCTCAATGAAGGCCGTGCCCGCACCCTGCGCCTTCCCGCCAGCGCTGGCGTGCCGGACATGGCTCGCTGTGAAGGCATCAGCGGCTACACGGTGAGCCACGACCAGCTTTACATCCACACCATGGGTGAGCAGCGCAGCGAGATCGTCCTCACCGAAAAAGCCCCCGCCGTGCCTCACCTCCATCTCGAAGAATGCAGCGGCAAAATCGAGTTTCTCGAGCTGGCCTCCCGCCGCGCCACTTTCCAGGTCTATGACTGGCGTCAAGTCGAGGTCGTGATCGGCGGCTTCGAGCCGCATGGCCTCTGTGCCTACACCGAAAACGGCCGGCCCTACTCCGCCAATGCCGATGCCAAAGGCATCGTGCGCCTCGAAATCAGCCGCCAGGCCACCGTGCAGCTCCAATCGCTGCCGCCCGCTCCCGCCACCGCCGCGAACTGATTCCTTTTCACCTCTTTCCGCCTGACGCTCATGCCTTCACCCAAACGCCACAGCCTTCGCGAGAACCTTCCCATGCTCGTGCTGCTCTACGCCGCACTCGCCGGAGCCTGGGGCTGGCGATTGCAGGCCTCGAAGCAGCCGCCCGTCGATGAAACGCTGCAAGCTACCCGCGTGGAAGTGGTGAAACGCATCGCCAAACTGCCGCCGCGCCGACTGAACCCCGCGCTGTTTCAGCTCGGCATGCTGCCCGAAGGTGAAGTCAAAAACCTCGCCCGCTGGCTCGAAGAACCTTCCACGCCGCGTCTGCGCCAGCTCACCGTGCAGCAAGGCCCCGTGAGTGACGCCGGGCCGCTGATCGCCGCCCTCATCCTCGCCGAAGTGCAGCGCCGGGATGCGCCCGCCCTCGATGAGATGCGTTTGCTTGTTTCCGCCGCCGGTGATCGCCTGGAAGAGCCGGTCAAAATGGAAGTGCTCGGCCTGCTCGCCCATCAGGCCACTGAAACGGGTGATCTGCACCTCGCCACGGACATCTGGCTGCGCATCACTGAATCTCCCGCCGCCACTTGGAGCGAGGTCGAAGAGCTCGTCGAAGCCGCTCGTGCCGCTCGCCGACCCGCCGCCGCCTTGAAAGTCGTCAAAGCCTGGCTCGATGACGCCAAAGGCCACCTCACCAGCGTGCAGCTTCCGAAGGCGCAGGACATGCAGATCCAGCTTCTCATTGAGGGCGGCCGTGTCGCCGAGGCCAGTCGCATCGCTCGCGATGCCTTGCGTGCCCTTCCTGCCAAATCCGCCGTGCCCGAAATCATGCTCGAGCGGGCGCTGCGTGCCTCCACCGCCGCCGCCGAGTCCGGCGAGCTCCTTCCCTGGATCGAGCGCCGCCTCCGCGAGCATCCCGAGCATGCCTCGACATGGGAACAACTCGCCGCCGGCCGCGAAACATCCCCCAGCTACCGCCACTGGCTCTGGCATGCCGCCAGCATTTCCGACCTCCAAAACCTCCACGGCACCGCCTGTGAACTTTTCTTCCGCGTTGCCGCCATCGGCGATTTGAAGTGCCTCGGCCGCCTGCATGTCCTCGCGGCCCAAACCGGTCGCTCGAAGGATTTTGCCACCCTCATCGAGTCTCTCCAAAAACGCCCGCAGGATGCTCTGAGCCTCATTGACCTCGCTCGTGCTCTCGAAGCCGGTGGTGCCGCCGAGGCCGGACGCGATCTCCTTGCCGCCCATCTCAAAACGCAGCCCGAAGACCGTGATGCCACCTTTGCCATGACCGAGATCGACGAAGCCAGTCGTGGCCCCGGCAGCTCGATGATTTTGTGGGAAGGCTTCCTCCGCAAATTCCCGGAAGATGACGCTGCGCTGCGTCGCCTCGCCGCCTTGCAAATCGCCGATGGTCAGCACCTTCCCGCCCTGCGTTCCCTGCAACGCATCGCCAGCGAAAACCTCGCTGAGGCCGATCTCCGCCACATCGCCACGCTTGGCGAGATCCTCGACGACACCTCCACCGCGTTGCAGGCCCGTCAGATGATCGTCGAACGTCAGGAAAAGCCCTCCGTCGCCGACCTCATGGCCATCGCTGCCCTCACCCCGCAGCACGACGATCCCGCCCTCGCCCAGACCGCCCTCGCCGCCGCCGCCGAAAAAGCCCCGCAGAGCCAACTCCTCGGCGAATGGCTCCAAAACTCCCGCCTCGGCACCGCCGGCACCTTCAGCACCGCCATCGAGCAAGTGAAGCCCGCCATCGAAGTGCCGCAGGAGGAGTGAGCTGCTACTGCCCAGCTCGCACCCGGCAGATCTGAATGGCCTCCTCTGACATGCGGAAATCAACGGCTTGAAGCTTTGATATCGCTTCATCAAAGCGGATCGCTTTTCTTTGGGCGGCGATAGCGACGACGCCCAGCAATCCAATGAAATTCAGTCCGAGAGCTTTCGCCAGAGCCCGGCCTTGACGATCATCGAGGATGACCGTGCTTTCCGGCCGATGTTCCCAGGCGAGAGAAATCGAAGTGGCTTCGCCGATTCCAAGTCCCGTCGTCTCAGGCAGAAGAGTGGGTGGATCCGAGGCGATCTGGACCCATGAGGGCGGTGTTTTCGCCCACTCCTGCAGCGCGACTGGCGCTCCCGGATGAGTGCATTCGTGGCGCACGCTTTCCGTGATGACGATCATGGGGAACACCGCTGGAAGCGCACTCATGAGGCCTGCTTCAGCCAGGGCGGATAGCGCGGATGTGTCCGAGATGATGAGCATTACTTTGGCTCGAGTAGTTGATCGAGGCATGCGAGGTCATGCTCAATGTCCTCGGCGGAAACGCTTGGCCACACGTCATGCTGCTTGAGCATCGCTTCCGCGTCCCATCGCGATGAAAGCCCGAGAAGCCGTCTGACACCTTCCAGGCTCATCCCGCCCGCTGCATACGCTTTCGCAGCGAGAGCCTCCAGGGCGGCACGGCCTGGATCGGGAAACTTTTCCATCAGAGCGGCGGAGATGGAGTCCGGGATGGTGAGGGTGACAGTCATGCGGATGGCATAGCATGAATCCGCCGCTTCCGCAATCCGCCCGGCCTCCTCAGCACCGCCATCAAACCGTCTTCTTGCTGCCCACGGCCAGCACGCTGTTCACGAGCTGGATGAGCGCCTCGCGCTGATAAGGCTTGGGTAAAGCGGCGGTGAAGCCGTAGGCGGCGCTGTCCTTCATCACGGGATCATCGCGGTAGCCGGAGGAGACGATGGCGAGGATCTGCGGATCAATGCGGCGCAGGTGCATCATCGTTTCGCGACCGCACATGCCATCGGGAATGGTGAGATCGAGGATCACGAGGTCATACGGCTGGCCTTTTTGCATGGCCTCCTGGTAAAGGCGGAGCGTTTCCTTGCCGTCGCCAGTCTCGTGTACCTCATACTTGGCCCATTCGAGCGTGCGGCGGAGGAGGTCACGCACGAGGAGATCGTCTTCGAGGAGAAGAATGCGGTGGGAGGCGGATTTCGGCTTGGCGACGGGGGCGACAGGCTGGAGTGGCTGGCTGGGCGGCTGCACGAGGACGGCTTCCAAAGCGCGGCGCATGTCCGTGATGCTTTGATAGCGCTGCGCCCGATCTTGGATCATCGCCCGCGTCAAAATGCCGTCGATGCGGGCATCGAGACCGGGGCGGAGTTGCGATGGTGGCAGCCAGGAGCCACGCGGTAGGGCACCGGTGAGCATTTGATACGCCATGACCCCCACGGCGTAGATGTCGGCGCGGTGATCGACCTCGCGATGCATGTCGTATTGCTCGGGCGAGGCATACTCGGGCGTGCCCATGACCATGTGGGTCTCGGTGACCATGGTGGGCGTTTTGACGAAATTCTTCGCGAGGCCGAAATCGGTCACTTTGACCTCGCCCTGGCGGGTGAGCATGATGTTCGCGGGTTTGATGTCGCGATGCACGATGCCCTTCGAGTGGGCGTATTCGAGGGCTTGGCAGATCTGCGGGATGAGCTGGAGGGCCAGATCGGTGGTCATGCGGCCCTGGCGCATGATTTCGCCCATGTCCATGCCATCGACGAACTCCATCACGAAGTAGAGGAACTCGCTGCCGAGGTGCCCGTAGTCGTAGATGGCGACGATGTTCGGATGGCTGAGCTGGGCCATCGCCTTCGCCTCGCGGCGGAAGCGGTCTTCAAAGGCGTAGTCGTAGCCATCGCTCACTCGCAGGACCTTGATCGCCACCGGCCGACCGAGGCTGAGCTGGGTGCCACGAAAGACGGTGCCCATGCCGCCCATGCCCACGCGGGCCTGCACGGAGTAGCGCCCCAGCGGCATCATGCGCATGATGTCCTCCACCGAGGGCGGTGAAGGGCGGTTCAGGACCGGGGGAGCGGCGGCGGGAGTCATGAGCTGGCTGTTTCTGGCTGTGAAATAGTACTCTGACACACACGGCGGCCTCTCGCCAAGGGTGAAATCAGATCACCGCCTTGAAATAGCCGAGATAAGCCAGCGCCGCGCCGACGAGGATGGCGAGTTTCACCACCGAAGGGCCGGAGAGGATCTTTTTCTTCGCCAGCACCGGCAGGAAGCCGAGCACGAGCCACAGGGCGATCTTGATCCAAATCCACAGCGGCCAAGGCCAGCTCATGCCCAGCTTCGCCAGCATGCCAAAACCGGAAACGAAGCTGATGAGCAATCCGATGCCATGCCACATCATCGCGGACCTCGCCCGCTCAGAAGAAAGCAGCCCGCCGTAACCGACGAAGACGAGGATGAGGCCGATGAGATGGAGGTAATGGTAAAACTGGAGGGACATGGTCGCCGATGATGCCGCCGATAGCCGTCGGCTCAAGCGCCAAGGGCGCAAATTTCGTGGCATGGCGGACAAGATCGGCACGGCACAGATTCCTGCTGACAGGGACACTCCCGGCATGGCAGCCTCCGCTTTGCCATGAAAATGCTGCTTTTCACCCTGCTGGCGGTCACGGCCGCCCACGCTGCTGATCCACAAATCACCCTCAATGCCAAGGTGCTCAGCATTCCGGCTCGTTCCCCGGCCCTCCTTTCCGCTGGCCTGGTGATTGATCCTGCCGGCGGCATGCAAAATCTGGGCCTCCTGAGTCCAGAGCGTGCCGCGGCTGTGATCGAAATTTTGAGCTCGGCCAAAGGCGTGGAACTCCTCAGCACCCCGAGCGTGACGACGAAGGACCATCATCGCGCCACCATCGAGATGGTGCGCGAGTTCATTTACCCGACCGAGTTTGATCCCGGCACGATCAAAAACCTGCCCGAGGGCAAGCCGGTCACTTTGAAGCCTGGGGAGACGGTGACGGCCATACCCGCCACGCCCACGGCCTTTGAGATGCGCCCGCTGGGCATCCGCATCGAATTCCAGCCCACCCTGCTGGCCGATGGCAGCATTGATCTGGTCTTGGCACCGGAGCTGGTGTCCTTTGAGGGCTTGGTGAACTTCGGCAAACCCATCCAGGCCGTCTCCGCCGATGAGAAAGGCAACCTGCGGACAGCCACCGTCGCGGAAAGCAACATCCAGCAGCCCGTTTTCCAGTCCCTGAAGACCACGACGACGGTGAATCTCCAGCCCGGCCAGTGCCTCCTGCTCGGCGGTCTCGCCGGAGGCCCCAACAAGCTTCCCTTGGAAAAACCCTCCCAAGGCCAGCCACAGCCTGCCAAGCCAGACCAGCTCATCTTTTTCATGATCGAGGCCAAAATAAGCGGGAAATAGACCCAGCCTCCACACCCGGCAGCGGCCTTGCTGGGCGACTTTGTGAAATTTTTCACAAAATGCGGTTGCCGCCCCTCGCCCTCGCTCGCATCATCGGCTTCCCGTGTGCTTTTTGGCCTTTGGCGTGCTTCACCAGCCCCATCCGTCATTCATCATTCGGATTTCGACCTTTCCCCGCATGCCTCCGCTTCTGTTTTACCTCCTCGCCGCCATCACCCTGGGCTTTGGGCTCATGGTGGTCACGGCGCGGAATCCGGTTTCCAGCGCCCTTGCGCTGGCCTCGTGCTTTGTGGGGCTTGCGGCCCTGTTTGTGAGCCTAGATGCCTACTTCATCGGCACGATTCAAATTCTCGTCTATGCCGGCGCGGTGATGGTGCTCTTCCTGTTCATCATCATGCTGCTCGATATCAAGGCGGAGGAAGGCAAGCAGCCCAACCTAGCCGCCATCGTCAGCGGCATCGTGGTGGCCGTTTTGCTCGTGACGCAGATCATGACTGTCGTGAGCCACACGAAGCTGGCGGAAAAATCGCTGCAAAACACCCCGCTGGTTCTCAACAAGGAAACTACCTTCGAGATTGCCAAGTTCGGTGGGCCAGACCTGCCTACGATCAGGCGGGACATTGAGGCCGGGACGCTTCCCGATGCCAAATTGATCGGTTTCACCCTCTTCAACCAATACGGCTTCCACATCCAGGTCGTCGGTCTGCTGCTGCTCGTAGGTACGGTGGGCGTGGTGGTGCTGAGCAAGCGTGAAAAGACCTCAGGAGGTGCCGCATGATCACATTGGGCCATTATCTCGTCGTCAGCGGCATGCTTTTCGCCCTCGGTCTGGCCGGGGTGATCGCCCGCCGGAACATCCTCATCATCTACATGTGCCTGGAGATGATGCTCAGCGCTGCGAACCTGGCGCTGGTGGGCTTCAGCCGCTTCCATCTCGTCAACGGCCTGCCGGATTACACCGCGCAGTCGCTCGTCTTTTTCACCATCACCGTGGCCGCCGCTGAGGTGGCCGTGGGCCTCGCCATCATCGTCGCTCTGTTCCGCACGAAGCAAAGCGTGGAGACCGAGGCCATCACCAAGCTCCAAGGCTGACCCGCACCTCTCGAACGCCGCTCCATGCCTCCCGCCGACGCCCAATCCCCAGGCCAGTTCCTTCCCACGATCCTGCTGCTGCTGCCGTTTTTCTCGGCGCTCATCATTTTGCTGGGTCATCGGGCCTTGAAAAACGCCAGCGTGCTCATCTCGGTGGGTTCCTCGGTCATCTGCTTCCTCGCCAGCCTGGCGCTGCTCGCCACGAAGGGCGCTGAAGGCACCGTGAGCATCCTCCCCTTCATTGACGTGCCGGGTTTCCAAGCCGGGATTGATGCCATGATCGACGATCAAAGCCGCGGCATGATGTTCATCGTGACCTTCATCGGCATGCTCGTGCACATCTTCTCGCTGGGCTACATGAAGGACGACGAGGCCAAACCCCGCTTCTTCGGTTCGCTCTCCCTGTTCATGTTCTCCATGACCGGCATCGTGCTGGCGGGGAATCTGGTGATGATGTTCATCTACTGGGAACTGGTCGGCCTGAGCTCCTACCTGCTGATCGGCCACTGGTATCAGAAGGCCAGCGCTGCCGAGGCCTGCAAAAAAGCCTTCCTCACCAACCGCATCGGCGACTTCGGCTTCATGATCGGGATCTTGATCCTCTTCGGCCTCAACAAGGGCGATCTGAACATCGACAACCTCCACGACGCCTTCCGCCAAGGTGGCCCGCTGTTTGATGCACTGAACAACAACCCCGGCATCATCACCGTCGCCGCGCTGTGCCTCTTCATGGGTGCCGTCGGCAAATCCGCCCAGTTCCCGCTCCATGTCTGGCTGCCAGATGCGATGGAAGGCCCCACGCCGGTTTCCGCGCTCATCCACGCCGCCACGATGGTGGCTGCGGGCGTGTACATGCTCGTTCGTGTGAGCTTTGTGATCGTCACACCGCTCGCGGCGGAAACCATCGCAGGCATCGGCTGCTTCACCGCGCTGCTCGCGGCGCTGATGGCCACCCAGCAGGGCGATATCAAACGCATCCTGGCCTACTCTACGCTCAGCCAGCTCGGCTACATGGTCATGGCCGTCGGTGCGGTGTCGATGGCCGCCATCGACGGGCACGCCGCGCACGGTGCCCATCCCGGCCACCCGGCGATGTTCCATCTTTACACGCATGCTTTCTTTAAGGCGATGCTATTCCTCGGCTCCGGCGCGGTCATCTACGCCTGCCACCATGAGCAGGACATCTGGAAGATGGGCGGCTTGCGCAAGCACATGCCGATCACCTTCTGGACCTTCGCCATCGGCACCGCCGCCCTCATGGGTGTGCCGCCGCTGAGTGGTTTCTGGAGCAAGGAAGCCGTTCTCGGTGCCGCCTTCGACAGCGGCTGCCGCGTGCTCTTCATCGCCGGTGCCGCCACGGCTGCTCTGACCGCTTTTTACATGACGCGACTGCTCGTCGTGGCCTTCTTTGGCAAAGCCCGCACGGAATCCGCGCATCACGCCGCCGAGGTGCCGCTCGTCATGGCCCTGCCGCTGGCCCTGCTGGCCATCTTTTCGATCTTTTCCGCCTGGGGGCCTTTCTCCGACTTCCTCCAAGCGATGAAACCCGAGCACGTCGATGCTCCCGGAGAGGGCCATACCGTCCTGTGGACCTCCATCGCCGTGCTGCTCATCGGCTCCATCAGCTCCTTCCTGCTCTACAAAGGTAAGGATGCCGATCCGATCCGCATCAAGCTCTTCGCCAACAAATTCTACTTCGACGAGATCTACGCCGTCATCGTCCGCGAGTGCCAGGATCGTCTGGCATGGTTCGTGACCGGCATTGAGCGCATCTTCGTCGATGGCCTCGTCGCCCGACTTCCCGCAGCCATCGTGGCCCGCATCGGCTCGGCCACCCGCATGCTCCAGGGCGGGCATCTGCAAGGTTACACCTTCCTGCTGGGCGGCGGCATCATCGCCGTGGTTTATCTCGTCGTGTTTGTGCTGCCCCGCACCCATTGATCCCATCTCCGAATGAGCGTTCTCGAAATCGTCATCCTGCTCCCGATCCTCGCCGCTCTCGCGGTGCTGTTCGGAGCGCCTGCCCGTGCCGCCTCCGTCGGAGCCACGCTGGCGAATCTGGTCATCGTGCTGGCCCTGAGCTGGCAATACGCCGCCAAAGGCAGCACCGGCCTCGCCTTCACCCAGGCTCGTGAAGTCCTCGCCAATCCCGCGATCAGCTTTTCCGTCGGCGCGGATGGTGTCTCGCTTATTTTGGCGCTTTTGACCGCCATCGTGATGTTTGCGGCCGTCTGGCAGATCCAGGACCGTCCGGCCATTTTCTACGTCGCCTCGCTTTTGATCGGCGGCGGCGCTTTGGGAGCCTTCCTGACGACCGATGTCTTCTTCATCTACGCCTTCCATGAGCTGGCGCTCATTCCGACCTTCCTTATGATCGCCCTCCACGGCCACGCGGAGCCGATCGAGCGCAAAAAAGTCGCCTGGAAGGCCACGGTGTATCTCGGCGTCGGCAGTTTGGTGCTGCTCGCGGGCCTCGTGTGGCTCGTCGTTGAGTTCAGCGGCGGTCGCGACCTCACCTTCGACCTCGAAGCCCTTCGTGCGCAGGCCAAGCTGACCCCGCTGCCGGTCGAAAAGCAGGGTGCGATCTTCTTTGTGCTGCTGCTCGGCTTTGGCACGCTGGTGAGCCTTTTCCCTTTCCATAGCTGGGCCGCGCCCGCCTACGCCACCGCGCCCACACCGGTCGCCATGCTGCATGCGGGCGTGTTGAAGAAATTCGGCCTCTACGGCCTGCTGCGCATTGCTTTGCCGCTGCTGCCACAGGGCGCGAACGTCCCCTGGGTGCAAAACGCGCTGCTGCTCATGCTGCTGGGCAACATCCTCGTCATGGGCCTCGTCACCATTCGCGCCAGCCGCCTCGACGACACGCTCGCCAATTCCAGCGTGATGCACATGGGCTACATCTTCCTAGCCCTTGCCGCAGGCAGCGAGGTGGCGCTCAAAGGCGCGGTGCTGCTCATGTTTGCGCACGGTGTGTCCATCGCGCTGCTCTTTGCCCTCACCGGCAAGATGCGCAACCAGCTCGGCACCCTCGAATACAGCAAGCTCGGCGGCCTCGCCTCTCATGCACCGGCTTTCACCGTGCTGTTTGCCTTTGGGGCCTTCGCCAGCATCGGCCTGCCGGGCCTCAGCAACTTCGCGGGTGAGGTCATGGTCTTCGCCGGCAGCTTCACCACCTTTAGCGGCACGCTCACAAACCTACACTGGACCGTCATCCTCGCCCTGTGGGGTGTCGTGATGAGCGCCGTCTATATGCTCCGCGCCTACCGCCACATCTTCCACGGCAGCGCCACCACCGGCCTCTTCATGAGCGACCCCGCCCTGCCGCAGCGCCTTCCCCTCATCCTCATGGCCGCCACCCTCCTGCTCACCGGCTGCTGCCCCTGGCTGCTGCTGAATTTGTTGAAGGGTGCTCTGGCGGCCAGTTAATCTCTTTCTCCTCCTCTTACTCCTACTCCTCCTCCCGGAAAGCGAAGGCGATGCGACGCTCGACCCGGGAGGAGGAGTAAGAGTAGGAGGAAGAGGAGGATTCAGACCTGCTTTCACCCCCGCATGAACGTTTTCCATCTCGAAGCCAGCCTCGCCTTCCTCGGCCTCGTCCTCCTCTTGCTGGAGGCCTTTAAGCCGGAGATATCCCGCCGCACGCTCGGCTACACCGCCATGGCCGGCACCGCGCTCGCGCTCGTGCTGCTGCCCCTTTGCGGCACACAGCTTCCCGAGTTCATGCAGCCCTGGCACCAGATCGATACCCTGGCGCTCTTTTACAAAGGCTTCGCCCTCGTCATTACGCTGCTCGTGCTTTGGCTCACGCTCGAGTGCGCCCCCTACCTTACGCGTTTCACGCTCGATGGAAAACTCGCCGAGATGTTCAGTCTGCCGCTCATCGTCTGCGCCGGCATGATGTGGATGGCATCCGCCCGCGACCTCGTCACGATCTTCATCACGCTCGAACTCGTCACCATCAGCTTCTACGTCCTCGTCGCCTTTGCCCGCAAAAGCGCCCTCAGTCTCGAAGCCGGCGTCAAATACCTCATCCTCGGCGCTTTGAGCACCGGCGTGCTCGTTTATGGCATCGCTTGGATTTACGGTGCCACCGGCAGCATGAATTTCGACGCCATCGGCAAGGCGCTCGCCAATCCCGCCACCAGCAAATCTGCCGCGCTCTTCGGTGCTGCCATGCTTCTGGTCGGCCTCGGCTTCAAGGTCGCCGCCGCGCCCTTCCACATGTGGGTGCCGGATGTGTATCAAGGCGCACCCACCCCGGTGACCACCTTCCTCTCCGTCGGATCCAAGGCCGCTGGCTTCGTCGTCCTCACCCGCGCTCTCGATGCCTTCACCGCGCCCGGTTCCATCATCGGCAGCGAGGTGCAGAGCCTCCTGCTCGTGGGCGGTTCTCTCACCGTCCTGCTCGGCAGCCTGCCCGCCATCTTCCAGACCAGCGTGAAGCGCCTGCTCGCCTACTCCAGCATCAGCCACGCCGGTTATCTGCTCCTCGCACTCGCCTGCGGCAGCGGCGGTCGCTTCGACATCGGCAGCAACGGTATCGTCGCCTTCTACCTCGCCACCTACCTGCCCATGACCGTGCTCGGCTTCCTTGCGCTCGGCCTCATGCGTGTAAACGGCCAGGGCGAGGACCTCGGCGACTTCCAAGGTCTCGCCAAACGCTCGCCGCTCCTCGCGCTCGTCATCACCATCGCCTTCGCCAGCCTCGCCGGCCTGCCGCTCACCGCTGGCTTCATCGGCAAGATGTTCGTCTTCCTCAGCCTCGTCGATCACGGCTACTGGGGAGCCCTGACCTGCGCCGTCATCGCTGCCGCCGCCGGCTTCTACTACTACTTCCGCATCATCCTCTCGATGTACACCACCGAAGGCAGCGAAAAGCCTGCCCTCACCCTCGCGCCGCTCACCAAGGCCATCGCCTGCGGCCTCGCGGTGATCATTCTCGCACTCGGCGTCTATCCCCGCCCCTTGCAAAAAGTGCTCACGCCTCCGGCGCCGGCTGTCGTGGTGAAGTGACCCCGGAAAGTGGAACAGGTTTTCCAACCTGTTCATGCCGCGAAGATCTGACGGACTTAATTTCTGAGAACCGATCTAGCTCGAGTTCATCTTCGAGGGCAAAAAGGATGTCACCTACCACCTCGTGCAGAGGCACTTCCAGGACGCTACGGCGTGATCTGGAGTGGCGAAGGGCGTGAGAGCGTCCACTTCGGCACGCAGCCTTCATGAGCCTGCGATACGGTGGCGGCGAAATCGGCGAGGTAGCCGAAGGGATGCGAAACTTCGACGACTTCGGCTTTTCGAGCTTCGAGATCGGCTTTGACCTCGATGGTGCCTTTCAGCAGGTCGAATTCGATTTCGTCATCATCACGCACTTTGGCGATGGGGCCGCCCAAAACGGCCTCCGGGGTGCAATGCACGCCTACCGCACCGGCGGAGACGCCGGAGACGCGGCCATCGGTGATGAGGGCGACTTTGCCATACAGCTCCGGCACGGCGAGCGCGGCGCTGGCGACGTGCATTTCCGGCATGCCGAGGGCCACGGGGCCGCTGCCGCGAATGATGACGATGTGGCCGGGTTTGATGCGGCCCTGCGCGGCGGCTTCGAAGACGCCTTTGCTGTCATTGAAGCAGATCGCCCGGCCGCTGAAGCGCGGCTCTTTGAGCGAGGACACTTTGAAGACCATGCCGTGCGGCGCGAGGTTGCCAAAGCACACCTGGATGTCGGCGTAGTCTTTGAAGGGCTTGTCGTGCGGCGCGATGAGGTTGTTCGGAAACGGCACCGCTTTGGCGCTGGCGAGATTTTCGGCCAGGGTTTTGCCTGTGACGGTCATGCACGAGCCGTCGAGCAAGCCGGCGTCATAGATGTGCTTCAAAAGCATCGTCGTGCCGCCGAGGCGATGCAGATCGACCATGGTGCCGCGTCCGCGTGGCGCGAAGCTGCACAGCACTGGCACTTTCCGGCAGATCGCCTGCACATCGCTTAGCGTGAAGTCCACACCGGCCTCGCGTGCGACGGCGAGGAGGTGGATGACGCCGTTCGTGCTGCCACCGATGGCCGCGATGGCCGTCATGGCATTCGTGAGCGACTGCTTGGTGATGATGTCATGCGGGCGGATGTTCTTTTCGAGAAGGTTGCGCACGGCTTTGCCGACGCGGAGGCATTCTTCACGCTTTCCGGCCTCGATGGCCGGCATGGACGAGGTGTCTGGCAAGCTAAGGCCCATCGCTTCGAGGGTGATGCCCCAGGTATTGAATGAAGCGGCGATGCCGCAGCCGCCGGGGCCAGGGCAGGCCGTGCGGATGATCTGCTCGCTCTCGTCCCAGCTCATCGTGCCCTGCGCTTCCTTCGCGGCGGCATCATATACATCCAGGATGCTCGTGGACTGCCCTTTGTGGCAGCCGGGCATGATGCTGCCGCCATTGACGATGAGTCCGGGAAAGTTCGTGCGAGCAAGCGCCATGGCAAAAGCGGGTCCGTTCTTGTCGCAATGATGCAGGCCGATGATCGCGTCGTAGCTGTGGGCCGTGCAAATCATCTCTGCACCATTGGCCATCAGATTGCGTGAGCAAAGCGAGGCCGCGCCGCCAATGTTGCCCTGCGTGATGTTGTCGCTGACCGGAGACACGCCGAAGGGGAAGCCGATCATGCCCGCCTCCGCGCAACCCTGCGCCAGCAGTTTCGCCAGCTCATGCGCGTGCACATTGCAGATGTTTCCATCCAGCAGCGGCGTGCCGATGCCGATTTGCGCTTTATCGAAATCCTCTTCTTTGAAGCCGAGGCCCCAGTAGAAGGCTGTGATGCCGCGCTGCCAGCCACGGGTGACGTTGCGCGAGTTCCAGTTGAGGGTGGTTTGATCTGCCATGAGGCCGTCGAGGCTAGCGAGCATGCCGCGTCACGGCAAAAGAAAAGCTCCCGGCCTGCGAACAGACCGGGAGCTTCCCAACCATTTTGATCAGAGATGAAGCGGGAGAACCAGTCCCGCGACGAATTAGAACGCGACGCTCAAGCGAGCACCCCAGAACACTTCGTTGTGTTGGGTGAGGTTGAGCGAGGAGCGAAGGTCGAGGCTGTGGTTCCAAGCCACATAGGGCGTGAAGGTAGCAGACTTGGTGAGCTTCACAGGAGCGGCCACGGACACCAGGAGGTGGGTGAAGCCGGAAGTATTGGCATTGAAGGGAGCCTGGCCGTTCAGGTGGGTGAGAACGGTGGATTGATGACCGGTGTAGTAATCAATGCCGTAGCCCGTCTGGAGGGAGGGAACGATACTCAGCCAATCTGTAACCGCGAAGGTGTAATCAGCACCGGCCTGGAAGTAGGAACCGCCGACTTGGAAGTCGTAGTAGTAGCCGAGGTACACGTTTGCTGCTCCGAGAGGGATGGCCATGGTGAAACCAAGCTCGTGAGCGCCGCTGATGCCGAATTCAGGGTCGTTGCCAGCATTTGGACCACCAGTGCCCAGACCGCCAGGACCAACGCCGTAGGGCGAGGAGCCAGCATAGGAATCCGGATAGTAGTAGTACTGATACTGGACGCCAAATTTGGCCCAACCGGCGTTGTAGTTGAGGGAGGTGAACAGATCGAGCTCCGAGTAATCGAATCCCTTGTCAGCCGAACCCAGAGGGGCGGTCGCGGCAGGCACGAAGGGAGTGTCAAACGTGGAGATGTAGGCTGCGCCCACGCCCCAAGTCAGCTTATCAGTGACGGGGATGGAGAGGTTCAGGGCGGTGGTGACGATGTTGTCAGCGAACCAGAGGCCACGGAAGTAGTAGCGTGAGTCGTAGGCGACGTCGAGGGTAGCGCCGATGCTGTCGAAAAGAGCCGTGGGGGCTGGTTCGACAGGAGCGGGGTTTTTTGGAGCAGGGGCGGTGCCTGCCGTGGCGTTCAGGGCTGTGCAGACGGCGAGAGTCGCCACCGACTTGGCCATGATCGAGTTGAGTCGATTGAGCTTCATTATGTTGGTCGAGTTTAGTTTGTTGGTGTTGAGGTTGCCGCCTGCCGGCAGGCAGACTGACTCCTCTTGTTCAGCAGACACCGTGCCAAAATGGGGCGGTTTTATGATTTTTTTGAAACAAGCGGGTTCAAATGCCTGCCGAGGTTCAAAATTTGTTCTGGGATATGCCCGGCGCTGAGCGTGATGCGCAGCCTCGCTCGGGACCGCGCCACAGTGGGGAAACGGATGGCTGGCACGAGAAAACCGGCCTCCAGAAGGTTTTTCGATGCTTCCAAGGCCTCGGACTCGCCGCCGAGGATGACGGGCAAAATCGCAGCAGGGTGCACAGGAGTCTGAATCAGGCCACTGAGCATCGAAATGTGTTCGTGAAGCCTTTGGCGGCGATTTTCACCCTCTTTGCCCGCGATGAGTTTGAGCATTTCACCCGCTGCGTAGGCCAGATGAGGCGGTGGCGCCGTGGAGTAGATGAGGCTGCGGGCACGATTGATGAGAAGATCGATCACCTGTCGAGAAGCGGCGAGGTAGCCGCCGCTTAGGCCGAGGGCCTTGCTCAGTGTGCCCATGTGTAATTCGATGCGGTTTTCCAGGCCCAGCGCCGCCGCGAGGCCTCGTCCCTGCGGTCCGAGCACGCCCACCGCATGCGCTTCATCGAGCAGCAGCCACGCACCGTGCTTTTCTTTGAGTTCCACGATCTCACGCAGGGCCGCCGCATCGCCATCCATGCTGAAAATGGACTCCGTGACGATCAAAACGCGGCCCGTGGCCGTGGTCAGCAGGCGGGAGAGCTTATCGAGATGGTTGTGTGGGAAGACGCGAATCACCGCGCCGCTGAGCCGAGCGGCATCGACGAGGCTCGCGTGGCAAAGTTTATCGAGAAGGATCGTATCACCACTACCCATGAGGGCTGGAAGGGTGCCGAGAGCCACGGCAAAGCCGCTGCTGAAGCACAGGGCGGCCTCCGTCCGCTTAAAATCAGCGAGGGCCTCCTCCAACTGCATGTGCGCCCGATGCGTGCCGCAGACGAGCCGCGAGGCACCCGAGCCACCGCCATGCTTTGCTACGCCATCCGCCAGCGCTTCACGCATCTCATCGGAGCCAGCGATAGCGAGGTAGTCGTTGGAGGAGAAGTTCACTAACTCACGGCCTTCTCGCCTTATGATCACGCCGTTTATCTCTTCGAGCGGTCGCAGCTCACGCCAAAGCTCCTGCTCATGCAGTTCATCGAGTTCAGAGGTGAGGTTCCAGTCTCTCATCACTCTTTGAGTCTTCGCTCCACGACCTCATCCTTCGCCACACCGAGCGAGAGTGCCTTTTCATAATGCCGCTTGGCGAGTTCGATGGAAGGCGGGCGCTGCTCCAGCATCATCAGGGCGAGGTTGAAGTGGGCAATGCCGTAATCCGGCTTCAGTTCGAGGGCCTTTTGCAACTCCGCTTCCGCCGCGGCTGCCCAGCCGAGGTTTTTCACGGCGATGGCTAGGTAGTTATGCGCCCTCGCATCCTCTGGATCTTCGTGAATCGCCCGCGAGAGCGCGGAGATCGCCAGATAGGTATCACCCGCCTCCAGCCGCAGCAGGCCGAGCGCCACCCAGGACTGAGCGAGTGCCGCGTTGTGCTCCACGGACTGCTCGAAGCATTCGATGGCCTTTTTCGCATCACCCGCCTGCTGCTCCACCGCGCCGAGATTTGCCCAAACGAGGGCGTTTTTCGGATCCATCTCGATCATCTCGCGGTAGGCCTTCCGAGCGGCGGCCCAATCGCCCTTCGAGAAGGCCACGGCGGCCTTCTCATTGAGCACCTTCGTGAGAGGCGGTAGCTCGCCCACCTTCTCAACGGCTGCGGGCGTCAGCGGTGAAGTCTCCTGAGCAGGGAGGAGCGGGCAAAATAGAAGCGTGCAGAGCCATGGAGAGAGCCATTTCATCCTCCCACCATGCCTTCATTTGAGGGGAGTAAAACCTCTTGCTCAATTCCTGTTGGTCGCGAATGTTCGAGCGAACAATAAACTGCGCCGTTATGAACCCCATCCTCTCCGCCAGCGCCCCTCAGCTCACCGCACGTCAGCAGGAACTGCTCGATTATCTCCGTGGCTACCAGCGCACCAACGGCGTCATGCCCTCCACGCGGGACATTCAGCGTCACTTCGGCTTCTCCAGCCAAACAGCTGCGATGAGCCACCTCCGTGCTTTGGAGAAAAAAGGTGCCATCCGCCGCCATCCCAACATGGCACGTGCCGTTGTTTTTCCGGAAGATCTCGATCGTGCCGAGATCATCGACATTCCCGTCTTCGGCACCATCCCCGCCGGCATGCCGAGCGATGCAGCTCAACACGCCGAAGGCTGTATCTCAGTGGACATCAACACGCTCGGCATCCCGCGTGCCTCGAAAAGCTTTGCCCTCAAAGTGCGTGGTGATTCGATGATCGAGGCGCACATCTGTAGCGGTGATCTCGTCATCCTCGAAATCAAGGAACCGCGTGAGAAAGACATCGTCGCCGCATTGATCGACGGCGAAACGACCCTCAAACGCTACCTCATCAGCAACGGGCAGCCCGTTCTCAAAGCCGAAAATGAGGAGTATCCAGACCTCCTGCCCGCTCGCGAGCTGCTCATCCAAGGCGTCATGATCGGCATGATCCGCCATTTCAGAAGAGATTGAGCCTCCCAGTGGTGCCATGACAGGCTACTTCGACTTCAATGCCACCACGCCGCTGCTGCCCAAGGCACGCGAGGCTTGGCTGCGAGCCGCTGAAAGGCACTGGCACAATCCTTCGAGCCTCTACCGTGAGGCGGGTATCACCAGTCAGAAGCTCGAGACGGCGCGGGAGCGGCTGGGAGAATTACTTCAGGTGGATGCGGAGCGTATCGTCTTCACCTCTGGAGCCACGGAAGCAAATAACCTGCTCTTTTCCGCCTTCGCAGGCCAAACAACAGCGGTTTCCACCATCGAGCATCCCAGCGTTCGCGAAGCTGCACGGCAATGGACAAAGGTTTCGACCTTTGAGGCAGATGGTGAGATGCCGGAAGGCGTGGCACTCGTCTCCGTGATGGCGGCGAACAATGAAAGCGGCCAGCTTTTACCTTGGCGGGAGCTTTCGCTACTTTGCCGTGCCAAAGGCATCCCCTTTCACACCGATGCCACCCAATGGCTTGGCAAGCTGGAGGCTGATTTCAGCACCTGCGATTACCTCAGCGGCTCTGCGCATAAATTTGGTGGGCCGAAGGGTGCGGGCTTTCTGGTGCTTCGCGATGAAAACGAGCGCATCCGCCTCATCCACGGCGGTCCGCAGGAAAATGGCCGCCGCGCTGGCACGGAGAACTATCCCGCCATTGAGGCCATGGTCACGGCACTGGAGACGATCAAGCCCCAGCTCGCCGCATGCGATGGCGCAGGCCGCGATGCCTTCGAGGCGACCATGCAGGCATCGTTTGAAGGTCTGCGCCTCATCTCCGCCGATAAGCCGCGACTCTGGAATACCTCGCTCCTCGTCATGCCACGGCATGAGAACCTGAAATGGCTCACGCGGCTCTCACGGCGCGGCTTTTCCATCTCCACTGGCAGCGCCTGTAGCTCTGGAAAAGAAGGCTCATCCGTCGTCGTCACCGCTCTCGGCACCTCGCCTGAGGAACTGCGCCGCGTGGTGCGTGTGAGTGGCGGCTGGGACACCACAGTGAACGATTGGCTCGAGCTTGCTTCGGCATTTCAAGAAGTGGGAGCCGAGCTCGATACGGGTGGGAAGGGCTAAGCTTGGC
This sequence comes from Prosthecobacter sp., assembly GCA_044370285.1. GTDB lineage: Bacteria > Verrucomicrobiota > Verrucomicrobiia > Verrucomicrobiales > Verrucomicrobiaceae > Prosthecobacter. The sequence continues at coordinate 19,273 of JBILVU010000082.1, forward strand.
ATCTTGGCGCTTGGCGGAAAGCGCGGGAAGGTTCACTGTGCCTCATGGAACTCGCACGACGTGTCGTCTTTGCCCTCATCATCCTCGCGATTGCCGGAGGTCTGTATTCGTATTCGAGGCAGGACTCGGATCGCTACGGTCTGCCACAGCTTTTGAAGGGAGAAAAAGTGCCCGAGGATGCCGGTTCCAAGCTCGATTCCGAAGACGCCCGCGCCTTGACGCGGATGAACGACGCCTTTTCCAAACTCGCCGCCTCCGTCCTGCCCTCCGTCGTGAGCATCACCACGCGCAAGGTCACTCCCGGCCAGGCCATGCTGCATCCGCTGCTCGGTCTGGTTCCAGGTCGCGATCAGATCATCCCCGGTCTCGGCTCTGGAGCCATCATCAGCAAAGACGGCCTTGTAGTGACCAATTACCACGTCGTCGCGGATGTGTCCGAACTGGCCGTCACCACCAATGACAATCAAATCTTCTCCGCCCAAGTGCTCGGCACCGATGAGGAGCGTGATATCGCCCTGCTGCGGATTGAGAGCGAGCGCAAAGACTTCCCCGCTCTCTCGTTTGGGGATTCCGATAAGGTGAAGGTGGGCGAGATGGTCTTTGCCGTGGGGAATCCCTTCGGCCTTAGTGGCACCGTCACTCAGGGCATCATCAGCGCCCGTGACCGCCATCTCAGTGACAGCCAGATGGATTATCTCCAGACCGATACCGTCATCAACCCAGGGAACTCGGGCGGCCCGCTGGTGGACATCCATGGCAAGATCGTCGGCGTCAATGTGGCCATTTATCGCGGGGATCAAAACGTGCGTGCCTGGCAGGGCGTCGGCCTTTCCGTGCCCTCCAACGGCGTGAAGATGGTCGTTACGGCCATTCAGCAGGCGCTTGAACTGCGGGAGCAGGCTCGGCGATCCGGTAAAAGCATGCTTGGGCGTGGCTACCTCGGCATCGAAGTGATCAGCGATCCGATCGAGATCGACAATGTCTGGGGCACCTCGCCCATCGGCGCACTCATTTCCCGTGTGGACGCCAATTCGCCCGCCGCCGCCTCCGGTTTGAAGCCTGGTGATGTCGTCACGAAATTCCAAGGCATGTCCTTCCGCATGCCGGCCGATCTTTTGCAGATCATCCGCACGCAACCGCCTGGTGCGGTCGTGAAACTCGAAGTCATTCGCAATAACCGCATGCGCGAAGTGCCTGCGAGACTCGGCGAGCGGCCCGATGCGAAGAATTAACGCTCCTTCTCCAGCCTCATCGGCGGCATTCGTCCAGAATCTGTGCGTGCGTTCAAAGTCGGTTCGGAAAACTCCAGCGCGATGCTGCCGAGTTCAGCGTTGAGCCATAGCGGCACCTCGTGTTCCGCACACCAGGCCGCGAGGGTATCTGGCGCAGGCGTGTGATCACGCGAGAAACCGCTGCTGCCGCGGATCACCAGCCGGGGCATGGCCTTATCGAGGAATTCCTGGGTGCCGCAGACATCGGTGGCATGCTGACTCGTGATCAGCACATCACAGCGCAGAGGCTGCCCGGATTCGAGCAGTGCGTTTTCCGTCAGCCAGCCCGCATCGCTCATCCACATCACTCTCCAGCCATTCAAAACGCCCATCAGCACCATCGCTCGGTCATCGCCACGCATGGATCGACTGGTGGTGGACGGGTGTAGGCAGGTGAGGCTGGCCGCCGCATTCAACGGCAGCCCATCTCCCGCGATCCATTTTTTCAGCGGCGTGGTCGATTCCAATCGGCGCAGGATCGTCTGTCTCGCATCATACGGCCCCGGCTCGCGACCACTGCAAAAGAGCTCTGGCATGCCAAAAACCGTACGCACCTCTTCCACGGCACCGATGTGGGCGGAGTCATTGTGACTCAGGATGATGCCGCGCAGTTTGTTCACGCCTTCATGACGAAGGTAACGATGCAGGATTGGACGAAACCGATCCTCCGGGCCGGTATCCAGCAGCCAGTGCGCCGCGCCGAGACGCAGATGATTTGCCGCGCCACCATCTGGCATCGCCAGCACACGCCAGGAGCTCGTTTCAGTGGTGGGTGCGGTTGTAGAGTTGAGATGAAAATTGGCCCCCGGAAGGCTGGAGAACCAAGTCGCGGAGACCACCATCGCCTTGGCGAGGAACCAATTCGCGTTGTTGATGGCGATCTGCATGCCTGTGGCCTTGATCAGTGCGGCTAGAATGCTCATGCAGGTGACCGCCAGCGCTGCGATGGAGAGCGGCACGAGCACGCTGTTGGCGATGAGCGCCACCGGCGTCACCGCCTGGAAGTGCAGAAGAATGAACGGCAGACTTCCCAGCCATGCTGCGGCGGAGACGCAGGCATTGCCGATGAACCAGCGGCGGATGCCTAGCGCCAGCTTTTGCCATCTGCTCGCAAACTCCAGCGGCAGGAAGGGATCCAGCTCCATCCAACGCGCCATCGGGCTCATGAAGACGCCCGTAAGCGCCGCGATGGCCCACAGCACGCCGAAGGAAAGCTGAAAGCCCGGCATGAAGAGCTGCTGTGTATCCATCCCCAGCAGAAGCAACGAAGCGAGGCCGAGATTGTTTTGCACGCTGGAGTCCCGATCCGCCGAAGGGCCGCAAAACACCACCGCCACCATCAGCGCCGCTCGCGCCGCCGAAGCTCGCCAACCGGTGATGAAAGCATACGCGAAAACGATCAGCACGATGGCCCACAAAGCCACGCCTCGGCGCAGGCCGAGTGCCTTCAGCACCTGCCAGGCGATCATGCCGAGCATCGCCACATGCAGCCCGCTCACGGCGAAGACATGGAGTGTGCCGCTGTCACGAAACGCGTCCTCGATGTCATCCTGCGCTTCGTCCGCCACGCCCAGCGCCATCGCTCGGATCACGCCAGAGAGCCTTGGATCATCATCAATATCCAGCATGAGCTGCTGGCTAATCCATTGGCGGCTTTGTTCAGCGGCATCCAGCAGGGCACAAGTCCACGCGGCGCCATCGCCGGACATTTTTTCCAGCTTTGACACCTTCAGTTCAGCAGCAAATCCGCTGCGCAAAGCATGATCCGCCGCATCGAACGTGCCAGGAGCCTTTCGTCCCACCGGCAGCCGCAGCCGACCACGCAGTTGGTAGATGCCAGCACCTGGAAACGCCCTCTCCAAAGGCATCGAGACCTTCAACCGCACCGGTAGCAGCCATTCCGTGCCATCCTCCAGCATGACTCGGCGGGCTTCGCAGAACGCTTTGATAGTCTCAGGCGTCGAGGAGGCATGATCAGGCGTGAGGCTACCTTCCACCATCGCTTCGAGAGCACCGTCGTTTTCAAGTAGATGAAGCCGTAACGGATGGCGGTAGGTGCTGTCCAGATGCATCACATGCAAGGCCGCGCATCCGAGCATTGCCGCAGCAAATCCTAGCCATCTTCGAGGCCGCAGAATCGTCAATCCCATGACCACGAGTGCCGCGCCAATGACCCACAGCCGCATCGCCATCACATCCAGCTCCGCCAGCACGATCCCGATCACGCCCGCCACGGCCAGCGCCATCAGCGGGCAGGTGGCAAGCCATCGCTGAAGTGCTCTCTTCATGGCTCAGAGTGAATTCAGATGCTTTGAGCCGCCTTCGCCCGCTGCTCCTGGATGAATTTGAACTCCACCTGCTCCAGTTCTGTGATCTTGTGGTGGGCATTCGCACTGTGTCTCGTATTTGGATAGCCTGCGATCACCTGCTCCAGGGTGGATCGGGCCGCCGCGAAATCGTGCAGATGGTTCGTCTGCACCTCCACCACGCGGAAAAGCAGAAACGCCGCGTCATCCACGGACCACTCGCGGCTTTGCAGATGGTTCGTGAGCACCTGGATGGCCATGTGCGGATCACCGAGGCGCTCCGCATGCACCTTCGCCATCTCAGCGGCTGGAAAAGGGTCCTCCGGCTTCTCGTGCATCATCTTCTGATAGTGATCGAGCGCCCCTGCATAGTCCCCTTGCGATATGCAGGCCGCCGCTTTCATGAGGCCGTCCTGCTCGATTTGCTCACCGGAGGAGTACATACCCTCGCCGATGGCATCACCGATCCACGGCAGCAGATACTTCACGGCCAGCATGCCGCCGATGCCGCCGAGAAGGATGAAGCCCACGAGCTTCATGCCATCACTGGCCTGCATGATCCACCGATACACCAGCAGACCGAGGATGATGACGAGCAGAACGACGCAGAGGCGAGTGATGAGCTGTGGGTTCATATGGTCAAAAACTGCGTTGAGGCTATCAAACGGCGTTTTGGCCGCCAAGAGCGAAATCTCCTAAAAGGGCGGAAACAGCTACTTCAGACCTTTGGCGATGGCTTGTGCCTCCTCCAGGAAGGCTTCACCCAGAGGTGACAGGCGGCCGATCCACATCACGCCGAAAGCTAGCGAGGGAAAATCATCCAGCGGCAGCACACGCACGCCCGCAGGCGCTTCCACCCGTGGCATCTGGAGCGAGAGCCCGATGCCGAAGCCACCAGCGACGTATCGCGCCACGGTATCGAGGCTGCCCACCTCCAGACTCGTGATCCATTCCACGCCATGCTGTCGCAGACCGGACTGAAATTCACGCACCAGCGGATCACTGACGTTCAAAGCGATGAGCGGCGTCTCGATGCGCTCCTTTTCCCAAAGCTGCGCGGCGCTCTTGAGGCTGCTTTTGGCCGGAACGAGCAAACACATGGGCAGGCGTAGCAGCTCGCGTGTCTCCACATTGGGTGGTGGTTTGTCCGTGAGCGTGGAGAGGCCGATGTCGATCTCCTGCGCGGCCACGAATTGCTCGATCTGCTGCTGGCGGCCATCGGTGAGCGTGAAGTGAAAACCCACTACACGCCGCTGCATGCGAGCACACAGCTCCGGCAGATACTCGCGCTGCACGATCTCTGGCGCGGCGATGCGCAGCCGCGTCTCACCCCCGCCACGGATGCGGTCCGCCACATCACCGAGGCCTTTGAAAAAGGGCGCGATGTGATCATAAAGAAGCTGTCCCTCCCGCGTGAGCTGGAAGGGCCGCCGCTGATAGAGCGTGACGCCGAGCACATCCTCCAGTTGCAGGATCTGGGCGCTGATGGCGGGCTGCTGAATGCCGTAGGGCATCTGCCGCGCCGCCGCGCTCACACCGCCATGCGTGGCCACATAATAAAAGAGTTCGAGGTGATGGACGTTCATTTGCCGGGGAAGATGGGGATGACCTTGTTGAGGAGGTCGGTGCCGGTTTTGACGCCTTCTTCGAGCGTCTTCGTGGTGCCGTTGATGATGGCTCCGGGCAGCTTCGCGGCGTCTTCACCGAGCACGGGCTTCAAAAGCGTCTCGCTAGCTGTGTTCACGATGGCTCCTGGCGTATCGAGCAGCAGGGACATGCCCGCCGCACCGAGCAAACGCGAACTCAGATCCTCCTGTGGCGCTGCGCGAGTGCCTGCCACCTTCACGCGAGCCCAATTCAGGCCCGGTGGCCCTTGCGGGTTCGATTCGATGAAGACGCGGTTTTGCGCTCCCGGCAGCCAGCGCAGCGTTTCCGGCGTCACGCCGACCATGAAGTCACCTTCGATGGCATCGCCCTGCAGTAGCGTGAGTGTGCCTTCGAGACGCATGAGGCCGTTGGATTGAATCACGATCTTCTCCAGCCGCGTGCCGCCGCTCGCATGTGGGCTTACCGAGGCCGTGGCGATGTCCAGCGCCAGTCTTTTGAAGCGCTCCATGCGCGTGTAGGTGGCCAGCTTGTCGAGAATGGGAAGTGAGGAGAGCACTCCATCCTTCAGCGCCACATCCGCCTTCCAGTTCATTGGCTGGCCTTTGGATCCCGAAAGTTCCGCATCCCCTTCAAAATGCCCCGTGAGATGCTTTTGCCATTCCTCACTCAGAAACTCCGCCGTCGGCACCTGCTCGGCATGGACAAACACCTGCCACTCGCCGCCAAAGCGCACGCTTCCGCGCAGCGTCCCCTTGCTGCGATCCTTCCAGCGCAGCGTGGACTCGGTGATTTGGAGTTTCTCATCCGTCAGGCGGAAGCTGGCACGAACGATCTCGAGCTTCAGCGGCTCTTTTTGTCCCGGTGGCGTCACCGGTATCCGCAGCGTGCCGCCATCCAGCGTGCCGGGGAATGAGTAACGTCCCTTGCTCGTCGAGGCGCTGTTGTAGCTGCCGAGGTGCAGCCGCGCTTCCTCCAGCAGCCAGCCATTCTGCGAGTAGGAAAAGCGTTCCGCGTCAAAGCCATCCACTTCCGTGGTTTTCGGAATGTACTGGCTCAACCAGCCTGGAAGCGCGGCTTCACCCATCGAGACCTCCTCCGGCCTCGGCGACGCTTTGGCCGCTGGATGCTTCGTCACGATCAATGAATCCGCTCCCGCACTTTGAATGCTCCACGAGCCGCGACGAACGGCACTGAAATCCAGCGCGGCATGCAGCCCCACCGCCTCGATCTGCAAACCGGTAGCCGTTTCGAGGCTCGCCTCGCTCATCCGTGCCGCGTCGTCCTGCCATTGAATGTCCGCCAACTGAGCCGAGCCGCCCATCTTCGCCTCGATCATCTCCTCCGCCTTCACACGAAAGCCCTCACTGCGCACAAAGCTCTGCAAATAACCCACCACCAGTGATGGCATCGCCATCACGCCCACGATCACCGCGAGGACAAGAAACCCCGCCAGCCACCACAGCCAGCGGAGAGGGGAGGAACGTCGTTGGAGAGATCGGCGGCGCATGGAGCGCCCATGCTAGGCTGTGTTTGGAGACTGGCAAGGCTGGTGCCGAGTGCGAACTTCGCGAAGCGTCGCGGAGTGCGGTGGCAGAGGGGCGAGGCGCAAGCTTGCCCCGACGACACCGCTGTCGAGCGCTGGAAGGATGCACTGAGGCCTTTGCGCACCGTCCGGCACGCGACAGCGGTGTCGCGCCTGAGCGCTTGCCACCGCACTCCACGACGCTGGCGCGGCTATTCGAGTTCCACCTCGTAATCGTCCGCGATTTGCCCCGATTTGAAGCGG
>JBILVU010000196.1:0-8120 GCA_044370285.1 Prosthecobacter sp.
AGCAGGTCTTTGCCCTCCACGATCACGGCGAGGTCATAGCCACCGCTCATGAGGAAACACTCACGCACCTGGTCAAACTTCGCGATGCGCTTCGCCAGCCGGTCAAAGCCGCCATCACGCTCCGGCGTGATGCGCACCTCGATCAGCGCCGTGACGCCACGATGCCCCGCCTTCAGGCGATCCACCACAGCGCTGTAACCCAGGATTGTTCCATCGGCCTCGGCGGCGGCGATGCGGGCTGCTACTTCAGCTTCGCTGATGCCGACATGACGTGCCATCTCCGCAGGCGAGCGCCGGGAGTTGTTGTGGAGGAGTTCGATGAGGGGGTCCATATGGATAGGGCCGCGGAGCGTAGCAGGTGCAGGGGATTTGAACAGGAGGAAGTGAGGTCTTGCGGAGCACGGCCAAGTAGCGCTAAAACCCTGCATGAGCGCCAATCAACTCCGCGATACCCCCGGCCGCCTGCTGCTGGGCTGGGCGGTGCTGTTTTCAGCGCTGGTGCTGCTGGCGTGGCGGATTCATCTGCACCCAGCCGAGTATGAATGGTCCGAATATCCCACCGCCCTCGGCGATGCGGCGCTCTACACGCAGCTCGGGCCAGAAGATGATCGCTACGAGCCGAATTTAAAATTTACCGACCAGGAAAAAGGCCTCTTTCGACGCCTCGAAGGCACGGTGGAATTCGATGACGCGGTCATGTTCAAGATCGCAAAGGAGAGCACCGGACACTGTTTTGTTTACAAGCCCGCCTCCGCTGGCCGAGACGCAGAACCACCCGTGTATCTCAAGACGGCCGATGGCCGCTACGTCGAGTTTGGGGCGAAGAAATTCTACCAGCCCTACGCTCCGAAGTGAGGCTCCCGAGCTTCGCGTTCGCATTCCACGTTCGGTGCCCTAGCATGCCCGCCCTTCATGCCTGCCTCCACGTCCCTGCCCATCTGGAAAATCCACGCTGACATCCTGCGCACGCTGCGGGGCGGCAATCGCCTGGTGCTCGTGGCTCCGACAGGCTCAGGAAAGACGACGCAGGTGCCGCAGATGCTGCTGGAAGCGGGGATCGCGGGGGAGAAGATGATCGTGGTGCTGCAACCTCGACGCGTCGCTGCTCGCACGGTGGCCACGCGGGTGGCTTGGGAGCGGGAGGGGAAGCTGGGGGCGGAAGTCGGTTATCAGATTCGCTTTGATGACCACACCAGCGTGGGGACGCGCATTTGTTTTGTCACGGAAGGCATTCTGCTGCGCTGGCTTCAGGATGATCGCTCGCTGTCAAAGATCGGGGCCGTGGTGTTTGATGAGTTTCATGAGCGGAACCTGCTCAGCGATGTGGCGCTGGCCTTGGTGAAGCACTTGCAGCAAACCCAGCGGCCGGATTTGGCCATGGTGGTGATGTCCGCCACGCTGGATGCGGAGCCGGTGGCGGCGTATTTGGATCCGTGCCCGATCCTCATCTCCGAAGGGCAGAGTTTTCCCGTGGAGGTGGGCTATCTCTCGATGCCGGATCAGCGCCCGATCACCGTGCAGGCGGCGGATGCGGTGGAGCGCATCCTTCAAGACGAAGACCCCGGCGACATCCTCGTCTTCATGCCAGGCCGTGGCGAGATCAATGGCACGCTGGATGCCTTGCGCGGCCTGAGAACGCGGGAGCGCGTGGCTTGCATCCCGTTGCATGGCGAACTGGAGCCGCAGGAGCAGGACCGCGCTTTTGCGCCGAACTCGCTGCGCAAAGTGATCGTTGCCACCAACGTCGCGGAGACCAGCATCACCATCGACGGCATTCGGCATGTCGTGGATAGCGGCGTTGCGCGTGTGGCTCGTTATGATGCGGAACGCGGCATTGGCACGCTGTTGCTGGAGCCCATCAGCCGGGCCAGTGCGGATCAGCGCAAAGGCCGCGCGGGACGCACCGCGCCGGGCACCTGTCATCGCTTGTGGACGGTGATCGGCCAAAAAGACCGCGAGGAACGTAACACGCCGGAGATTCAGCGCAGCGACCTTGCCGAGGTCGTGCTGCTGCTGCACTCGCTCGGCATCCGGGAGGCCTCGACGTTTGACTGGCTGGACAAACCCGATCCGCAGGCCGTTGAACGAGCCGAGCGCCTGCTCACCATGCTCGGTGCTTTGCTCGATGCGGACCTCACACCCATCGGTCGCCAAATGCTGCGCCTGCCCATGCACCCGCGCTACTCACGGATGTTGATCGAGGCCAGCCAGCGCGGCTGCGTGCCCGATGCCGCCTTGTGCGCCGCGTTGGTGAGTGGTCGCGATTTGCTCGCCCGACTGGATCGCGATGATGCGCAAACCAAAGCCGCACGCGAGATGTTCGAGGACAGCGCGGACTCCGATTTCATCACGCTGATGCGAGCCTACGATTTCGCCAAAGCGAACGGCTTCAGCTTTGAGCGCTGCCGCGGCTACGGCATCAACGCGCAAGTCGCCCGCCAGGTGGAGCAGACCTGCCAGCAAATCCTGCACGCCGCCCAGCAGCAGCGCCTTTGCGACCGCGATGCCGCTCCAACCCCAGAAGCACAGAACAAAGCAAGCACCGCAGAGATAGGAAGGACGCAGAGAATGGATTCAGAAGGTATTCCTCTGCGCCCTTCGAATCTCGGCGGTGCAAATCAGTCTGCCCCTAAACCTCACGAAGCTCTCCTGCGTTGCCTCATGGCCGGTTTCGTCGATCAACTCGCGAAACGCCGCACTCCCGGCAAGTCCGAGTGCGATCTCACCGATCAACGCCAGGGCCAGCTCGTGCGCGAAAGCGTGGTCACCGACGCCGCCTTTTTCGTCGCCGCCAATCTACGCGAAACACCTTCCCGCCAGACCCTGCTCAGTCTCGTCACCGCCGTGCAGCCTGCGTGGATCGCCGAGATGTTTCCGCAGCATCTCAGCACCACCATCGAGCACCTCTTCGATGCCCAAAACAAGCGCGTCGCCGCCATGAAGCTCGTGCGCTATCGTGATCTCGTCATTGAGCAAAAAGCGCAGCAGCGCGACCTCGATCCCGTCGCCAGCGGTCGCTGCCTCGCCGAAGCCCACCGCGCCGGAGCCTTTGAGCTGCCGCTGATGGATCATCGGCTGAAGCAATTCATCGCCCGCGTGAACCTCGTCCACGCCACCTTGCCCGAGCTCGAGTTCGCCCCCTTCGACGAAGCCGCCATCACCGCCAGCCTCGCCCGCGCCTTCACCGGCCTCTCCCTCGTCAAAGAAGCCCAAGCCGCGCCCCTCATCCCAGCCTTCCATCAGCATTTGGAAAAAGGCCAGGTTAGTTGGCTCGATGAGCTAGCGCCCCTGAGCATCCCCTGGCCCAGCGGCGGCACGATCAAGCTCAGCTACGTCACCGACACGCCCGAAGCCCAAGTGAAGCTCCAGGAATGCTTCGCCCTCAAAGACCACCCGACGCTCTGCGAAGGCCGGCTACCGGTGCAACTCCAGCTCTGCACACCGGATGGCAAGCGCTTGGCCACAACGAGTGACTGGCCGGCTTTCCTGGCCCGCGAATGGCCGAAGCATCGGCAGGCGGTGGCGAAGAAGTTTCCGGGGGTGCTGTGGCGCTGAAGTCCGTGCCCTGAGGCCTATCTTCTTGCTCGCACCGGATTCACCGGCTTCGGCGGTTGGGTGGCCCTGATCATTCTCGCGGCAGCGACCATGTCCTCCAACATGCGCAGCTTCTCACCCACTGGCAGTGCCGCGAGTTGCCTGCGTCGTTCCACCTTTCGGGCGGTGAGCTGTTTCATCAGGTCAGTCATGAGTCGAGGTAGGTGTCTTGAAACTTGCGCCAGCGATCCATCATGTCGTGGCGCTGGAGGATAGCCTCAAACAGCTCCGCATCAAGAACCCCAGCCTCCACAAACCGGATCAGCCGGTCGTGATCCTTGGGTCTGCCCACCTGAAGACAGATAGCCGCCAAGTGCTCTGCCGTGAACACACGAGTTGCGACGCCATTCACATCCCGCTCGACTGCTTGGGCCAGCGCCTCCTCGACCAAGGGCGTGCCTGGTGGCACAAACTCGACTGCCCAGCCCTCGATGACGATGAACTGACCTTCAGGCGAAAACCCATGCGCCAGCAGATACTCATAGATCGGCCCCAGAGTCAGCAGGCTGCTTCCAGGTGCGGTAGGCAGAGCCACAAAGACATCCACATCCTTCGTCGTGATCGGCTCCAGCCAGAAGATCGCTCCCACCGCACCACCAATGGCATAGCGTCCGATGACTCCATCGGCTTCCATTTGGTTGATGACGGCAAATATCTTTTCCACAGCTCTATTTGGTTTGGCACACCCTGCCCGCATGTTCCGCTTAGATCAACCCGTTCGGCACCGGTTGTAAAGGGTGAGCCTGATCACGAGGATGTGCCATAGCAATATCATCAATGTTGCTCAAACTCCGTCAGTCGTGTGAAGAGTTTGCGCCAAGGCCCCCGACGCATGCTTTGCAGACGATCGATTAGTGCGTGTCGCAGTTCTGTTGGCAGGTTTCGGGTGAAGTCGTCGTCAATCTCTGCGAACTCGGCGGGATAAAAGGCCAACGAACGATCTTTGTCTCGGCAGATTGCTTCAAGCCGTTTGTCAGGAGGGAGTTCAGCCAACTCCTGACAAATTGCAGAGCGTTCATTGGATGTCAGCGTTCTCCGACTCTCATGAGCCTCTTGGATAAGCCTCCGCTTGTTTTCTCGGTCTTCTGCACGGGCGCGAGACTCAAGTTCCTCTTTCTCAATCCGTTCTTGCCTGTCTTTCTGATGAAGACTCTCAGATCCACATACAAGCCTCCAAGTGTCTTCAGGTGATGCGGCTCTTTCTCGACAGTGCTTCCATTGGTTTCTCGTTCGCTGGAAATTGAACGGGATATAAGGATTCGTGGTGTGAACTACAATCCAGTCTGCCAAGCGTGCCCAATCGGATAATGGATGGATACGCCTGAAAACATTAAATGACCAATTTACGAGGGAAACAGACCCGCCTGATTCCGAGTATCCAAACTCCTCGGCAATTGCGAGGCCGCGAATCAATGCCGCAGCCTGTTCGTGAGGCATTTCACAGATGCAGTCAAAACGAATATCGGTTCCACGCGCCAAAAGGTAAAATGAGTATCGCGCAAGCCGGTTCAACTTCTCGCCAAGGTCGTCGTGGGATTCGACATCAGCGTTTCCTAAATCGATGAGCACCGAAGCCGTGACTGGATCGAGAGGCCAAAAGCCCAAGTTTTGCATGGCTTCCATTATCGAAGGTCCAGTGAAGCGCTCATCGCCAAAGCGATCCTTGATCACCTTCTTGAGCTTCGAGATTAACTCAGGCGGCCAGGCTTGGATCACCTCCTCGAAGGCTTCCTTGTCCGGTTGTCTGCGGTATTGCCAAAAATCATTCCAAAGTCTGATTCTTGGTAGTGTGATCATAGCAATTGAACCTCAGGTTGGAATAAGCTTTTATGCCTTTGACTTTTCCGCCATGCCACGTTGAAGCACTTCTTCCTCAAGGATGGCTTGTTCAGCGTATTTGTAGTCATCTTCGGTGATCTTCATGGGCCAGTTGTCAATTGGAGTGGTTCGTTTGGCAAGTTAAGGCTCAGCGGGAAGCGGCGGCGCTCCATTCGTCGAGCTTCTGCTTTAGCAGTTCCTTCGAGGGCAGGTAGAGCTGATACTCTTTGGCGTGGATGTTGGCGTCTTTCGGCAGCGTGAGTTCGACGACGGTCTTTTTGGCGGATTTGCAGAGGAGGAGGCCGATGGTGGGGTTTTCCTCCGGGAGCTTCACCTCGCGGTCGTAGTAGTTCACATACATCTGCATCTGGCCGAGGTCCTGATGGGTGAGCTTGTCGAGCTTGAGGTCGATGATGACGTAGCAGCGGAGGAGGCGGTTGTAGAAGACGAGATCCACGAAGTAGTGGTCCTCATCGAAGGTAAAGCGCTTCTGGCGTGCCTCGAAGAGGAAGCCTTTGCCGAGTTCGAGGAGGAAGTGCTCCAGGCGATTGATGATGGCCTGCTCGAGGTCGGTCTCGGAGTAGCTGGCCTGCGCATCGAGGCCGAGGAACTCGAGCACGAGCGGCTCCTTTAGCAAATCCTCCGGCCTGACGATGACCTGGCCTTCTTTGGCGAGCCGCCGGATGCCTGCCTTGTCACGGCTGAGGGCGAGGCGCTCGTAGAGGCAGGAGGCTTTCTGGCGCTTGAGTTCCGGCACGGACCATCCGGCGTTCGTGGCCTCGATCTCGTAGAAGCTGCGTTCGTCTGGGTCTTTGATAGTGAGGAGCAGGACGTAGTGGGACCAACTGATCGTGAAGGGGTTTCCCAATTTCCGAGAAGCCTTCTCGGAAATTCCGAATTGGTCAGACGGCGTCTGACCTTTTTGGAGTGTCCCAGATTTCCCAATAGGCTGTTGGGGAATCTCGATGGCGTCGAATTTGCCAGAAGGCGTCTGGCAAATTTGAACTGGTGCCAATTGCCCAGAAGCCTTCTGGGCAATCTCAGAGACGACGAATTGCCCAGAAGGCTTCTGGGCAATTGGCGGAACTCGGCTCTCCCACTCCAGATAGAATCGCCTCATGTATTCGAGGTTGGCCTTCGAAAACCCTTTCCCGAACTCCTCCGTGAGCCTCGCTGAAAGCTCCTTCAACAACTCCGCGCCATACGCCGCACGCTTCGCGCCTTTTTGCTCGTGCTCGACGATGCGGCGGCCGATTTCGAAGTTGGTCATCACCTGGAAGGTGTCCACGACGGTGGACACGCCGCGCCGGGCGCTCTGGATGAGCTGGCGGACTTCGGTGAGGAGGGTGGTGAGGCCGTCCGGCTTCGTTTTGGCCGGGGTGATCGCTTTTTTGGAGACGGACGGCTTTTTCATGGATCAGGCTGGCTGATAGACTTCGGCTCCGCTTTCCACGAACTCCTTCGACTTCTCCGCCATCCCACGCTGAAGCGCTTCTTCCTCGGAGATGGCTTGTTCGGCGGCGTATTTGCGGACGTCTTCGGTGATCTTCATGGAGCAGAAGTGGGGGCCGCACATGGAGCAGAAGTGGGCGGATTTGGCACCGTCCTGGGGAAGGGTTTCGTCGTGGTATTCGCGGGCGGTGACGGGGTCGAGGGAGAGATTGAACTGGTCTTCCCAGCGGAACTCAAAGCGGGCTTTGGAGAGGGCGTTGTCGCGGTATTGGGCACCGGGGTGGCCTTTGGCGAGGTCGGCGGCGTGGGCGGCGAGTTTGTAGGTGATGACGCCGGCTTTGACGTCTTCTTTGTTCGGGAGGCCGAGGTGTTCCTTGGGTGTGACGTAGCAGAGCATGGCGCAGCCATACCAGCCGATCATGGCGGCGCCGATGCCGCTGGTGATGTGGTCGTAGCCGGGGGCGATGTCGGTGGTGAGGGGCCCAAGGGTGTAGAAGGGGGCCTCGTGGCACCATTCGAGCTGCTTGGCCATGTTTTCCTCGATCATGTGCATGGGGACGTGGCCGGGGCCTTCGTTCATGACCTGGACGCCTTTGGCCCAGGCGCGTTTGGTGAGTTCGCCCTGGACTTCGAGTTCGCCGAACTGGGCTTTGTCATTGGCGTCGGCGATGGAGCCGGGGCGGAGACCGTCGCCGATGGAGAAGCTCACATCGTAGGCGGCCATGATGTCGCAGATGTCGTCCCAGTGGGTGTAGAGGAAGTTTTCTTTGTGATGGGCGAGGCACCACTTGGCCATGATGCTGCCGCCGCGGCTGACGATGCCGGTCATGCGGGAGGCGGTCATGGGGACGAAGCGGAGAAGGACGCCGGCGTGGATGGTGAAGTAATCGACGCCTTGCTCGGCCTGCTCGATGAGGGTGTCGCGGAAGAGCTCCCAAGTGAGGTCTTCGGCTTTGCCGTTCACTTTTTCGAGCGCCTGATAGATGGGCACGGTGCCGATGGGCACGGGGCTGTTGCGCAGGATCCATTCACGGGTGGCGTGGATGTTCTTGCCGGTGGAGAGGTCCATGACCGTGTCCGCGCCCCACTTGGTGGCCCAGCGCATTTTTTCGACTTCTTCCTCGATGCTGGAGGCGACGGCGCTGTTGCCGATGTTGGCGTTGATTTTGACGAGGAAGTTCCGGCCGATGATCATCGGCTCGAGTTCGGGGTGATTGATGTTCGAGGGGATGATGGCGCGGCCGGCGGCGACTTCG
>JBILVU010000083.1:0-26167 GCA_044370285.1 Prosthecobacter sp.
GACAAGCCCCCAAGAGCTGGAGGAAGCCGTCACCAGAATCGAACAGCTCAACCCCAACCAAGACACCCCACAAGCACCCAGAAAACAAAATCATCACTCCCATCTTGACCAACGCCTTCATAGCAGTGTGGGCCTTTCGTTCTGATAGGCTTTTGAAAGCTGGATAGTAGGCACCGGACAAGGTTCGCCCCTCCGCGACAAGCCCCGCTGAATCACTCAGAAGCCAGGAAGGTTCTTTGCAGACCACGGCATGGCGCAGGATCGACAAAGAGGAGGCCATCCGGAGGGCTTCAACATCGATTTGACGCCGCGATCCAATGGCCTCCAGTTCCCATGGAGTCAGTTCCCGGGTAGGTGGAAGCGAAAAGCTGCGTGGGGCCTCGGAGCCATTGTCTACACGAGCGGCAGACGGACGCCCTAACCCATTCTTCCTGACGAAGCTGAAGGCCTCTTGGTCAGTGGTCTTCCGCCAAGCCGCCGCAAATCGGATGTCATCATAGTCGAAGGCGCAGACAAAACAATGGATGCGGGTCAGGTTGCGATAAATGCTACATGACGGGGTTTTGTCCCCGTGGCGATGCCGGTGCCACCAGGGGCAGCGCACGGCACCATCGTTATTGCGTATGCATTGCTCGGGGACTCCGAGAAGCCGCATTAGCTGCGGCAGAGGTAGGGCACGATTTGCCCGTTCATTTTGGGTTTTCATAGGCGCAGTTCTTGGTTGCGCCGCAGGCCAGGGATGTCAGATTAGCATTGTCTCCTCGAAAAAGACGCCGCGTGTCCGTAACTGGCGCGCGGCTTTTTTATGTCTTGGATTCGGACTCTACTTTTTCGACCTCAGCCAGGGAGAAACGCACAAGACGGCCGAAATGATGAACCCGAATTCTGCCTGCCTTTCGCCAGCGACGTAACGTCATTTGGGTGACATGCCACCGCTGCGCCAACTGCGCCGGGGTTAGGAATGATACAGGTTTTGTGTCGATGAATGTTTCCATGCGACGACTCAAGTATCATTCCATTTGCCTATGTCGCCTCGAAAATCGCAAGGTCGTTCGAAAGAGGTTCGGAATTATCAGGGTTTTTGCCGAACCTCTATTTCAGCGGTACTTGGAGAATGTGCGTTTTGCCGAGCTGGCTTCTTTTTGTATCGCGAGGCGGAAAATTTTGCGCCTTCGGGGAGCTTTGATAATCCAGCGGTCTTGAGGGTGTCAGCCCAAGTAGACCGCGGGATGCCTTTATTCATCTTCACCACTGTTTGGGCAGCTCGCTCGGCTTCTTCATTTGCTCGTGCGACCTTCTTACTTGCTCGTGCAGCCTCCTTCCTGGCCTGGACACCTTTCACAATTTTTTTCGCCTCTTCCCGCACGGTTTTTTGTGCGGATTCTCTCAATTCGATTTTTGTTGGCAGCTTATGGTGGTCTCTGACGAACAAATAGGCGAGTTGAATGGCCAGCCAAGGCGAGGAGACCCATCGGCCTTCGTATGGGTAAAGATCTGCTTTCTCCTTTTGCGCGGGTCTATTGGGGTTCGATGGAAGCAGTTTGAGCGCTCTTGCGAATCGCTTTCGCAGCTTATCAATCAATGGAGCAGCACTTGATTGTGTGTAAACCAAGTCAGCTAGTGCTTCTGACAATGAACATTTCAAAAGCTCAATCGCCTTTAGGAGGTCCAGCAAACGGCTAAATGAGAAAGGATCAATATGAGCAAGGTCTGGTGAATCTTCACCTTCTAAGCACTGAATCAGTTCGCTTGGTGAACCAAACTGATTGTCTTCGACGCAACACAAATGAAGCAGATGCAAAGCGTCGGAGAGTTTTGCTACCTCTGGATCCGTATTTGGTCTTCGCAGTTCGGAAAACCTTTCATTCAAGCTTTCAGCCATTCTCACCTCGTAAGTCCATTTTTTGTCATTTTCCGCCCTCTTGAATATAGTGAACAAATCAGGCCAATTGAGATGGACTTCCCAAGTTGGTTGGCATCTCCCTGTCTGTTCTGGGTTTGTAGAGTCATTCGCACGAACTTTTTCAGTCTCTAAATCTTGAGTCTTATCCAAGTTGCCGGACTTCTTGGGGCGTGGAAGCGCGAGGTTCGCACGAGTCTGCGTTCTCTTTTTAGGATGTTTGACCGGTTTTGGGGGTGTTTTCATAAGAATCAAATGCGTTCATTCACTTTAGGATTCTTGAAGAAGACTTCCCAGACCTGCCGTGATACGAGTTTTTTTATCAGCGTAGTAAGCTGCTGTGGTGGAAATTTGCGCGTGCCTCAAAACGCTCTGTGCAGCGTAGATACCCTTCATGCTGGCAAGGATGGCTCCAAGTTCCTTTCGCAGTTCATGTAGAGGCTTGCGAGCTTGCACACCTTGTTTTCGTAGCCACCTATACAGGATCTCAAAGGCTGGTTCACATCGGTAGGTTGTCCGCTTTGAGGACGACTTTAAAGAGCCCGCAGACTCGATGACAAAAGATCCTTGCGCCTGAGATTTCCACCCTTGCAGCAAGAGCAACAATTCAGGGTCAAGGTCAACCTCGCCAACGCTCTCCTGAGACTTAGGCGAAAACCATTTTGTTTCCTCTATCCGTATGAGGCTTTTCGAAAAATCGACCTGAGCCCAAGTGAGCAGATCAATCTCGCGCTTCCTTAAGCCGCATAGCAATCCAAGAACAAATATCTTGAATGGTTCACCAGCCAAATCGGCACGTGCTGCTTCGATGAGTTTCTGAGCATCAATGCGGCTCTGATATCTGCTTTTGGCCTTTGCTGGTAGTCTGACGCCATTGAATGGAAGCGGGTTGGGCAGAACGAGGTTACTTCGGGCGTGCTGCAATGCTTTTTCAGAAAAGAGAGCACGTGCGTTGCGTAGGATGCTGGCAGCCGTTGTTTCCGCGCTTCTACGGGCATCTGGTGCCTCCCCTGCCGCCTTGATGTAAGCTACCTTCCATTTCTGAACGGAAGTTGTTGAAAGCGAATCAAGCGGCAAAGCATCCACGGCAGCTATCCATGCTTTGTTCCCCTCACCGTGGCGGCGACTCATGTATTTGATGCGTCCTCGGCGATCCTTGATCGGGTGGCCTTGTTCGTCGCGTTCTGGCTGGTCGCCTATTTCACCTATGCCTGCGGCGATTTGCCGGAGGCAACGCGTATAGGTGGCAAATGTGATAGCTTTAAATCCTGCCACAGCCTCAATTTCCCTGATTAATCCACCGATAGTTGAAGCCTCTATCTTGGGGGATGCTGCCGGCTTGAAGTGCTCCAGGGTAGCGGGCCAGCCATTGGCGATCAAAAAAAGAAAACGGTCACGGGCCTTTTCAGCGGCAGCGGACTTGTCGCCTGTTTCAAGCGGAAAGCGGTGACGCTCGCCCCTATAGTGGATTTGCACATTGAAGTGAGGGCTGCTTCCAGGCTTGCGGACTTTGTCCATCCAATACGATGCTGAAGTTTTCGCTTTAGACAGCACCCTTTTGGCTTTGGCGGAACTCGTGTGCAATTCGTGTGCAATTTTTCTGTTGCCGCGTGCAATCTTTTGTTCGCTTGGTTGCGCTTGCCACGGCGTTGGATGGCTGGAATTGTATGGGCTCTGGCCTGACATGACCGAAAATAATGCAACATGAGCAAACATTCAAATTCAAGACTAAGGATCTTGTGCCGAAAGGCTTAAGGGTTCGAGTCCCTTCCCGAGCACCACTACTCTTCACAGAGAAGTGGCCTGTGCCCGTCGCTTTCACGCAATGCGGGCCACATTGAAAGATGGCCGTGCCTCACCGCGACTCCTGAGCTCGTTTTCCAACCATGAAATCATCGCTCTCCCTGCTCCTCGCCCTGGCCACGGTCTCCGTGGGCTTGGCGGCTGATAACAACACCCCGCCGGAGGGCTTCGCCGCCCTCTTCAACGGCAAGGACCTCTCCGGCTGGTATGGCTGGGGCACGCAAGACCCCACTGATCTGTGGAAAATGACGCCCGACGAACAGGCGGCCTACAAAAAGAAATCCATCGAAGGCGGCCTCACCGATGCCAAAGGCAACGACAAGGGCGATCACCTCAACGCCCATTGGAAAGTCGAAAACGGCGAGCTCGTGAATGACGGCAAAGGCCTTTATCTGACCACCGACAAGGACTACGGCGATTTTGAGCTGTGGGTTGATTACAAGATGCTCCCGCTCGGTGATAGCGGCATCTACCTTCGCGGTATCCCGCAGGTGCAGATTTGGGATTTCACGGAGAAGGACGAGAAAGCCGTCTCGCTCGGCAAGCCCTTCGGCTCCGGCGGCCTTTGGAACAACAAGAACCCCGAAGGCAAGAACCCGCTCAAGCTCATGGATAAGCCGTTGGGTGAATGGAACCGCTTCCACGTCAAAATGATCGGCGAGCGTGCCACGATCACTTTCAATGGTGAGGTCGTCGTAAAGAACGCCGTGCTCGAAAACTTCTTCGCCAACCGCAAAGCCGGTTACCAGGCCTACGGCAAGGTGGAGGCCAAAGATGCCAGTGAGAAGAAGCCGAACGGATGGATGGTCGATCCCGCCTTTGCCAAAGGCCCCATCCAGCTTCAGACGCACGGCAGCGAGATCCGCTGGCGCAATGTTTTCATCCGCGAAATCCCCGGTGAAGAGGTGAACAAGGAACTCAATGCCCGCTGGGCCGAAGATGGCTTCGTCGAGCACATCAACGGCAAGGACCTGAGCAACTGGCAGGGAGCTGTGGACAGCTACGAAGTCGTGGACGGCGCCATCACCTGCAAACCCGGCAAAGGTGGCGATCTCCTCACGAAGGAAGAATTCGAAAACGGCATCATCCGCGTCGAATTCAAGCTGCCAAAGGCCGGTAACAACGGCATCGCACTGCGCACGCCTCTCGGCGGTCACTCCGCCTCCGACGGCTTGGAACTCCAGGTGATCGACAGCGATGGCTACAACGAAAAACAGGCCGCCGCTGGCAAGAAGGGCCTCGAACCTTATCAATACCACGGCTCCATTTACCACTGCGTCGGTGCCAAGCACGGCTACCTCCGCCCCGTCGGCGAGTGGAACTTCCAGGAGATCGAAATCCAAGGCCAAAAGATCAAAGTGACCCTCAACGGCACCAAGATCCTCGATGCCGACATCGCCACCTTTGACCTCAGCCAGATCAAGCACCCACCCAAAGGCCTCGATCGCACCCGCGGCCACATCGGCTTCGCCGGTCACAGCGATCCGGTCGTCTTCCGCAGCTTCAAAGTGAAGAAGATGTGAGGTGAATGAATCACCAAAAGGCCGGGAGGAAACTCCCGGCCTTTTTTGTGGCTTCATGCTCCGGCCGCTTCAGAACGTCGTTTGGGGAACAAAAACGCTCTTGCCGGATGATCCGCATTCATGGCACCTTGGAGTCATGCTGAGGCTTCTCTTTATATTGATCGTTTCGGTCGCCCGGATGGCGTTCGCACAGACGGCAACCTACTCCGAACGCGTCGCCGCCACTTTAGATCCGGCTGAGGCATTCAAGCCTGGTGCCAGCCTCTTCTGGTCTCCCACGGCGCAAGCTGCGTGGGATCAATTGAAAGCCTACCACGGTGTGAAAGCCATCGAACTCAATCCACATACACCTGTGGCGGATGTGATGAATGGTTTCACATGGGATGCCGCCAAGACACTGCCAGATGGCACGGTCGTTTACGGTGGTGACGACTCGGAAATGCTTCGGGACCAGATCCGGCAGATGCTCCGCCAAAAGGTAGGGGCGAATGCGGCAGCCATGATTGGGCCGTATTTGCCACCGGGACCAGTGAATGAATTCGTTGATAGGCTGCACTCGGCTCTGTTCGTGAGTTGCCTCTCACACGCCCCTCGATTCCCCGCTTCGTTCAAGGTATCGAGGGCTCCGTTCCGTCTGTCGAACGGCAAGAAGCCATTGGTGACCGGCTTCGGATGCCAAAAGGACGAAACCTTGGCGCATTTTGATGTCGTCCATGTTCTGGCGGATGACCGAAAGGGATCCTTTTTGCTGAAGATTGTCTTCTTCACCGGGGAAAAGGCCAGACCGGAGTTCATGCTCATCGGGACGAATCCCCAGTTATCTAGTCTGGCGGAAGGCATCGAGTGGATGAAGCTCGCGCTCAAGAATCCCTTGCCTGTCGATCAAGCCGTCAGGCACAACAACGCGTGGTGGCGCTATCACAACCAGCTCACCCCGGCGGATTTCTTTTGGATGCCAAAGCTGAAAACCACGCTCGCCTGTGATTTCGGGGAGTTGATCGGAAAGGAGTATCTCGAAAAGTTCCTGCCAAATGGGTGGAGAACTTTTTGGCGGATACGCGAAGCGCAGCAGTTGATCGTTTTCCGTCTCGATGAGGAGGGAGTCTTGGCCCAGGCCGTGTTCAAGGTCGCTCCCGGCTTTCTATCGGAAAGTGGAGTCGCGACCGGGCCAAAGCCTGCTGATCCCACGAAGCTTCCGCTGCTTCCACGGCGCTTTGTTTTCGATCAGCCGTTTGTGATGACCCTCTGGATGAAGGGAGCCGAATGGCCCTACTTGGCTTCTTGGGTGGATAGCGAAGACGTGCTGGTTAAAAAATAATGCTCACGCCCGCCGCGTCTCCTTCGCCAAGTCTCTGAACTTCACCGCCTCGGCACTCAGCTCGGCCTTCTCGCGCATCTGCGGCGTCGAATACGGGAAGCGGGTGCGCCAGTTGGCATCGCTGACCACGCCTGGGACGTTGAAGCGGTCGGTCATGCTGAAGAGATCGGTGATCATGATGGCGGCGTAGCGGCTGGCGCTGGCGAGGAGGCCGCGCATGAGCTGCCATTTGATCGTGTCGTTGTAGGCCGGGTATTCACTCACGGGTGGCATGCTGGCGAATTCGGCCAGCAGGCGCAGCTCGCGGCCGGCTTTCATGCGGTCTTCGTGCTCGGGAGCATGATGCATGTTGTGGCGGCAGCCGTCCCAAATGGCCGCCATGGGTGGATGATCGTGCGTGGCGTAGGTGGTGAAGCTGCACTCGTCGTAGGTGAGGCCGGAGATGGGCTTGTCATCGGGCGTGACCTCCCACTGCGGCACTTTGAAGCCGGGAATGCCGCGCTCCAGCAGATGCGGGCGCACATAGTCCGGCACCGCGCCGAGGTCCTCGCCGACGACTTCGGCACCTTGGGCAGCGTCCTGGATCATGCGCAGGTATTTGTCGCCCGCGGCTCGATTGGCGGCGCAGTGCTCAGGGGTGTCGTCGGCGTGCTCGATGTAATGCGGCAGCGGACCGCCGGTGCGGGCCTTGGCTTCTTCTTCGGTGAGCGGAAGGAATTCGGCATTGCGCTGCGGACGCCACGGGAAGCCGTAGATGCGGTAAAAGCCGAGCACGTGGTCGATGCGGAAGATGTGGAAGACATCGGTGAGCTTCGCGATGCGCTGACGCCACCACGCGAAGCCATCCGCCTCCATCACCTCCCAGCGGTAGAGCGGGATGCCCCAGTTTTGGCCCCACTTTTGGACGAAGAGATCGTCTTTGAAGATCTTCTCCGGCGGAGCGCCGCCGCTCCAGCCGAGGTCGAAGAGGTGCGGATTGGCGAAGACATCGGCGCTGTAGTAGTTCACGCCGATGGGGATGTCTCCCATGAGGCGCACGCCGATCTTCGTGCCGTATTGGTTCAGCTCCCGCCACTGCGTGAAGGCGATCCACTGCACCCACGCATGGTAAGTGGCCTCCGGGCCGTCGGGATCCACGCTGCTGCGGGCATCGGCGGGCCAGTGGTCCCAGAGCTCGTTGCCGTGCTTGTCGATCAGCGTGCGAAAGATGGTGTAATCCTTCAGCCATGCGGCCTCGGCCTTGCAGAAGGTGGCAAAGGCCTTCGCGCGGGTTTTGTTGTTGCCAAAGCGGGAGAAGGCGAGCTGGAGGAGCTTCGTCTTCACGCGGCGGGCAGCGGGGAAGTTCACCAGATCGCCGCTGAAGTCCTCGCCTGCCTTCGCGGCAGCGATGTCGGCGGTGGTCAGCTCCGGCAGCGTGTAGAGCGAGATTTCCAGCAGCACCGGATCGAGCGCCACGGAGCTGATGGCGTTGTAGGGGCTGTTGTCGGGGCCGGTTTCATTGATGGGCAGGAGCTGGACAAAGCCGATACCATGCTCCGCCGCCCAATCCATCAGCTCCCGCAGCGCCCGGGTATCGCCAATGCCGAAGTCATGGTCATGGCGGAGAGCAAAAACAGGCGCGAGAATGCCAGCGGAGCGTTTGGGAGTCATAGAGGAGCCGCGATGATGCGGTGGACGGCCTCAGATGCAAATGGCGTGCCGGGTGTTTGGTGAATTGGAGAAGGGTAGCGGCGAAGCCGAGGGCGAAGGGCGGAGAGTTGGAACAGAGTGGGGATAAGTCTGTGTTCCAGCGCGATGTAATCCGACCAAACTCACGACAAATCAGCCATATTGACGGCAATCGGAGGCTTGGTTTGATTTAACATTGTCTGAGAAAGCATTAAACTTGTGACATGAGCGTGAGACACCTGATCCTGCCAATAGATGAACTTCGATCAAGAGACCTAGAGCTGCACTTTCTATGGGCCTTCGCAGATGAGTTTGAAGGGTTGCATGGACAAGATGAAACCTCAGTAATCCCAGTTCCTGCGTATCTGATACCTCTGAAAGGCTTTTATGGCTTTGCTGCGGCAGACTTTGTTGGGCCAGAAGGCATGCTGTTTACTGGGCTCGTCCAAGTAGACACCTCGCGCACTCAACAGCTTCGACCAGCGGCGATTGTAACAGACAAAAAGTATGCGCCGTTACCCATTCCAGGCCACAAACTGGCGGATAGTTTATTGAGGTTCGCTGAATCACAACTTGGGTTGCCAAAGAGCACATTTATTCCTTTGCAGTATCGACTGCGTATCAGGTTCGAGGGGGAGGCAGATTTAAGACATGGTGTTTTCATGCTTGATGAAAAACACGAATCATGACTACCACCTTCATTTGGCCAAAGTGTAGGGAATGTCGCAGCTACGCAGAACCTTGGCACAGCGGATTCTGATCTTTAAACTACACCCCGCCCGCAAACAGCGTCCAGAGCTCCTCCAGCGCTTCACCCTCCGCGCACACCTCGGTGAGGTTGGCTATGGCAGCGGGGATGTGCTGCTCAAAGTGGGGCCTGCTGAGGTTGCGGCTGCGATGGGTGGCTCTGGGAAACTATTTGGTTCAAACCGCGTCAACGATGCCCTAAGCTCTCCGGCGATAGGTTTTGGCTTCCTGCAACTCAACACGTCTGCCATCTATGAACCGAAGAGAACTAATCCCCCTGCTGATTGGTATGTCCGTTCTGTCACCGAACGTGGTCAAGGCAAAGGACCCGGCTCCCGAGAAGCCTGACGCAGCACCACGCTGGAAGTTTCTCGGTGATGACGGTGCTTTGAGGCATACGATCAAGGAGGCTGGGCAGGTTGTGTTGATTTGCGTGTATCAGACCTCGCTCAATGAGGTGAGTCGATCCGTCTCGGAAGTTGTTTTGCGGGCCACGGTCGTGCAAACGATCAAGGGTGCACACGCTGTGGGGGACAAGATCGTCATTCGTTTTATGACCGACAGCTTGCCTGCGGATGAAAAGAAACGAGACAAGTTTATTGATGATGTCGCCAATAAGAACCTGGGATCGCTGAAGATGGCTTTTCTCACGGGGGACAAGATGGACGATTACACGACCGAATGGCTGTATGTGCCGAATTTTGATCCCGACATGCTTGCCTTCGCGGTCAAAAACCGAAGGCAATAGACGCGTTTTCAAAGTGGGTCGCTGATTCGACGAGGGAGGCTGAAAGCCTCCAGGAATCCAGCCCAGGGTTGGAGTGGCGCAGCCACGCAAACCCTGGGTGGATCAGCGATCCATCAGGGCGCTCTGAAAGAGCGCGGGACCATCTGCTCTGGCTGTCCTGCGCTCTTTCAGAGCGCTACGGTCATGCATGGTATATACCCCCTGGCTCTCCGAGCCAGGGCTGGAATGCCAGGGCCTTTCAGGCCCAAAGACCAATCGGGAGGTATCGAGGTCCTTGCCTAACCCGCATTTCTCACACTGGCGGTGCTGTAGTCCGCCTCTGCGAGGCGGGAAGCCAGGTCACAGACCTGGCCTACAGATCACAGGCTGACACGCTGTCTGGAGAGAGTGTGAGAAATGAGGGGCTAAACCTCACGCCGCAAACAGCGTCCTGAGCTCCTCCAGCGCTTCACCCTCCGCACACACCTCGGAGAGGTTGGCGATGGCGGCGGGGATGTGCTGCTCGAAATGGGGTTTGCCGAGGTTGCGGCTGAGGTTGGCGTAGGCTCCGAGGGCCTGCATGAGGCGCTGGGCGGCGCAGAGATAAAAGACCTCGCGCAGCTCGGCGAGGTCGAGGCCTCGATGGGTGGCGTAGAAGCTGAGGAGCTGGTTACGCTCCGTGCGGGTGAGGGTGACGTAAGGATCGTAAAGCAGGCTGGCGAGGTCGTATTCGGCGAGGCCGAGGCGCAGCCCCTGGTAATCGACGAACCAGGCGTCTTCGCCGCGAATGAGCACGTTTTGACTTTGGAAATCGCGATGCACGAGGCAGCGCGGGAGTCGGGCAAGCCGGCGGCGGAGGCGACGCAGCGTCTCGTGGGCGGCGTTGTATTCTTTGTCGAGAAACTCGCGACCGAGGAAACTGCGGACGTAGTGATCGAGGAAGTAGTTTTGCTCCCACTCGTAGAGCGCCTCATCGAATTCCGGCTCCAGCTCGGCGTGATCCGTGCGAGAGAGGGCATCCTCGGTGACGCCGTGGATCTTTGCCGCCTCGCGGAGCGTGGCCTCATAAAGCGGTTGGCGGTCGCTCCAGGGGCGCTCGCGGAAGCTGTGCAGGTCCACGCGGCCGAGATCATCCAGCCACACGCACAGGCGCTGCTCATCAAAGGCCTGGATGCCGGGCACATGCACGCCGAGCTTTGCCAGACGCCGCGTGGCGGGGACGAACTTCGGATTGTCCCGCCGGGCCATGGTATAGACCATCAGGATCATCGGAGCGTGGGCGTCGCTGGCCCAGTTCAGCCGGTAGAAATGACGATCCGAGCCGCCTTTGACGATGGGCTCGACCTCGCACGCGAAGTCACGAAGCGCAGGAAATTGCTCGTGGGTGAGGATGAGGAGCGCTTCGTGTTCGGGAGGCATGCGGTGAAATGACGAATGAGGAAATCAGAATGACGAATGAGGCGGGAGTTTCGGGTTTCAGGTTCCAAGTTTCAAGGAAGGAGTGAGGCGGCACGTGAAGAAAGAGCGGGGAATCCAACTCGGCCGCGTTAAAAACCTACCGGGACGCTTCGCCAACTCAATGGTTCACGGTTTCCAAATATCCTGCATGTAGGCGAAAGCCTTTAGCTCATCTTGCGGAGCAAAATGGCTACTCTGCTGGCGCGTCTTCGGTGTCTTTGGGTGCTATGCAAACTCGGCCCAGGTACTCAACCTGGACCCCTCAAAGCCCTTCGATGAAGCTCAGTAAGTTCGCCATGTCCTCGACGGTCATGCCGGTCTCCAGGCCTTCGGGCATCAAACTCTGGCCGCTGGAGCTGCTGCCTTTGATCTCCGAGCGCTGGAGGGTCTTTTCCATGCCACCGGGCATTTTCAGGGTCATGCTGCTGGCCGTGTCATTGCTGATCACGCCTGCAAAGGTCTGCCCGTCCTTCGTGTTCACCGTGTAGGCGATGAATTGCGAAGCCACCTCCTTATGCGGCATCAAAATGGCCTCCAGCAGCGCCTCGCGGCCCTTCGTCTTCACCGTGATCAAATCCGGCCCCACCGCGAAGCCATTCGCGCCAGCCTTGTGGCAGATCATGCAGCGGCCCATGAACTGCAATTGTCCCTTGGTGGCATCTCCCTTTGCCGCCACCGCCGGTTTGAACTTCGCCGACATCTCCTCGCGTGACGGCGGAATGACCGACGCCAACGCCGTC
The DNA here is from genome assembly GCA_044370285.1 of Prosthecobacter sp. Taxonomy (GTDB): domain Bacteria; phylum Verrucomicrobiota; class Verrucomicrobiia; order Verrucomicrobiales; family Verrucomicrobiaceae; genus Prosthecobacter. The sequence continues at coordinate 11,885 of JBILVU010000083.1, forward strand.
TTCGCTGCCGCAGCCACTTTCGGAGACTTGTGCTTGATCAGCGCCTGCACCTGCTCCGCCGAAAACGCCTCAGGTTTGACGACATTGGCTTCGAGCAAAGCCACCGCCCGGTCATCACGCGCCAAAAGTGCCTCCAAAGCCGCACTTTGAGTCTTCGGGCCGTAATGGGGCCAATTTCCGATCAAGGCCGTCGTGACAGCGCCAGAGCTGTTTTGGGCGAGAACTCGGATGGCGGCTGTTTGGATGCTTTCGGGCTGTTTTTCGCCCAAACAGGTGATCAAAGCATCGAGTGACTCTTTGGAGGAACTGATACCGAGGAGTTCGATGGCATCGAGGCGTGCGGTTTCTGTAGCCTGAGGGTCTAGGGTTGTGGTAGCAGCTTTTGCAAACACTGCGGCCAGCCTTTTTTCAGTATCTGCTTGTTCCAAGGTCATGCCCCCCCGCTTAAAACCCTTTGCCAGCGCCGCGATTATTGTCGGTTCTGGCCATACGGAAACGCTGTCCACCAACAAGCCCGGTTTCAGATCATTTGAAGCAGGTAACTTGGAATTTGCGGCGGAATAAGCTGCGGCTGCTTCAAAGACTTTAGCTCTTTGCTGGGCTGTAAAGCTGATGTAGCTGGCCTTCTTCTTATTCATCCGAGAAAGCAAAATGGGAAGCGCTGCGTCTGGTGCCGATGCAAGATAGGCATCAAGAATGTTTTCGCTGCCTGCCTGCTGCATATCCAGTGTGCCTAGCATATCCAAACTGTAGGGGGGCGACCCCAGACTTAACGCAATTTGGTAACGCACGCGCTGGTTTGGTGAACGGGCGACTTTCCCGAGAGCCTGGAAGCTTGACGCAGATGTTTGGGAGTCCTTTTTCAGAAGCGTTTCGAACATCTGCAATCCTCTGATTTGCACATTCGCGTCAGCATCTGATAGCGCTGCATCTACCACAGATTCGGTCAATCCACCCAACCCTTTCAACGCACTGAGCGCATGTAGTTTCGCTAGCGCAGACATGGGTGCTATCTCTGCCCCTTGGGTGGATGATAGCCTTCCTGCGTTACGGATGAAAGCAGTCAGCAGCGGCACGGCGGCTTTGTCCTGGCGCTCGAAGAGCAAACGCTGCGCGGTGTCACGGTGCCAGCCGTTGGGGTGGCTGAGGAGCTTCACGAGGTTTTCGGTGCTGGCGGTGTGGAGGTTGGCCGTGCGGCGGAGTTTTTTGTCGGACGAGTCGGACGGATCTGACCGGTCCGACTGATAGGCGGCATCGAGTGTATCCGGCACGATGCGGTAGATGCGCCCACGATCATTCCCGTTGTTCAGATCAATGTGCTTCTTGATCTCATCCGGGATGCTCCAGGGGTGCTCGATGACCTCGCGATACATATCGCAGATGTGCAGGCAGCCGTCAGGGGCATTGGCGAAGTTCACGACGCGCACCCAAGTGTCCTTCGAGGCGGCGAATTCGAAGCCGTGTTCGTCGGCGGGGCGTTCGCCGATTAAGCTGATGCCATCGGCGCTGGGTTTGATGATTTTGCGATGCACGAGCTGGCCGCCGGCGTCGCCGGTGAAGCTATTGTTCACGAAGTCGGGACCGTAGGCATCGCCGCGATAGATGGTGGTGCCGGTGGCGCCGGTGAAGTAACCGCTGACGCGTCCACCGCCTTCGACCGCTCCTTTCACCACGCCAGCGATGCGCCAACGCGTGCGGATGATGCGCCAGGGTTCGTCGGGGCTGAGACGGAAGACTTCGGCGGCACCGCCATCGACGGCGATGCTCTGTCTCGCGGGCGGCATCTGGTAGTAGGGATTGCGGTTCGCGTATTGATCGTCGTAAACCCAGTATTGGAGGTGGTCGCTGTTCGAGCAGGCGAACTTGCGACCGTAGTTGTCGAAGCTCATGCCGTATTGCGCCCCGCCGCCTTCGAGGCCGAATTCGAGCGTGCGCGGATCAAACCAGAAGTCTTTGCCGCCGAGTTCGAGGCCCTTCAAATCGCCACGCTTCGGCGAGGTGATCACGCCGCGATTGCCACCGCCCGCGAGTACATGGACGCGATTGTCTTGTCCCCACTGGAAGCTGTTCATGAGGCCCTGCACGTTGAGGATTTTCAACCCGGTGCCGAAGCCGGTGAAGACCTTCTCACGCACCTCGGCCTTACCGTCGTCGTCCTTGTCCTCGAAGCGCCAGATGTCCGGCGTGGCTCCGACAAAGAGGCCGCCATTGGCCCAAATGAGTCCGGTGGGCCAGGGTAAGTCGTCAGCGAAGACCTGACTCGTCTCGAAATAGCCATCGCCATCCTTGTCTTGAAGCATCGAGATGCGGCCGAGGTGCGGGGTGACGTCTCGCATCTCGCTGTAGTCGATCATTTCGCACACAAACATGCGCCCGCGTTCGTCGAAGCAGATGGCGATGGGACTGCGCACCTGCGGCTCATGTGCGGCGAGCTGGAGCTTGAAGCCTTTTTTGACCTGCCAGGTGCCGATGGCGTCCTTCGGCTCCACCGCCGGATAACGCGGCAGATCCTTGCCGGGATCGACGGCGACTGGATTTTTGGTTTCGCCGTAGGCCTTGGCGTAGGTGGTCTTCGTCACGATCTTGTCCTGAGCGAAGAGCGAAGGGCAAAGGGCGAAGAGAAGGAGAGCGAGCCGTTTCATGAGGATAGAATACGGGAGGCATCGCCGAGCGTGAAGCGCGGAAAGTTTCCGGTCGTGGTATTCTTGTGCTGGGCAGAGAAAATCCACCTTGGAATGAAACGCGGGTGCGGCATGCTCTGATCACCCTTCATGATGAACGTCCGCCGTCTTCTTTTCATCGCATCCCTGCTTCTCGCAGGCCTTTCCGCTGCTTACGCGGCAGATCATCGCCATGGGCCGACAGGCACCTACACCGATTGGAACTGGCCGGCGCTGCCGGTGAATGACGATGGCAAGGAGGGCTTCCTCAGCTTTGAGCACACGCTGGTCATTGAATTGGAGCCGGAGGAGGGTGTGGGCTACTTTTGGTCGCACCAGGTGTCATTGAAAAATGGCGAGACGGCCTACTTTGGCCTTCAAACGCTCGGCAGACGCCCCGATGGCAGCGAGGGCAAGGTGGCGATCTTTTCGATCTGGAATGCGCTGGGAGCTCGTGGTCCTGGCATCGCGAAAACATTCGACGGGGAAGGGGAGGGATACCAGACCCTGATTCCCTACGACTGGCAGGTGGGACGACGTTACCGGCTGCGGCTTTTCAAAAGCGGCAGCAGCCGCAAAGGCACCGAATGGAGCGCGGAAGTCATCGACGAGGCCACGGATGAGGCTTCCCTCATCGGCACCATCACCGTCTCCAAAAAATGGGCTTACCTCGACAACTGGTCCGTGATGTGGTCGGAGCGCTACACGGGGAAGGAAATCCAGGATTGCTCGGATGTGGAGCACTCGAAGGTCTGGTTCGAGACGCCGACCGCCAATGGCGGCAGCGTGAAGCCGGAGAACCATCGCAATTACACCACGGAACCAGCCAACTGCCCCAATTCGAGGGTCCGCGACAAAGGCAACGGCGTCCGTCAGGAGATGGGCGTGCCGAAATAACCCAACCCAACGATCCCATGAAGCTCAAACTCGACCTCGACGATTTTCGCGTGCCGGATGGCAAGCCCTTCCGCATCAAGAAGGCGAAAACCAAGGTGAAGGATCTCTATCAAGATGATGCTCACTATGAATCGCTCATCGCCGAGTTCCGTGTCGAGATCGACGAACTCCAGCAGAAGATGTATGCGCAGAACCACCAGGGGCTGCTGCTCATTTTCCAGGCCATGGATGCCGCCGGAAAGGACAGCACGATCAAGCATGTGATGAGCGGCGTGAATACCCAGGGCGTGGAATCCCACGCCTTCAAACGGCCCACCGAGGCCGAGTTGGATCACGACTTCCTTTGGAGAACGAACCGCGTCATGCCGCCGCGTGGCCGTATCGGCATTTTCAACCGCAGCTACTACGAGGAGGTGCTCGTCTGCCGCGTGCATCCCGAGATCGTCACGAAAATCCAGCGCCTGCCGGACAAGACCGTGAAGAACATCCCCAAGCTCTTCGACGACCGCCTGAAGGACATCCGAAACTTCGAGACCTACAGCCACCGCAACGGCATCCGCATCGTGAAGTTCTTCCTGCACGTCTCAAAGGACGAGCAAAAGAAGCGCTTCCTAGCCCGTATCGACACACCGAGCAAAAACTGGAAGTTTGAGGAGGCTGACGTGCGTGAGCGTGCCCACTGGAAGGAGTACATGCATGCCTACGAGGATGCCATCCGCACCACCGGCACGGAGGACTGCCCCTGGTATGTCGTCCCGGCCGATGACAAGAAAAACATGCGTCTCATCGTCAGCGCCGCCATCCTTCATGAGATGCAGCGCATGAAGCTCGCCTGGCCGAAGCTGCCCGCCGATAAGCTCGGCGGCCTCGCCCACTGCAAGAAGCTCCTGCTGGCGGAAAAGTAAGCGAAACGCCCGGCTTTATTGCCGTCTCAAACTTCCTGCAAATCGAGAGTTGCATTCCCGTCGGGCACCGTCATAATCGCCGCCCTTCCGCAAGGAAGGAGATGGGTAGGTGCCCGAGCGGTTAAAGGGGGCAGACTGTAAATCTGCTGGCTTACGCCTACGCTGGTTCGAACCCAGCCCTACCCACCATCTCCACCCACGAGGACACTGGAATGCCGCTCATCGATCCCTATGCCTTCCAGCTCGCCGGTTTCAGCGAGCATGATGTCGAGGAAATCCTCGCTGATCTCGATTACCTGCATCAAAACTCCCGCTGGACGCACCGTCGCGATCTCATTGAGCGGATGATCGTCGAGTCGCCCGTCATCCTGATGGATTTCCTCCGCAGCGTGAGCCCGGATGTGGTGCGCAATGCCATGATCCCGCGCCGGGTGAAGGATCTCGTTCTTCGCTGAGATCACGGGACGCAATCGTCATTCGACATTCCCGCCGGGCCATTCACTATCGGCGGCCCATGTTCACCCCTCCGCACGTCTTTGACCAGCCCGCCCCGGCCTTTGACATCCACCGCATCGAGACCCCGGCCTTCGTCGTCGATCTCGGATTGCTTCGTCAAAATCTGGAACGTCTCGCCCTCGTGCAGCGTGAGGCCGGTGTGAAGGTGCTGCTGGCTTTGAAGGGTTTTTCGATGTTCAGCACCTTCGGTCTGGTGCGGGAGTATTTGAGCGGCTGCTGCGCCAGCGGCTTGAACGAGGCGCTACTGGCCTACCATGAGTTTGGCAAAGAGGTCCACGTCTATGCGCCGGCCTTCAAACCGAAGGAGATGGAGCAGATCCTGCCGATCGCCAACCACATCAGCTTCAACTCCCTGGCTCAGTGGCGCAAATTTCGTCCGATGATCGAGGCTGCCCGTGCTGCGGGCAAAAACGCACCCAGCCCCGGCATCCGCGTAAACCCGGAGCACAGCGAGGTGGAGGTCTCGCTCTACGATCCGTGCTCGCCCGGCTGCCGTCTCGGCATTCGGGCGGATTCTCTCGAAGGCGAGGACCTTAGCGGTATCGAAGGCCTGCACTTTCATGCGCTTTGCGAACAGGGCAGTGATGTGCTCGAACGCGTCGTGGGTGCCGTGGAGAAGCGTTTTCCGAAGCTCATCGAGCAGGTGGATTGGATCAACATGGGCGGCGGCCATCACATCTCCCGCAGTGATTACGATCTCGAGCGCCTCATCCGCGTGCTGAAGACCTTCAAAGCCCGCTGGGGCAAGGAGCACGTCTATCTCGAACCCGGCGAAGCCGTCGGCCTCAACACTGGTTACCTCATCGCCGAGGTGCAGGACATCGTGCCCACGAACCCGCCTACTGCGATCCTCGATCTCTCCGCCAGCGCCCACATGCCGGATACGATGGAGATGCCTTACCGTCCGCACATTTTCGGCGGCGGCATGCCGGGTGAATTCGCCCATGAATACAAAATGGGCGGCATGACCTGCCTGGCGGGCGATGTGCTGAGCGGCTTCTCCTTCCCTCAGCCGCTCGAAATCGGTCAACGCCTCGTCTTTTCTGACATGGCGCACTACACGATGGTCAAAACGACCACCTTCAACGGCGTGCACCATCCCGACATCGCCATCTACGATCCGGCGAAGAAGGAATACCGCGTCGTCCGTCGCTTCCGTTACGAGGACTTCCGCGACAAGCTCTCGTGAGCGTATGAACTAGGGATTGCCTCTTGTGCAAAACCGAGCCTCCCGCTACTCTCGGCTCCCTTCAATCGAATGGAAACTGCTGTGTCTTTGCGCCGTCTGGGAGCCTGCCTGCTGCTTGGCGCGGGGCTGGCTGCCACGGCGTGTGCGCAGGACGTGGCGGCGTTGAGGCTGAACTTTGAGCGGTCGTGGATCGCGGCCACGCTGGGACCGGTGAAGCGACAGATGTCGGAACTAGCGACGCTGGAAAAAAAACTCGCTGTGGCGAGCGATTACGATGGGGCGATTCGTGCCCGCGAGGAGAGGCTGAAGCTTCAACATGAGATCGAGCGGCTGGACAAGGAACTGCTGCTGCTGCAATCCCGCGAGCTCTCGATGAAATCCGCTCAACTCGGCGAGAAGATCACGCTCTCCATCGACTCCGCCGTGCTCAAGGAGGTGAAACGCGAGGGCGGCGCCATCACGGGATGGTCACGGCCCGGTGCCTCGGCGGAGTGGAAACTACCCAAGCTGCCTCCCGGTGGCTACGAGGTGGTGCTGCGCTATCGCTGCGGCCCGTTGGAAGGCGGCAGCCTCACGGCGAAGGAAGTTCGCTTCACGCTCACGGGCCCCATCGAGACCACGCTGAAGGGGCCGGAGGAGCGAAACCTAGGCACGCTGAAACTCAGCGAAGGTGCCACGACGCTCACCCTAACCGCCGCGACCATTTTTAAAGACAATCTCATGCAACTTCTCGGCGTGACGCTCGTGCCCGCCTCCCGTTGAACCTTCCTCTCATGCGTTTGCTGCTCTCCAGTGTTCTTCTAGCTCTCCTTGCTGCCTCCAGCGTCGCGGCGCAGGAGCCTGCGGATTTGGCGGAGGCTCGCCAGGTTTTGCTGACCAAGGCGCTCGCGGATTCGCAGAAGGTCACGGAGCAGTATGTGCTGGCACTGGTAGCTCGTGAGACGGCGCTGGCGGCGGCGGGGGATTATGAGCAGGCGAAGCAGTTTCAGCAGCGTCGCCAGCAACTCGCGACGATTTACGAAGGAGCGGAGAGCACGAACGCGGTGCCACTTTCGCTCGTTGGCACGCGCATGATGGGTTCCGTGCAGGCTTCTGGCGAATCGCTGGGGAATTTTCGGTCGAGTGGCAGCGGTGTGGAGTGGTCTCTTTTCCGGCTCACGCCGGGGAAGTATCGTTTCGAGTTTGAGGCAAATATGGCCGATGCGCCGGTGGCCTTTGCTTCCGCCAAAATGCAGCCGCAGGACAAGGCGGTCTTCGAGTTTGGCGAGGTCACAGGTCTCACGAGTGCGGTGAACAATCGTGCGAGCATCGAGATCACGAAGAGCGCAGATGAGACGACCTTCGTGAAGGTGCAAAGCGCGGAGATGACCTTCACGCGCACGCCCACCACACTGCGCCTCGTGGCCGCCAATGGCTATCCCGCGAACATCATCCGCCTCCGTGGTCTCAAACTCGTTCCGGTAACGGAAACAGCTCCGCTGGCCCAAGTGGAGCCGGTGGATGCCAAAGCGGCGCTGGAGGCCATTCGCTCGACTTTGGCCAGCGAACTCGCCGTGGCGCAAAAAGCCGTCGTGGAGACATATCGCGTCGAATTGGAGCGTGTGGATGCCAAAGATAAAAACGAGGTGAAGGCGGAGATGAAGCGTCTGGAGCGTTTGGCGGAGAAAAAGAATGAGAAGCCGCGCTTCTCGCCGCCACGTTCGCTGGCGGATACGGCAGGAAATCTCGATGGCTTCGATGAGGTCATTGAGGCGACCCTTGCTGATGGTCCACCGGAGGCCGGAGATCGCTTCAAGGTGCAGCACGAAGGCCGCGAGCTGAAGGTGCGCCTGCTCTGGGTGGTATGCGCTCCGGTGAAAAGCGATGACAAGATACTGAGCACGATGGCGGCGAGGTTTCGCATCGACACGGAGGATGCGCTCGCGGTTGGGCGAGCCGCCCAGGAGTTCACCGCAGGTTATCTGCGTGGCAAGAAACTGCGCCTCGTGGCCCGGCCGATGCGTGAAGGCGCGGATGAACTGGAGGCGCTCGTGTTTTTGCCGGATGTGGGCTTGTTTCAGAATGTGCTGCTCGATCAGGGGCTTGCGGCGTTGTATGTGCCGATAAACAAAAAAGGCAGTGCGGGTGAGAACACCTTGCTGGAATCACTCTTTGCCCGCGAGCAGGCGGCGAAAACGCGTGTGCCGCCCTCCGGTGCCTGGGCGCTGAGCCACGATAACAACTCCAAAAAATGATCCGCGCCGCTTTCATCATGCTCATCGCCGTCACCGCCTTGCAGGCGCAGACGACCGCTCCTGCGACGCTGGAGCAGATGGAGGCCATTTATCAGCGGGAGCTGAGCACGCGGCACATTCCGCTCATCAGTCAGTATTTGATCGTCCTGCAAAAAGGGGCCGTGAGTGCCTCGGACAATGCTCCTTACCTCGCAGAGATCGCCCGCGTGCAGGAACTTCTGAAACGCGGCGGCGTGATCGACCTCGCCGCCGCTCGTGCGCCACAGCCTGCCATGCCGATGCCTATGCCCATGCCGGAAGCGCCAGCGAAGCCCAAAGAAGCCGAGCAGGCCGTCATCGCTCTCTCGCCCGCGCTTTCAAAGGGCAGCGTGTCCGTCGAGCCGACCGCGAAGATCGGCGAGATGGAGTGGCGCGTGGAATTCATGGCTGCGGGCAGTTACGAGCTGCATCTCGAGTATGCCTGCCCAGTGCTTTCGGCACCGCTGAAGCTCGTGGCGGACCTCGCGGGTCAGCAGATCGAGGCGGAGCTGCCTGTGGAGAAGGTCACGAAGGATGCCGAGACCTTCCGCGTGCTTCGGCTGGGTCGTGTGACGCTGCCAGCCGATCTTCGTGGTCGGGATCTGCGCATCACGGCGGGTGACAAATCGAGTTCCAGCCTCATCTTGCGCCATCTTTACATCACCCCGGCCAAACCGGCCTCGTAGCCTTCCTCTCGCATGCATCGCCTCACGCTCTCTCTTTTTGCCCTGCTGTCCCTTGCGGCGCTGCCCTCATGCAAGCGCATCCAGGACAAGCTGGAGCGGCTTGCGGAAAAAAGCGGTGCGCTGCCTCCCAAACCCGCGCCGAAGCCTGCCGAGCCGCAGCTCACGCCCGAGCAGGAGCTCATCGAAAAGAAGCTGAAGGACTCCGCCATGCTCGAAGCGGCCGCCCCGGAGCCGGTGATCCCTGCTGCGCCCGCCTTTGAGCTAAACAAATCCGCCAACGTGGCCATCCTCGGCTACCACGACGTGCGTGACCGCGGCGGCAGCCCCATGCTCATCGCGGGATCAAAGTTCCGCGAGCAGATGCAGGCCATCAAAGACTCGCAGATCCCCGTCGTATCGCTCGCCGATATGATGGCGTGGAAGAAGGGCGAAAAAAACATCCCCCAGGAAGCCATCGTCATCACCTTCGACGATGGCTGGGAAGGTGTTTACACCTATGCCTATCCCGTGCTGAAGGAGTTCGGCTTTCCGTTCACCGTCTATCTTTACAAGAAGTATGTGAACATCGGTGGTCGCTCGATGAACTGGGACCAGATCAAAGAGATGATGCAGCACGGCTGCGAGATCGGCAGCCATAGCGTCTCGCACGAGAGCCTCAAAAAGAAGCCGAAGGGAAAGATGACCGATGCGGACTTCCAGCAGTGGATTCTCTCCGAGCTGAAGGATTCTCGCGAGTTCCTCGAGCAGAACCTCAAAGTGAAGATCCCCTCCTTTGCCTATCCATACGGCATCTTTGACGATGCGATCATGGAGACCGGTCTTCAAATCGGCTACGAAAGTCTCGTCACGGTGAACGGCCAGAAGGTCGGCTGGGAGTCGCCGAATGGAAAACTCGGCCGCTACATCATCCACGGGGATAGCGATACGAACTTCAAGCTCGCCACCAGCTTCCGTGGGCGTGGCGATGTCGCTTCAAACAAATTCCTCCTCGCCGATGCGAAGGACGAGAGCGGGAAATTGATCGTCGAACTCAGCCCCAAGCCTGATGCCACCATCACGGATCGCCGTCCGATGATCGAGGCCAGCCTCGCCAACGTCGGTGCCGTGCTCCCCGAGAGCGTGAAGCTCCGCATCGGCGGTCTCGGCACCGTGCCCGCGCTATATGACGAGGCTTCAAAGAGCGTGCGCTACCAGTTTCCCTACCGCATCCGCCGCGAGGAAGTCGTGGCCTCATTGACCTTCCAACGCCAGGACGCCACGCAAGCCGAGGTCATCAACTGGCGCTTCAAAGTCGATCTCGCCGCCTCCTACACACCCGTGGCGGAGGAGAAGTGAGGAATCAAAATCCTCACTTCGTCACATCATACCCGATCTTGTCATCGAGCCAGGCGCGGAGCTTGTCGAGGCCCTGGCCGGTCTGAGCGGAGATGGGGTGGATTTTGACGCGTTTGAAGCGCTCCTTGAGATTGGCGAGATGCGGTTCGGCTTCGGGGAGATCGCATTTGTTGGCAAGGATGCACCACGGACGCTTCGAGAGTTCCTTGGAGTAGAGAGACACTTCGGTGCGGACCGTTTCGAGATCGGCCACGGGATCGCGGCCCTCGGTGCCGGCGGTATCGACGACGAAAAGCAGCACGCGGCAGCGCATGATGTGGCGCAGGAAATCATGGCCGAGGCCGATGTTTTGATGCGCCCCTTCGATGAGGCCGGGGATGTCTGCCAGCGTGCCACGGCGGAAGGGGGCAAACTCAATGACACCCACCATCGGCTGGAGCGTGGTGAAGGGGTAGTTGGCGATCTTCGGCTTCGCGGCGCTGAGCTTCGAGAGCAGTGTGGATTTGCCCGCGTTCGGGGCCCCCACGAGGCCAGCCTCGGCGATGCTGCGCAGCTCAAAGTGGAAGCTACCTTCATCACCCGGCGTGCCAGGGGTGAATTCACGCGGTGCCTGATGCGTGCTGGTGACGAAATTCATGTTTCCTTTGCCACCCTTGCCTCCTTTGCAGAGCACAAAATGCGATCCCGTCTCGACGAGATCCGCCACGGGCTCAAAGCGGAGGATGGGTTCACCGGTTTCAGCATCCTCTTCTTCAATGATACGGCTCACGACGGTGCCCGGTGGCACTTTGTATACTTTATCGACGGCGCTGCGACCGGTGCATTGCCTGCCGAGGCCGCCTTGGCCATCCTCGGCGATGAGTTTGCCATTGAAGACGTAATTGCGCAGGCTGTCCGTGCTGGGATCGACTTCGAGGATGACGCTGCCACCACGGCCACCATCGCCTCCGTCGGGACCGCCTTTGGGACGGAACTTGCCACGGTGAAAATGCACGGACCCGTCGCCACCTTTACCGGCGCGGGCATAAACTTTGATCTGATCGACAAACATGAGTTGGGTGAAGACGTAGCGCCTAAGCGGGGCAGGGCAATGGCGAAAGTCCAGTGATTGGCAGGCTGTGTGCTGCGGCTGGAAGCCTCCACGGTTGACATGCCCCCCTGCCGGGCTAGGTCTGCGGCCCTCTAAAACTCCAAACTCAATCGAACACACTATGGTCAAAATCGGCATCAATGGTTTCGGGCGCATCGGCCGCCTCGTTTTTCGCGCAATCTGTGATCAGGGCCTCCTGGGCAAAGAGATCCAGGTCGTGGCCGTCAATGACCTCGTCCCTGCGGACAACCTCGCTTACCTCGTCAAATACGACTCCACCCAGGGCAAGGCCAAGGAAGAAGTGTACTCCAAAAAGAGCAGCCCCGACGTGGCCGAGGACGACATCCTTGTGGTCGATGGCCATGAGATCAAATGCCTTGCCGTCCGTGCGGGTCCCTCCGCCCTTCCTTGGAAGGAACTCGGCGTGGACATCGTGATCGAGTCCACCGGACTCTTCACCGAGCGCAGCAAGGCTCAGGGCCATATCGACGCTGGCGCGAAGAAAGTCATAATCTCTGCCCCAGGCAAGGAAGAGGACATCACCGTCGTCATGGGCGTGAACCATGAGAAGTATGATGCCAGCAAGCATCACGTCATCTCCAATGCCTCCTGCACGACGAACTGCCTCGCCCCCGTGGTGCATGTTCTTCTGAAGGAAGGATTCGGCGTCGCCGAAGGCCTCATGACGACCATCCACAGCTACACCGCCACGCAGAAGACCGTGGACGGCCCGAGCGCCAAGGATTGGAAAGGTGGCCGCAGCGCCGCCATCAACATCATCCCTAGCAGCACCGGCGCTGCCAAGGCCGTGGGCCTCGCCATCCCGGAAGTGAAGGGCAAGCTCACCGGCATGTCCTTCCGCGTGCCGACGCCGACGGTCTCCGTCGTCGATCTCACCGTGAAGACGGAGAAGGAAACCAGCTACAAGGAAATCTCCGCCGCCATGAAGAAGGCCAGCGAGACCTACCTCAAGGGCATCCTCGCCTGGACCTCCGACGAAGTGGTCTCCACCGATTTCATCCACGACCAGAGCAGCTCCATCTTCGACGCCGGCTCCGGCATCGAGCTGAACAGCAAGTTCTTCAAGCTCGTGAGCTGGTATGACAACGAGTGGGGTTACTCCAACCGAGTCGTCGATCTCGTGAAATACATTGTGAGCAAAGGCCTGTAATCCGAAACGAACACAGCAACCTTCCAAGCCTTCAACGGGCCGGCTCACACGAGCCGGCCCGTTTTGCGTACCTGCTCCATTTAACTCTCCCCATGCACCTCCCATCCTTTTTCCAACCATGCCTCTTTCTTCTCAATTGCGCCTCCTGCCCAGACCCTTCTGGGTTCTCATAGGAGCGACCTTCGTCAATCGGTTCGGCGTTTTCGTCGTGCCGTTCCTCGCCCTGTTCATCACTCGGAACGGGAATACTGCCGCTCAGGCTGGCTATGCCATCGCCGCCTATTCCGTGGGGAGTTTTGGAGCTGCCTGGCTCGGTGGCTGGCTGGCCGACCGTCTCGGCAGAAGCATCACGATGGCCGTCTCCGCCTTTGCGGGGGCCGTGTGCATGCTCGCCTTGTCCCAGGCGGTCGATTGGCGTGCGTTGGCCGTGCTCGCTTTCATCACTGGCGCGGTGAACGAGGCCGGGCATCCCGCCAGTGCCGCGCTCGTGCAGGACATCGTGCCGCAGGAGCACCGGGTGATTGCCTTCGCGGTGCAACGGTTCGCGGTGAACTTAGCGTGGTCGCTGGGGCCTGCGACGGCCGGATTGCTGGCTGAGCATGCGTCCTTCTTCTGGCTGTTTGCGGTCGATGCGATCACCTCGGTCATTTTTGGTCTCATCGCGTGGATCTGCCTGCCAAAGGGGCGGCGCACCGAGGCCTCGCAGGCGGGCTGGAGCCATGCCTGGGTCTCGATTCGGCAAAACCGGCCCTTCCTCGCGCTTTTCGGCGCCTGCCTCTGCACGGCGTGGATCTTCCGGCAGACGAACACGACCTTCCCGCTGCACTTTGAGCGCAACCATCTGCCGCTCGATTGGTGCGGCTATGTGTTGGCGCTCAATGGCGTGATGATTTGCCTCTTCGAAGTGCCGCTGGCGGCGCTGCTGCGGTCTTGGCCGGTGCGCGGCGTGTTGGCGCTGGGCTACATTCTGATGGGGGCGAGCTTTCTCGTCTTCCTTGGCAGCGGGGCACTGGCCGCGTTCGTGCTGATGATGGTGATTTTCACCGTGGGTGAGATGAGCGCCTTTTCCCGGCAGCAGGCCTATGCGGCGGACATGGCACCGGAGGACATGCGCGGGCGCTACGTCGGCTTTTTGAGCTTCGCCTGGTCCATTGGGAGCACCGCCAGTTCAGCGCTCGGCATGTCGCTCTATGATCATCACCCGAATCTGCTGTGGAGCACCAATGCAGTGCTCGGGGTTCTGGCTGCGGTTTTGATTCTCTCAAAGCGCGGCCATGCGACCACCATCACATGAAGCGGCGCACGCGTTCACGCACATCGTCTTCGAGTCGGCGCACAAAGCGGGTGGCGAACTGCTCCATGTCGAGCTGGTCGTCCTCAATGAGCGGCGTCATGTCCATGGCGAAGTTCAACGATTCGGCTCCATCGGTGGTGTGGGAGTCAAAGTAGGTCGCGTTGGCGTGGCGCAGACCTTCCTCGGCGAGGTCGTAGCGCTTGCCACCGGCGATCTGGCTATCGAAGACACCGAGGAGCGGGCGCAGCAGATGCGGGTGCTTGTCCACGCTGAGCATGACTTTGTCCG
>JBILVU010000084.1:0-26101 GCA_044370285.1 Prosthecobacter sp.
CAATGCTCGGCGGCAAAAGCCAGTTTTGATCGCGTTGCTCTCCCTGAAGGTGTTGGCCCATGCATCCTCGATGTCGCCAGTTATGACTTCATCAAGAGAGTTTTGACACAGTCTCGCCAGAACGAGGGCGAGTTATTCAGCACCGGTCGCCGAAACTCAAGCCAGCAGCGGCCTGAGCATGTCGCAGATCTCCGGCACTTTGACGAAGGGGTCTTCTTTCGTCTCGAACTCCAGCGTGAACCAGCCCTGGTAATTCGCCTCGCGCATGATCTGGATCACGCGCTTCACATCGCTCGGCTCGGCCTCTTTGGAGCCTTCGCGTTTGATCTCCATCTTGAGCTGCACGTTGACGGCGTAGGGAGCGATCTTGGCGAGGTCGGCGTAAGGATCGGCGGTGTGGAAGTTGCCGCTGTCGAGATTGATACCGGCCCAGGGGCTTTTCGCGGCCTGCACCATCTTCACGAGGTTGTCCGGCAGGGCCACGATGCCTCCGTGGTTCTCCAGGCCAAGGAAGACGCCCTTCTTGCCCGCGTAATCGAGACACTCTTGGTAGGACGCGAGGCAGTTCGCCACGGCTTCTTCCTCACTCATGCTTTTCTCCTTCGCTCCGGCAAACACGCGGATGTGCGGTGCCCCCATCACGGCGGAGTGATCGATCCACTTCTTCGTGTAGGCGATCTGCTCGCTGAGTTTGTCGCCCTTTGGCAGGGCGAAGTTATTGCCCACGGCCGTGCCCGCGATCTGCACGCCGCGCAGGTAGGCGCGGCGTTTCACTTCGAGCAGGAAGGCCGCATCAACTTCCGGCGGGAAGAAATAGCTCGTCAGCTCGGCTCCGGGGATGTTGTTGTCGCCGCACCAGTCGATGAAATCGAGGATGCTCCACTGTGGGCGGTCGCCTTTGGGCTTCTGCGGTTTGTCACGCATCCACTGGAAGTATTCGCGGAACGAATACGCCGCCACGCCGAGCTGCATGCGGCTTTTGCCGGGGCGCTGGATCGGCTCGATGGCCGGAAGGGAGGTGACGGTGAGCGCACCGAGGCTGGTGGAGAGGAAATGACGACGGGAGATCATGGCAGGTGAAAGAACGAGTTGGAATGGCAGGATTAACAGACTTCCAACCTCATGAACAAGCTTTCTCTTTTCACTGCCGCTCTCTTTTTGACCTCCCTCGCCCATGCGGAGCCTGTGAAGGTCAAACTCTGGCCGGAGGGTGCTCCGGGAGCGAAGGGTGACACGGACAAGGACCAGCCCTTCATCAACGTGTGGGCGGCCGCGAAGGAGAAGGCAAATGGTGCGGCCTTTGTGGTGTGTCCGGGCGGTGGTTATGGCGGCCTCGCGGCGGATCACGAGGGCGTGCAGGTGGCGAAGTGGTTCAATGGCATCGGCGTGAGCGCTTTTGTGCTGCATTACCGTCTCGGCACGAGCGGCTACCACTTTCCCACGCAGCTCATCGACGTGCAGCGGGCCATCCGCCATGTGCGGGCGAATGCGAAGCAGTATGGCATCGACCCGGAGCGCATCGGCATCATCGGATTCTCAGCAGGTGGTCATCTCACCTCGATGGCGGCGACGATGTTTGACGAGAAGCCTGCGGGCATGTCGAATGATGCCGTCGATCAGGTGAGCGCCCGTCCGACCGTGGCCGCGCCGACCTATCCGGTGATCTCGATGATCGAGGACTACGGCCACAAAGGCTCGCGCAAGAATCTGCTCGGCCCGAATGACAACGACGAGCTGGCGAAGCATGTCAGCACCGAGCTTCGCGTGACTGCGAACACGCCGCCGATCTTCATCTTCCACACGGATGACGACACAGTGGTGCCTGCCGAGAATCCGGTGGCCTTTTACCTCGCGTGCCGGAAGCACCAGGTGCCCGCCGAGCTGCATATCTACAAACCCGGCCCGCACGGCGTGGGCCTTTATCTCGGCGATCCCGTGCTCGGAAGCTGGAGCGGTCATCTGCGCGACTGGCTGCGCAATCAAGGCTTCCTCAAGCCGATGAAGCGCACCGCCATCAACGGCAAGCTCAGCATTGACGGCAAGCCAGTGAGTTGGGGCAGCGTCATTTTCACGCCGGAAGATCCCTCGGCACCGGTCGCCTGCGCTCGTGTGATGGGCGGCAAGTTCAAGCTCGATGACAAGACCGGCCCCGTCGTCGGCAAGGTCAAACTCACCGTCAGCTACAGTGCTGCGGATGTGACCGGGCTCGAAACGGCGGATGGCACGGTGACCACGAAGGAACAGAAGCCCGGCGCAGGTGAGTGGGGCTTTGAAGTGATCGAAGGAGCCAAGGACATCGAGCTCTCGGCGACTCGTTGAGGTTCACTTGGGCCTTTTTACGGCTCCCAGCGCCGGTCCGTTGTCCGCTGGCATGGAGGCATGCCATGCCAGCAAGGCTTTGGACATCCGCTCAACGATGTCGGCATGCTTCGCGGCGAGGTTGGTGGTTTCTCCGCGATCATGGTCGAGGTCATAAAGCTGCGGCTGAGTGCCGTCATACTCGCAGAGCAGCTTCCAGTGCCCTTCACGCATGGCGAGATCCGGCAGGCGTTCTTTGAGTTTTTCGCTCACCGTCTTGCGATCCGGCGGGCGACGCCAAAAGATGGGAGCCGCGCGTGAGACCTCGTTTTTTCCAAGCAACGCCGGAGCGATGTTTTCACCATCAAAGGCGATTTCTTTGGCCTCAATGCCCGCGATGGACAGCAGCGAGGGTGCGAGGTCAAAGGCGGCGAAGATGGATGTCGCATTCACGCTGCCTGCCTTGGCTTTTTCGACCCAACCGGGGCCCCAAACGATCAGCGGAGAACGCGTTCCACCCTCATAAAGCGTGGTCTTCGAGCCGCGAAAAGGGCCTGCGCTACCAGCACCCGGCTCGGGGCCGTTGTCCGAGCAGATGAGCAGCAGCGTGTTGTCACGAAGCGCGGCATCGGAGCGCAGATGATCGAAGAGTCGGCCCAACTGGCGGTCCATTTCTTCCAAGACGGAGAGGTAGAGGCCGCGTTTGCCAGCGGCCCATTTTTCAACCGGCGGCCACCAGGGACCATGGACATCATCCGGCCAGAGATTGACGAAGAAGGGCTTGTTCGCCTTCGTGGCTTTGTCGATGAAGGGAATTGCGGCGTCGATGAAGCCGGTGGTGATTTTGGACCGCTGCATCCACGTCACCGGCTGGCCAAGACGTTCGGCATCGGCCCAGATTTTGCCGGGTTCCGCATCGCCGGGCTTCATCGTCATGGGCAAAAGCTTCGCGCCCATGCCTTCGAAGTTCGTGAGTGATTCATCAAAGCCATACGCGGTGATCGGCGGGGCATCATCCACATCCCGCTGACCTCCCAGATGCCACTTGCCGAAGTGGCCGGTGGCATAGCCGCTCTGCTGGAGCACGCGGGCGAGCGTGGGGGCCTTCGGATCGAGCCAGTTCGCGACCCCACGGCGTGCGTTGTCAGCTCGATTGTTGAGGTAGGAATGGATGCGCCAGCGCTGTGGATACTGCCCGGTCGTCAGCGCACACCTCGACGGCGAGCAGATGGGCGAGTTCACATGAAACTGCTCGAAGCGAATCCCTTCCGCCGCGAGGCGATCGATGTTCGGTGTCTTTGCATCCTGATTTCCAAAGCAGGAGAAATCTCCCCAGCCCATGTCGTCGATGAAGACCATGACGAGGTTTGGCTGCGCCGCGAAGAGCGATGGGCAAAGGGCGAAGAGAAGGATGAAAAGCACTCGAAGCATGCGCATGAAACGCACTGGCTGCAGCCGCATTGCACAGGCATCTGCGCGATGCCTTATTTCTCGGCTGGCACCGGCGGACGATGCCGGGCGATCATGGAATGAAAGTCTCCGAGGTTGTAAGGGCCGTAGTAAGGCTGGCTCAGATCGACTTCGGTGATGGCCACGGTGCCCCATTTCTCGCCATGAGTAAGCGGACGGCCTCCTTGATCGTAGATGGCCGAGTACATCCAGCCATCCTCGGGCTTCATGAAGGTGCTGCTGACGACGAAGACATGGTTTTCACACGCACGAGCCTGAGCGAGCAGCGGATTGCATCCCCACACGGGCCAGGCGATGACTTCCGCGCCATTCTTGGTGAGTTCACGGGCGACCTCGGGGAAGAAGCCGTCGTAGCAGACCATGAGACCGACTTTGCCAAAGGCGGTGTCGAAGACGGGATAGTCCTTGCCAGGTGAGATGCCCTTCGCGGCCTCGCCAGGCGGGAGGGAGACTTTGCGATACTTGCCGATGAGCGAGCCATCGGGACCGAGCAGCACGGCGGAGTTGTAGATGAGGTGGGCCTCACGCTCGTAAAGGCTGAGCACGAGGTGAAGGTGGTGCTGCTTGGCGAGTTCCGCGAAATACGAAGTCGAAGGGCCGGGGATGGACTCGGCAATCTCTTCTGGTTTCGCCTTTAAACTCGCACTGGGAACGGTCTCGCCGAGCACGACGAGGTCGGCGTGCTTCTCCGCGGCCTCGGCGATGAGCGGGGCAAACTCAGCGCAGTTTTCACGCGGGGATTTGCCGCTTGGTTTGTGATGTACGGTGGCGAGACGCACTTTGCGTGGTGCAGGAGCCTCGGTGGGCGCGAGATCAGCTCCACGCCACTCGACACGGCCTCTGGGTGCCCATTGTAAATGCAGCTCGACGATGGCTTGGGTGGCTTTCGAGGGCACGCGATACACGCCGGTCACACTCGTCCAGCCTTCGGCATCGGCGGAGCCATCGGTGGGATACTCGGGCTCGGCACTGGGCATGGGCAGCCCGGGGTTGAGATACTCAGGAGCGGCATCGAGCTTCACGCCCTGGCCATTGGCATCCTGCCAAAGGAGACGCACGAGGCAGCTCTGGCGCAGGTTGGTGATGCCGGTGGTCTTCCGCTGCACCTGAAAGCGATAAAATGTCCCGCCCTTCACCGTGAAGCGCTTTTGAAACCAGCCATCGAGACCTTCACGCAGATCGTGGGTGATGGTGAGCGTGTTTTCCGCACCACTGCTGAACTGCGGGCGGATTTCATCGCGTGGACTCTCGGCGGTCCAACCGTGAAAATCGGCGGCGTGAAGAGCAGCAGCGCTGAGCAGGAAGAGAAACAGTTTCATGGTCGTGAGATGGAACGTCATGGAGCGATTGAATCGAGCTGGGTTTGCACGGCTTGATCGAGATTTTGGCGATTCACCCTGCTGGAATCACCGCCAGCCTCACGGAGCACACGCTGAGCAATGGCGAAGGCAGACTCGAATTTCCCATCGCCATCGGCATCGATCCAAACCGGGTTCGTGGCTCCGATGACGCGGGAGGTGAAGGTCTTGCTCGAGGGCTGATAGGGACGCGGGATTTCCCAAAAGGCCTCCTTGATGCCCGGGCCGGTGGCGATGGCGATGAGATGCATGTCGTGTGCGGCTTTGGGCAGTTCCCAGATGACTTTGGCCTTTTCGCCGGGCTGGTGATTGGCGCTGAGTTTCTCCTCACGGATGAGGAGGCCATTGGCGTAAAGCGCGAGATGATCCGCCTGCACCCAGGAAGGACCATGAACGCGGATTTCGACTCGCAGCGTGCTGCCGAGGCCGGTGGCGAGATCGCCTACGCCGAAGCGCTCATCGACTTTGAGCGTGGTCAACAGCCCGAGACTCACCAGCAGGCGGCCTTCGTGATAGCTGCGCCAGATTTCATCGAGATCAAGGCCAGCGGGACGGTCATCCTTGGCGGCGACATAGGTACGGCCCTGGCCGAGGATGAAGCGGTTCACGTCATGGCTGTCGCTGGAGGCGATGGCGGCGAGGCGGTGGCCGCGATTGAGCAGGGCAAACCAATCTCGAAAGAGCAGGTGAACATCCGACTGCATCGCGGCGGAGGTGATGACCTCCATGGCGTCGATTTGCATCGCCTCGGCATCGCGATGTTTGCCGGTCTTCGGATTGAAGTGAAGCCCGCCCAAAGGCACGAAGCCGCTGTGGAGATCACGCGGATGATTCAGCGTGATGACCTGCACGCCTGGTGTGCGGCGGATGGCGGGGATGAGCCGGGACCAGTCCTGCTCGGCCACGTCCACGAGGGGTGCGCCGGGCTGGATCGGAAAGGCGTTGAAGTGGCCGTGCTTGGTGGTGACCTCGTTGCCGATCACGGGCGTGAAGGCGGACGCGGTGCCGGTGCTGGCAGCCGCAGGGGCGTAATCGGTGGGATGATTGTGATCGGTGGAGATGGCCAGCTCGATGCCTTCACCAGCGATGGTGAGCATGCGCTCATCCATGGTGGCATCGCCATGACCACTATGCGTGAGCGTGTGGATGTGACTATCGGCGGCGATCCAGCCCTGCGTGTCCACCTCCCGCTTGATGGTGAGAGCCACTTTCGATGCGTCGCCAGCTTTCACGGTGAGCTTTTGGGTGGCGACGCTCCATTCAAAGCCGCGCCCGGCATGCAAAACATAGTCTCCCGCCGGCACGGAGATCACCGCCCGGCCATCACGGGTGTAAACGACACCGGTTCTGGCGGCGACTGCCCCTTCAGGCGAGGCCAGCAAAGGCTGCAAGGTGCCATCTGGCCGCGTGAGCGTGAGGCGACATGGGATGGGTGAGGCCTGGCTGGCATCCGTCACCTGGACGTGGAGGCTGGCGGCGCTCAGGAATTGCTTCACCGGCTCCGGCGTGAGGAGGACGGGGCCGATCTCGATGTCGTCGAGGCTAGGGGGTGCGTCGAGGGTGAGGATGTTTTCGCCTTCCACGAGGAGGCCAGGGGCAATCGCCAGCACGGTCTCCATCGGCGTCTCGGCGGTGGTGAGGATGCCGAGCCGTTTGCCATTGAGTTTCACCGTCCAATTGAGCTTCACGTTCGAGTGCCAGAGGCGCAGGGCCTGCTCCGAGGCGTTCGCCGCCGCTTGAAAACGCCGCTCCAACCTTTCGCCATCGACTGGGCGATCCTTGAACTCTTCCCATTCATACGAGCCGGGCCGGCCAAGATGAAGCGTTCGAGCTTCGAGGATCACATCAGCGGCGTGAGCGGAAAAAGCGGCAGCAACGAGCAGGAGAAAAGAAAGGTACTTCATGATGGCGGATGGCGATGGAGCGCTCATGACGCTCACCGTCCGCACAACAAACGCCGCAACTCATCGATGTGTGGCTGGCGAACGCGAGTGCGGCGGCTGAGGAAGAAGACTTTTTCATCGCCGAAGAGATGAGACACATCGCTGAGGCCAATTTCGCCACGCTTGGCCATGCTTTTGAGTTCGCCTTCAATGTAGTTCCGGCTGGCGCCGAGGATGGCGGTGCCAAAACCGAGGGCCACATAGGGGAGGACGACGTTGAAGACGTTCGCCTCGAGCGTGACGTTGAGTTCCGAGAGCAGCCCGTGCCGTGAGAAAACGGCGTCGATCTGCGGGCGAGAGCTGGAGCGCTGCGGTGGCAGGAGCAGAGGCTCGGAGACGAGATCGCGAAGCGTGAGCCGCTTCTTTTTGATGAGCGGATGATTCGGCGGCAGCAGCGCCATGATGGGAAAGGTGGTCATCGGCACGGCGTGCAGTTTACCCGCCTCGTCACTGAGCCGATCCATGTGGCCGACGAGCGCCACATCCGCCTCATCCTGCACGAGCTGCTCGATGGCGGTGCCGGAGGTGACGCTGGTGATCACGATGCGCACATCCGGATGGCGGCGACGCATCTCGCCAAGGGCATGCGGCAGCTCGTGGGCGAGCACCTGCGGCGGTGCCGCGATGCGCAGGGTGCGGTGTGCCTCATCCTTCCGCCGTGAAAACTCCGGGATCACCTTTTCAAAATCCTCGATCATCGGCTCCACGATCTCGGCGAGCAGGGCCCCATCCGGCGTGAGGCGCACCTTGCGACCCTGCACCTCGATGAGCTTGCCGCCCGTCTCTCTCTCCAGCGCACGGATCTGCCGCCAGATGGAGGAGCGGGCCATGCCAGCAGCATCGCCGGCATTCACAAAGCTGCCATGACGGGCGATGTGGATGAGAGCGCGGAACTGCTGAATACGCGGCTCTTTGAAGGCAGGAGAGTGTTTTTCGCTCATGGGCGGGACCCGTCGGTTGCGGCGGTGCAACGAGTAGCCTTCATGCCGCCGCGAGCAACCTGTCTGCGAGGGCTTTTGGCATTCATCGCAAGATCACCTTGCCTGCCACCGCACGACGCAGGTATAGACGCAGCCTTATGAAACTCGGCTTCGTCACCGCCATCCTTCCCGAGCTCTCGCTGGAGGAAGTCCTCTCCTTTGCTCGGCATGAAAACCTCCCCGTCATCGAGGTCATGTGCTGGCCGGTGGGCCGGGCGGAGCGCAAATACGCGGGTGTCACGCACATCGATGTGACCACGCTCACCAAAACGAAAGCGGAGGACATCCTCGCAAAGTGCCAGGACCAAGGCGTGGGCCTCAGCGCCCTCGGTTACTACCCGAACATGCTCGATCCAGACCCGGAAACCGCCCGCGTGGCGGTGGCGCATTTCAAGAAGGTCATCACCGCGGCACCGAAGCTGGGGCTGGCGAATGTGAATGGCTTCGTCGGTCGTGACTGGACCCAATCCGTCGATGAGAACTGGCCGCGCTTTTTGAAAACGTGGAAGCCGCTCATCGCCCTCGCCGAAGATCACGGCGTGAAAATCGGCATCGAGAACTGCCCCATGTCCTTCACGCGAGACGAATGGCCCGGCGGCAAGAACCTGCTCACCACCCCCGCCATCTGGCGCCGGGCTTTCAGCGACATCGACTCGCCCAATTTCGGCCTCAACTACGACCCCAGCCACTTCATCCTTCAAGACATGGACCCGCTCAGCCCGCTGGCGGAGTTCAAATCCAAGCTCTTCCACCTCCACGCCAAAGATGTGAAGATCGACCGCGCCGCGCTGAACGAGGTGGGCCGCTTTGATTACCCGCTGCGCTGGCACCAGCCGCGCATCCCCGGCTATGGCGACATCGATTGGGCCAAGTTCATGGCTGCGCTCATGCGCACCGGCTACGACGGCCCCGTGTGCATCGAGGTGGAAGACGATACCTTCGGCAAAACGCTCGAAGGCCGCATGAAGGCTCTCAAAGTCGCCCGCAATGTGCTGGCACCCTACTTTGGATGAGTATAGCCTACCTCCTGCATACTATGAAAGATCCCACAGAGAACATGGCAGCCATCCTTCAACACATAGCGAGAGCTGAGAAGGAACTTTCGACAGCACTGGGGCTATTCGTTAACTTTCCAACAAAGCGAAGCAAGAATGGTGCCCGACGCATGGATTCGCTGTTCAAGGCCAAATCTACCATCGCGGTAGTTCGCTCGCACCTTCCGCAAGATTGGAAAGAGTCTGGCTGGTTCGATGATAGTAAACACCTGGAATTTCTAAATTCACTGACGCAAGCAACCGAGCATGAACTGGAGTAGACCTTGTTTGAAAACCATCTGAAGCACCCGAATGCTGCGGCAGCAAAGTAGCCATCTTGCTCCGCAAGATGAGCTTGGCGCTTCTCAACGCCCTCGGTTTACATGTGGGGGGATCCAACATGCTGGCGAAAGCCTTTTGCTCATCTCGCGGAGCGAGATGGCCACTTTGCTTCGCCTTCTCGTTTCCGGCAGGTTTTCAAACAAGGCCTAGTGATCGAGCTTTTTCGCTTCATCACCCTTCTTGAACTGCCATGAAGTCTTCTGCTCACCACGGCGGAAAGTCATCAGATGAAGCTGATCGGCAAAAAGCTCTGTGAAGAGCGTCAGTTGCAGCGTCGAACCTTGCAGACCCTCGGGAAGGCACACTTCAAAAAAGAGCGTCACCGTCGGCTCATCACTCTTTTGCGTGTCCGCATCCAGTTCACGCCCTACCCAGGTAAGCTCGGCTTTTTGATCAGCCGCCGTGCTGACGACGAAGGTCTTCGCCAGATACTGGCGAATCTGCGCATCAAGCACCTCCGGTGGCGTCTTTTCAAAGCGCAGCTCTCGCTCGGTGTGGCGGATGAGGGCCAGTTCGAGATCGTTCACGAAGAGTGTGAGGCTCACTTCGAGCTTCCGCGTGGCCGCGTTCCATTCCATCTCACCGTTGGACTGGTGAATCGAATGAGCCCGCAATCCTGCGGTGGCAAATCCGAGGGCGAGGAGGATCAAAACAAGGCGAAACATGCTTTCCGAGGCTGCCGCCGCCGTCTCGAAAGTCAATGCGGGCCGCCCGGAGAACCTTCCCTTGCCAAACCGGGGCCGAGTCCCTAACCTCGCGCCCCTTATGACCGACAATTCAAAAGTGAACTGGGCCGAAATCGAGGCCAAACCCGCCTTCCGAAGCCTTTTGGGACGCAAGGCGAAGTTCATCGTGACCGCCACGATCTTCTTCCTCGCCTACTACCTCGCTCTGCCGATTCTCGTCGGCTACTGGCCGGATCTGATGAAGAAGCAGGTTTGGGGCAAAGTAAACATCGCCTACGTCTTCGCCCTCTCGCAGTTCTTCATGGCCTGGATCGTGGCCTTCATCTACGTCCGCGTGGCCGCGAAATGGGACAAAGAAGCCGCCGCCATCATCCACGGGCATTGATCCGCTCTTCGTTCGTCATTCTGATTTCGTCATTCGTTCCTTTCTCCTCCCATGTCCGTCCCTCTCATCATGTTCCTCGCCTTCGTGGCGCTCACCCTGCTCATCACCTTCTGGGCAGCCAAGAAAAACACCGGTGCTAGCGCCTACTTCGCCGCCGGGCGCAGCATCACCGGCTGGCAGAATGGCCTCGCGGTGGCGGGTGATTACATGAGCGCGGCCAGTTTCCTCGGCATCTCCGGCATGATCTGCTTCAGCGGCTACGATGGCTTCATGTACTCGGTGGGCTTCCTCGTGGCCTACATCACCGTTTTGCTCGTCGTGGCCGAGCCACTGCGCAATGCGGGCAAATACACCATGGCCGATCTGCTGGCCTACCGTCTCAAACCCCGCCCGGTGCGGGCGCTGGCCTCGCTGAGCACGCTCACCGTTTCCACCTTTTACATGATCGCCCAGATGGTGGGCGCTGGCGTGATCATCAAGCGCCTCATCGGCCTCGATTTCGCCCCGGCGGTGATCGGCGTGGGTTTGCTGATGCTGGTGTATGTCGTCTTTGGCGGCATGCTGGCGACGACTTGGGTGCAGATCATCAAGGCGCTGCTGCTAATCGCGGGAGCGATGTTGCTGAGCTATCTGGTGCTCAAGTTTCACAACTACAGCTTCACGGCCTTCTTTGATGCCGTCTCCAAAGCGGATTACGCCGGAACCGCCGAGCCGAAGAACCTACTCGAACCTGGCCTCAAATTTGGCGTAGCCGTGGCGGGCCCGTGGGGGCCTCTGGATCTTGTTTCACTCGGTTTGGGTCTCGTTTTGGGCACCGCCGGCCTACCGCACATTCTCGTGCGCTTTTACACCGTGCCGGATGCCAAAACAGCCCGCTCCAGCGTGGTGTGGGCCATGGCGATCATCGGCCTCTTCTACATCATGACGACGTTCTTCGGCTTTGGTGCCGCCACGATCCTCAAGAAAGCCCTCATCACCACGGTGGATGGCAAACCGGACACGAACATGGTGGCTCCGATTCTTGCTCAAGTGCTCGGTGGCGAACTCTTCTTCGCCTTCATCAGCGCCGTGGCCTTTGCGACGATTCTCGCGGTGGTGGCTGGACTCACGATGAGCGCCAGCGCCAGCTTTGCGCATGATTTTTACTCGAACGTGCTGCATCACGGCAAAGAAAACCGCCCCGGCCAGGAAGTGAAGGTGGCCCGCATCACCGCCTTCTGCGTGGGTGCGGTGAGCATCGGAATCGCCATCTATCTCGGCCCCAGCGTGAATGCCGCCTTCCTCGTCGGCCTCGCCTTCGCCGTCGCTGCCTCGGCGAACCTACCGGTGATCGTCTTCAGCGTGTTCTGGAAGCGCTTCAATACCACCGGGGCCGTCTGCGGACTCAGCGTGGGCCTCGTCTCCTCCATCGTGCTGATCCTGCTGAGTCCGAATGGCATGTTCGGCAAGGCCGGGGCAATCTTCCCACTCGAAAATCCCGGCATCGTGAGCATCCCGCTCGGTTTCCTGGCCGCCTGGCTCGGAGCCATCCTCACCGCTCGCGATCCTGAGGCCGAAGCCAAGTTTGCCGAACTGAAAGTCCGCGCTCATACCGGCCTCGGCTCGGAGAAGGCCACGGCGCATTGATTCGAGAAGGTTAGCCTTGTCAGGAGCGAAGCGACATGTTGGGATGCTTGGCATGCGTTCGCTCATATTCGCTTTGCTGCTGATGATTGGAGGGCTGCCATTGAAGGCGGCAGAGATGGGTCCGCGCTGCTTGGCGGAACTGGAGTGGCTGGCGAAGCAGGCCTTTGAGAAGCCGAAGAACTTGGAGGAGGCGTTTCGTGCGGGGCCGTTTGAGCCGCCCGTAGTCGCTAACACGCAGGCAGAGCCGGATTTTGTGGTGTCGAAGCAGGCGGAGACGCAGCGATGTTTCGATGCGGGAATGGCACGGCTTCGTGGCTTGTGGCCGGAGGAGGCAGAGCGTTGCTTTCGCCATGCGACGATGCTGGATGAGAGCTGCGCGATGGCTTGGTGGGGTCTAGCAGCAGCGAATGAGCGTTTTCCGGGTCGCGGCCAGTTTTTCATGGAGAAGGCCCTGGCGCTGACGAAATCAAATTCGCCTGAAAAGGCATGGCTGGAGGTATGGGATGCGTTTTTCCGGCCGACGCCGGGATTTACGATGTCGGAGCATCTCATGAAGCATGCGGTGCGCCTCGCTGAAGGCGGCAAGCTGGTCATTCCCTGGGCGAAAACGCAATCGGAGAGCCTTTCGCTGCGCTGGGAGGTGATGGCGGGGCTGCGCGGCAGTGGCATGCCAGGCGTTCGCGAGAAGCTGGGGCGGATCTTTGCGAGCAAGAAGGATCAAGCGTGGATCTGGTCACTGGCTTTGATGCAATCGCCAGCACCGGAATCTCGCGAGATGCAGTTGGAGGCCGCAAGACGCGTTGCCGCAGCAGAAGGCTCAACGCCGAATATGCTCCGGTTGGCGGCGGAGGTGCTGCGACGCGAGGGAGATCTCCCGGCGGCGCTAAAGGCAATCGAGACGGCGATTCATCACGGCCTGCGGCATGCCGCATCTCACTTTGAGCCGGTGGATTTGGCGAATGATTGGACGAGCCACGCGGTGACCTATGCGAGCTGGCTTGCTGAGGCTGGAAGGCATGCAGAAGCCGCCGAAGTAGCGAAACGCCTGATCGGTCAGCCTCGTCGTCCGCGGTTCACGGCGCGTGGCGACCTAGATGATAAGGCGAACGAGGCTTTCACGAGTGGGCGACGCTTGCTGGCCTCGCTTTACACGCGTCGGCGAGACTGGCAGGGGCTGCGCGATGAGCTATCGAATGAATGGCTAGCGGATAGCGTGGGTTTGATGGCCCGGGCGGATGGTTGCTACTGGAGGACGCTGGCGGCGGCAGCACTTCGTGACGCGGAAGGTCTGGCCACGGAGACGAGCAAACTGGAGGCCTTTCTGGTGCAAACCCGAGAGGCTGCGTTTCTCAATGTACATGGGGATGAAGTGGCCGCGCTGGTGGAAGGGGCCAAGACGCTAGCTGGACGCATGGTGCGCCGAGGTGTGTTCGTGGCCAAACCAGTGCGCGATGTGCCTGTGGAGGTGGTGCGCACGCCCTTGGGCTCCGTGACCGCTCTTGACCAGCCAGCTCCGAAAACGGGCGTCCTGTCCGAAACGGCGCTGCAGGCACCGGAGCTGATCCTGAAAGACCATGAGGGTGTGTCCCATGACCTTCGAAGCCGTGAGGGGAAATGGACGCTGGTCATTTTCTTCCTCGGACATGGCTGCGTGCATTGCACGGAACAGTTGCGCTTGTTTTCGCCGCTCATGCCGCGCTTTGCGGACTTGGGGCTGGAGACATGGGCGGTGAGCACGGATAGCGTGAGCGATCTGAACCTGACGCTAGGTGGACGTGAGCCAGATGATCCTCCGCTGCCCTTCCTGGTACTTTCAGACGAGAAACAGGCGGGATTTGAGACTTGGCACTGCCACGATGCCTTTTTGAAAAAAGCCATGCATGGGACCTTTCTCGTGAATCCTAAGGGAGCGATCGTTTGGTCAGACATCAGCCACGAACCCTATTCGCAACCTGAATTCCTGGTGGAGGAGTGCGGGCGGCAGATGCGGCTTCACCAGAAATAAAGAACCCTCCGGCCAATATCGGCGCGGAGGGTGTGAAAGAGTTCGAAGCGTGCTGTGAGCTACTGCAGGTAAGGTGGAAGCGGCTTCCAAGCCGGACGCGCCGTGCCGCCGAGGCTGGCGAGCCCGATCACCATGCCAGAGCCGGGACGGAAGGCGATGTTGTTGCTAACGACGGTGGTGATGGTGCCGCCATAGACACGCCAGCCTGGACCTCCGTTGGCGGTGCCGGTGTAGTAGAAGTAGGTGGCGTCCGAGTTGAAGTAAGCGGGCGGGCGGGTGGCATTGGTGCCGTCATAGACGTAGAGCACATCTCCACCGGCACCGGTGACATCGGTTGTGCCTTTGAAGGCTCCGGATTCGAACAAGCCGGACTGCGTGAGCGTCATGCTGGCCGGGATGTCGATCTCGAGGTTGTTGTAGAAGTTGTTGATGCCGATTTGATGGTGACGGCGTGACATCGAGATGGCGCTGATGGAAGCCGCATTGGGCGTGCTTGTATTTGAGGAACGCTTCACGAAGGTGAAGAGATCCGGCGCGATGACGTCATGGCTGACGATCTGCGTCTCTGGCGTGCCGACCTTCCGCCAGCCGGGACCGCCAGAAGCGGCACCGCCATAGTAGTAGTAGGTGGTGACGCTGAAGGCATCATCGAGACGCAGCGGTAGCAGGATGCGTGAGCAGGCTGTATCCGGCAGCGCGGTGGTGCTGGCGAGAATGCCCGTCAGGTTCGGGAAGGCGCTGGCAAAGGTCCAATGCGGGATGAGTGCGAGGACATCATTGGCGGCGAGGGAAGTGATGCTCCCGGTGACCGTGAGGGTATTGGCACCATTGGCGGTGACGGGAAAGCGTTGCCCTTCGAGGACGCCGGACTGCACTTCGACATAGAATTGGTCGTTTTGAGTGCCGATGACATAGACAAACTGATTGGTCGTCCATCCGGGTGTGCCTTTGACGGTGATGACACTGCCGGAACGGCTGGAGACACTCCCAATGAAGGCCGGTGCACGCGTGCCCGGCAGGCCAAAGGTGGTGTCACGTGAGACGGGCGTGGTGGTCTGCATGTAGCAGGACACGTCCGAGGTGGCCGCTGTTGGTGCCTGGCCTTGAAGCCCGGCGGTGAAGACGAGCGACGCGGTAAATACCACTGCGAGGTGAGGAAGATGCGATTTCATGATGAGTGAGAATGTGTGTGAGTGAAACTGGCGGTCATGAGGGCTCAGGCGAAGTTGTTGATGAAGCCAAGATTGGCGGCTGTGTTGGTGAAGGGGTTCAGGAAACGATTGATGTTCGGGAACAGGTTCAGCGTGTCGCCACTGATCACCCCGTTCGCATCGGCGGCGTAGGGGACGCCAAACCAGCGGGCGAGGATGGCAGAGTATTGATCAACGGAGGTGGTGGGAATCCAAAGGCCACGCGTGCCGACGGCATCGATGGAACTGGCGGCATCACCGAGCTTGAGCGGCGGATACTTGCCATACACACGGCCGCCGATGACGGGACCGCCGAAGATCATGTGATGGCCACCCCAGGCGTGATCGCTGCCTGCGGAGGCGTCCGTCTTGTTCGGCGTGAAGGTGCGGGTGAAATCAGACGCGGTGAAGGCGACGGTGTTGTTGATGGCTCCCGTGCTTGCCAGGGCATCGTAAAAGCCTTTCAAGGTGCAGCTGAGCACATGGAGCAGGCCGGCGTGGCCGGCGGTGGTCAGGGGCACGCCGCTGCCGTTCACGGGAATCTGCGAGATGTGCGTGTCATAGCCACCCTGCTGGACGAAGAAGACATGGCGGTTATTCCCCAGTTCAGCCTGGCCCACGATGAGGCGGGCGACGAGCTTCATCTGGTTGGTGAAGTCGTTGTTGGACGAGATGCCGGTGCCGTTGAACGGATCGTTGAAGAAGGAATCGAGCGTAGACGTGCCCGCGGTGGATCCGGCGGTGACGGCCAGCGCGGTATTCATTTCCGCCTCGGTGAGCCGGGAGTTTTCGACGATGCCGCTGTAGGTCTTCTCCATGAGGTTGGCATGGCTGGAGAGGAGGATTTTCTCAAAGCCCTTCAAGCGCATGCCCTGTTCCGCGTTCTTGTAGTTCGCATCGTCGAAGAGGACGGCGGGATTGTTGACAGCGAGAGAGTAAGGCGTGGTGCCGGAGCCGTAACCACTGAGGGCCACGACGCCGCTGCTGCTCATCACATAGGGCTGCACGCTGCCGGTGCTGGCGTAGAGGTAGTTACTGACGCCGGCGATGGAAACGGTGCGTGAGTTGAAGGTGCCGGCAGGGGAGAGAGCGTGGAGGTGATTCGCCACGCGGCCGCCCCAACCACTAGTGAAAGGCCGGTCAGGAATGGCAGACTGCCACTGGGTGACCTGATCGGAGTGTGAGTACAGCTGCGGCGGCTTGGTGGTGGTGGCGTAGTTTGCACGCGTGATGTTGTCATCGACGAGGTTTCCCACATTGGCGAGGAAGGCGAGCTTGTTGTCATTGAACAAGGTGCGGATGTGCCCGCACTGCGGATGCACCCCAAAGGCATCCGTGGCAGCGAGGTAGCCGCTGAGCGGCTCACAAGCGGCGACGTTCGTGGCATTGATCGGCAGCGTATTGGCCGTGGCATTGGCGCTAGCGGTGGGCAGGGCGAGCACGCCGCGGCCCGTCTGATAATCCGTGCGTGCCTGGCTGGTGCCAAAGGGCAGTAGCAGGTTGTTTGAGTCGTTTCCTCCGGCGAGGAAGACACAGACGAGTGCCTTATAGGAGGACGGTGAGGCGGCCTGTGCATTGGCTGCGACTTCCATCATCTTGAGCTGGGCAAGCATGGAGGCAGCCGTGGTGGCTCCGGCGGCGGTTCCACCGGTTTTGAGGATGAACTGACGGCGGCTGAGCCCGCCTTTTTGAGAAGTAAGGAGATTCATATGAGGTGAATGCAAAAGGTTGTGGTTTCGATTCGGTGGATCAGACGCGGTCTATTTCAGCACGAGGGCCTCAGGAGCGGTGAGCACGAGGTAGAGGATGTTTCGCACGCGGGTGACGGCGTTGGAATTCCACGAAGTGCTGCTGGTATGTGTGGCGCGGCTGCCGATGAAGCCGCTAGCCAGGGCATCAATGACATGCTTCTGCGGGCTGGGATCGCCGATGGGAAGGCTGCCGTATTTGGCCTTCAAGTAACCGGCGGCGAAGAGCAGATCCGCCTCGTCCAGCACGGCGAGCGCCGCCGCGTCGTGCGCCGCTGTGATCTGGGCGGCCCCGGGTGTGCTGGGCACGGGATTCGGGCTGTACTGGGCTGTGAGCGAGGTGTTGTAGGCAAAGGTGTAGTCAGCGATCAGGTCATCGAGCCTCAGGTAGGCAGCATCGAGGTAGTTGTAGATGCTGGCGGAGTTTCCTGTCGTGCCATTGTCATCAAAAACATTGGCGGAGAAGTAGCCCGTAGTGCCTACGCCATAAGCCGGCACGGTGATTCGGGTCGGCGTGCCATTCGTGGCCACCCTGCGATAGATGGACATGTTGGGGAAGGCGTCCAGGCCGCGGCCGAGAATCTTGTTTGTAGGCGGATTGGCCGGCGTATTGGTGGGCGAAACGGGGTTGAACAAATGCGTGTAGTGAGAATTCACCACGGAGATGACATTGGAATCCGTGGCGACCTGGAGTTCCGGGGCGACGAGGCCCGCCGTGGCGAGCACGCCGGGCACGGTGTAATCCGGCAGGAACCAATTAAACACCGTAGGCGCACGCTGCGGGCTCTGGGTGAGTGTGGACTGCGTGTCGAAGTAGCGGTAGCGCCAGGCACCAGCGGGGAATTTACTCAGCTCGGCGGCGGGATACGCGCTGGTGACGGGAGAGGTGGCCGTGGTGAACCCGGTCATCGGCATGGTGTTCAGCGTGGAGAGGGGGACGCGTGTGGCGGCCTTCAACGCCCGCAGCATGGCCGCGTGATGTAGGATGGGTTCCTTCGCTTTGCCGTGGCCCACGGTGGTATCTGCGAGAGCAAGGCTGCGGGCCTCGTAATCGAGGAGGATGACCTTGAGCACCTCACCGAGGTTCCCATTGGTATCCTTGTACTTTTGCACGACGCGATAAAGATAGCCCGCACTTGGATTTGAGGTGGTGAACCGCTGGATAAGCAGGCGGCTGATAAATACCGGTGTGCTGTCATGAGCAGCAGCAGGGTAGGTGGCCTGGGCGGGATCACCCGCGAGCACATCGAGAGCGGCTTTGATGTCTGCATCGCCATTGGCATTGCTGGCAGTCTTTGCAGGGATGCTCAGCGCACCTTCTTTACCGGCGAAGAGAGTCTTGGCATCGAAGTCATGGAAGTCGGAGAACATCTTCATCGGGTTCGTCCAGCTTCCCTGCCAGAAGCGGTGCCCGTTTCCGGTGGTGAAGCTAGGATTGTCCGCGAGTGCTCCGACGGCCTGGTTCGAGGCGGTGGGATAGGTGGGAGAGGAGACGTTCGGATGATACTTTCCAAAGCTGAGGCCGGTAAGCACGCGGGCGAGCTCGCGGATGTCTGTCTGATCATAGGTGAAGATGGGGGCGCCGGTGGAATCCAGCCGCAGGCTGCCATCCTGATGGCGCATGATGAGGCCCACGGAGAAGAGCTGCATGATCTCACGGGCGAAGTTTTCATCCGGGCTGATGCTGCCGTTTGATTTTTGGTTCTTCAAATGGCTGAGGTAGATGCCCATCACCGGGCTGTAGGTCACTTGCTCCAGAAGCGTGCGGTATTTGCCAAAGGCACCCGCAGCCAGCATGTCCCAGTAATTCGAGAGGCCGTAGTTGTAGGTCTGCACCGTGGTGTCGTTGTCCGAGATGACGACGATTTCGCTCAAGGCGAAGGCCATGCGCTGACGGAGCTGGTCTTTGGATTGCAGCACGAGCGTCCACCATTCGCGACGGCGGTTTTCGCTACGCGGAAAGTTGTTGCTGTAGATGGTCGATCCAGGACTCCAGACGCGGGTGGTGTTGTTCCAGCCCTGCGGCGGCTGCCCGGTGGCGCTGGTACCGCTGGGCACATAGGCGAACTGCGGATCATTCCCCACCGTGATGGGCAGATTGCCACGGAGGATGAACTCCTCAATGTCCGCCGCTTGGTGCAGTTGCAGCAATGAGGGCGTGGGGCTGAGCGTGGCATTCATCTGATCGGAAATCCAGGCGGTGTAGCCCGCGAGCATGTCATTGCTAGCTGCGGTGATCTTGGCCTTCACCGCCGTGATCGCATCATCCGTGGGACCAAAGGTAGCCTGCGTGAGAAGGCGGGCAATGTCACGATCCAGCGCGGGATTGTTGTTCACGCCGCCAGCGGCCAGATTTGGGAAACTGGTGCTGCCATAGGCTGGCGGAGCCGCAGGCGCGGGGGGTGGATTCACGGAGCCGTTCACTAAGGTGAAGTTTCCACGGATCTCACCCCCGCTGTAGGTGCCGGTATGCACGTTGATGTAGATCTCTCCGCTCATCAGCTTCTCGAGCATCTGCTGATCCGTGGTGATAGTGGCCGCTGAACGCACATCCCAGCGGTGATCATTGAGCTGGCCGTTGGGCAGGCCTAAGACGACCGGGCCGCCGATCACAGCGGGACCGCCGAGGTGGAGATGTGCGGCGCTTTGCTCCGAGGTCAGGCTGCTGAAGGTACTATCCACCCAGCCGATGTCATTGTTGCCGCGCAGCGTGATGGTGGCTACACCGGAGGCGTTGGTGATGGCGGAACCCTCACGCCCGAGATAGGCGATGTAGAGACGGTTGTTTGAGGTTGAGCTATTTGCTTCGAAAAGTGTGAAGGTGCTGGTCAGGTGGACGGCACTAGTCAGTCCTGGCACATGAGATCTCATCACGAGGGTCTCAGGCACCTCCTGGTAAGTGTTTGGCCCACCCGGGTCCTGCGTCGCGGTGATGTGAACTTCCATCGTGGTCACACCAGCGGGGATGACAAAGGTTCCGCCGCTGATCGCTGCATTATCAGAACCGCGTTTCAGCGAGAAATCGCTCGCGGAAGCCGAGCCGCGTGCCGCACTGGTGTTGCCAGCCGTCGAATATGGCAGAGTGAGCTGCATCGTGCCGCTCGTGCGTGTGAGGCTCCATTTTCCCACGCGTGATGTTTTCTCCAGCGCATAATTCCAGCCACTCGGAATGGTAGAAGTGAGTGAAAAGATGCTTTGCAGCGTCGCACCATCTGAAGCCGTGCCTGAGGAGGCATTGGTGGTGGTGGTAGCGAGAGCCGGATTCGTTCCCGTTTGGTACTCAGCCCAGTCGGAGACTCCGTCCGCATCGGTATCCGCATCACTCACCTCGATTTTGTAGTACATCAGTGTACCAGCCGGTCGCGTGATCGAAATGCTGTCCGTGGCGTGATCCATGGCGCTCACCTTCGCAGATCCTGCCACGGGCGTCCACGTAGGTGCGTTCGCTGTGGCAGCACTTACCATCTGATACCGTTTACCACGCTCGGCGATGAAGCTGTGAACAATGGTTGTCCCGTTGATGCTCATCGGCCCCAGCTTTAAAACATCTGCCGAATTGCGTGGGTCCGTGCCCGCGAGTGATTCGAGCTGGTTGTTCAGCCCGTCTCCGTCCTCGTCATTGGTGGTTACCAGCGCGAATCCATTGTACTTCTGCTGCCAGACGTCACAGAAGCCGTCGTTGTTATAATCCGTCGCTGCAGAGGCAGTGACAGTGATGGCCGTGGCCATGGTGAAGGCGCACAAAAGCGCTCCACAGGTGCGTAGAACCTGATGCATATTTGCTCGGGGATGGTTGGATGTTGATGACGAATCAACGCCGAACGGGGGTGGAGCAGCGCTTAATTTTGGTTTTAACTGAGTTGGATTCCATTCGTCAAAGAAATTAGTTTCTTCTGTTCAGGATAAATGAAGCTTCAGAATCGCGCTCTTGCCGAAATCAGCCTTTCAAGCGCACTATCATCATCCCTTCATGAACACGTCCACTTCTGCATCACGAACATGGCTTCTTTTTGCGCTTATTGTTTGCTCCAGTGTTTTGCTTTGGTGGCTCAATCGACCTTTAACCAACGGGGATGAGAGGGAGAATACCTCCACAGGCTCCGCTACTGCACCGACAAGGCCTGCTCCTGTCCTGCGCTTGTTGCCATCAGCGGCGGAGTTGGCGAAGCAGATCAATGCGCCGAATCAGGAAGCAGACGCGGACCTCAAAGCCGTCAATCAAGTGCTTTACGTCTATCGACAGGCTCATGGTGAGAATCCATCCGGCCACAACGAAATCATCACTGCCGCGTTGCTGGGCCAGAATGCTACTGGAACGATTTTCCTTCCTTCAGATAGCGCGTGCATTCAGAACGGCTCGCTCGTGGACCGATGGGGCACTCCGTTGTGGTTTCACTCCATCACGGCACACGCCATGGAAATTCGCTCCGCAGGACCTGATAAGAACCTCTTCAATGCGGATGACATCTCTATCGAACCTGGCGAATGAACCCGATTTCGGTTTACCGGGTTCTCACCGACCAATGGTGATCGTGGCGCTGCCAGGCGAGCTGATCATCGGCGCCGGAGGAGCCACGAAATTTGGCCCGATGCCGGGGACATGCCCAAGCCCTACACCGACGCGGAAATTGTGCCCAAGGTTGAAGCTGCCGTTGATCTGATAGCCGGGCCGGGCGTAGCCGAGTGACGGATAAACCGGCGGGTAAAAGGCATAGCCACCGCTCGGTGGGACGTAGATGCCGCCGCTGCCGGGCACCAGCGGCGCGATGCCGACGCCATCCCAGGAACGCACACGGTAGCCGTGGCCGTTGACGGCGGGACCGTGGATCGGGTTCACCGCCACGCCTTGAATGCCATTGAAGTAGGCGGCCGGGCCGTAAGGATAGGTGATGCCGTTGTTCGCCGACTGCTGATCAAGCATCATCTGCGTCTGCGCCTGCATGGTGCGCATGGTGTTCACGAAATTCGCGGCCTCGATGGCCTCCTGCTCACGGGCGAGAAACTCCTGGGTGCGCTTCTCCCGTTCCTTGCGTGCCTCGACGATCTTCTTCGCATACGAATCGGCTTTTTTGGCGTCGTAACCATACTTCGAGCGCAGAGAGGCCGGTAGATCGGTGAAGAGGATTTTCGCCGCCCCACTGCGGTGAGTGAAGGAAATGCCGTCCGGATGTACCTGGGCGATTTTGCAATCGCGGAAGGTTTTGCCACGCAGCGTGGTGATGGTGTCGGCCGCCGCAGCGGCGGTGAATGCGGCAAGGGCCGCGAGAGTGAGGAGCGACGAGTGTTTCATAAGCAAAAGCCTCCAGAGATGAATGCCGCGCATGTTCCGGGACGGACGCGGAGGCGTCCAGCGCGGCATTTGCGCGAAATTATGGCGAAGAAATCAGGCGGAATTGACACTCAGGCCACGCCATCTGCTCAAAGCAGCCTCGCTCAAGCCATGGGGCAGCTCAGCCAGAAGGTCGTCGTGTTGTTCTCCGAGGCCACGCCGAGCTGAATGCCCATCTGATGGCTCAGCATGGCGGCGATGGTGAGGCCGAGACCGAGGTGATTGCTGTTCTTCGAACCGTGGAAGGGGCGGAAGACCTCCTGCATCTTCTCCGGGGCGATTTGTGAGCCGGTGTTGCTCACGAGAACATCCACCCGGCGTTGCTCAGCCGGAGTGATGACGCCTGGACCGCAGATTTTCAGGGCACAGCGGCCACCGCCCTTCTGCGCGGCTTCGGCGGCGTTTTTGAGCAACTCCACGAGCAGTTCCTTGAACTTGCTCGGGTCGACCAGCGCCGCAGGAAGGCCCTGCTGCACATCCGCCTCGAGCTGCACGCCAGCTTTTTGGAAAGGCTCCATCACGCTGCCTTCGATGAGGCCAAGGTATTCGTTCAAATTCAGCGCCTGCGGGCTCAGCTTGGCACAGCCACCCGCGGCACGGATGCGTTCGCTGAGGTTCGTCACGCCCACGCTGGCCTCACGGATGTGCTGCATGTTTTCGGTGACACTCGGATCGAGGTCCTCCGTCATCAAAATGAGGCTGCTGAAGCCCTGGATGACGGCGAGGAGGTTGTTCAGCTTGTGCGTGAGACCGCGAAGAAGCTCCTGGTGGAAGCCTTCGCTATTCTCTTGGCCGAGGTTCAGGGAGGTGGGGAAGTAGAACTGCATGGCGGGCGGTGCGGGAAAGGGGAAAGGCGGAAAACCGGCCCAGTGATGCATGCTTGCGGCAGTGAGGGCAAATGCGTTTTTCGCCCCAAAAGTGTCGCGAACACTCAATCCGCTGGCGGAATGCCATGAATCTCCCACAATCGCCCCCACATGGCCCTCCTCGAAGTACGACACCTCACCAAGCGCTGGCCCACCGGCCGTCTGGCGCTCGATGACGTGAGCTTCGAGGTCAAAGAAGGCGAAATCCTCGGCCTGCTCGGTCACAACGGCGCGGGCAAAAGCACCATCATGGGCATCACCCTCGGCATGGTGCGGCCTGACATCGGCGAAGTGCGCATCGGCGGTCGCAGCGTGCAAAAAAACCGCTCCACCGCCCTCCGCCAGATCGGTGCCATTTATGAAGCCGCCCACTTTTACGACTACCTCAGCGGCTGGCAAAATCTCCGCGTCTTCTGCTCCCTCTCCGGCTGGTGGGATGAGGCGGAGGTCAAACGCGTCGTGCAGATGGTGAACCTCACCCGTGCCATTCAGCAGAAAACTGCCACCTACAGCCACGGCATGCGCCAGCGCCTCGCCCTTGCCCAGGCCCTGCTGCCCGAGCCACGTCTGCTGCTGCTCGATGAACCCACCGATGGCCTCGATCCCGAAGGCATCCGCGAATTTCGCGAGCTCATCCTGCACCTCCGCCAGCATCACGGCCTCACCATCATGCTCAATTCCCACCTCCTTGGCGAGGTGGAGCAGATGTGCGACCGCTGCGTCATCATCAAAGACGGCCAAAAGGTCTTCGAAGGTCCCCTGCCCTCGCAGGAAAAGACGCGGCGCATGTTCCAGCTCGAAACTTCCGATATGGGCCTCGCCCGCGAGGTGATGGACCGCGCCGGAGCCAAAATGGACAAGCAAGGCATCGTCGAGGTGCCTCTCACCATGGAGCCGCACGATCTCGTGGCCGCTCTCGTTCGCGGTGGCGTGCCCGTGAGTGCCTGGCAGCCTCACCGCCGCACTTTGGAAGAACTCTACATGGGCCTTTCCGCACGCTGAAGCATGCCTATGCTCCCCTTTCCGATGCACCCCAGCACCCTCGCTCTCATCCGTGCCGCCATCGCCGAGGACATCGGCTCTGGCGATGTGACCTCCGAATACTTCATCCCGGCCGATTCCCACTCCCGGGCAGAAATCGTCGCCCGCGAGCCAGGCGTCGTCGCCGGTATGGAAGTCGTCGAAGCCGTGTTTCGGGAGATTGATCCTCAAATCGAAGTCAAAGTCCTCATCGCCGACGGCCAGCCGTTTGAGCCGAAGAGCATTCTTTTGGAGGCCCAAGGCTCCACGAGATCGCTTTTAACCGCCGAACGCACCGCGCTGAATTTTCTCCAACGCCTCTGCGGCGTCGCCACGCAGGCCCGACGCTATGTCGAAGCCGTCAAACCGCATCCGGTAGAGGTTTGGGACACTCGCAAAACCACGCCTGGCTGGCGCCTGCTCGAAAAAGCCGCCGTGAAGTGCGGTGGAGCCACCAATCACCGCATGGGCCTCTACGATCACGCGATGGTCAAAGACAACCACCACGCGGCCAATCCCAGCCTCGAAGCTCTGCAAACCAACATCCGCCGCCTCCGCGCCGAGCGCCCCGGCGTTCGTGTGCAGCTCGAAGCCGCCAGCCTCCAGCAGGTGGGTGATTTCCTCACCCTCGAAGGCGTGGACATGCTTCTGCTCGACAACATGAGCGTCCCGCAACTCCGCGAGGCCGTGCAGCTCGTGAACCGCCAGCTCTGGCTCGAAGCCAGCGGCGGCATCACCCTCGACACCATCCGCGACGTCGCCGCCACCGGCGTCAACGCCATCTCCGTGGGTGCTCTCACGCACTCCGCCAGGGCTCTCGATTTGGCTCTCGATCTCTACTGATCGTTTTACTTCAGCGCCGCATACACGCGATGCACATCGTCATGCCCGTCGAGGGCCTGGAGGAAGTTCGTCACCTCCTCACGCTGCTCATCCGTGATCTCGGGGTATTCCTTCGGCTGGTAGCCGAGTTCCGAGCTCGTGATCTGCCATCCAGCGGCCTTCAAAGCCTTCGTCACCGCATCCAGCGTGGTCAGTTGCGTGAAGAAACGAGCGCCCACATGACCAGCGTGCTCCTCGTCCTCGATTTCCATCGGCTCGACGTTCTCCGCCTCGGCTTCGAGCGCGGCCTCCTCAATATCGAGGGACTTGTCCGCGTGATGCGCCTCGATGAGGCCGCAGTGGTCAAACATCCACGCCACCTTCCCCATGCTACCCGCACGGAAAAGCACACGCACTTCGGAAGAGGTGCGGTTGTTGTTCTCCGTGAGGCATTCCACGATCACCGGCACACGATGCGGCGTGAAGCCTTCATAAATCACCGTCTCATACTGCACCGCATCCGCTCCGGTGCCGCTGCCCTTCGCGATGGCACGCTCGATGGTGTCCTTCGACACACTCTGCTTGCGGGCATTCACCAAAGCCGCCGCCAAACGCGGATTAAACTCGGGATGCGCTCCGCCCAGCCTCACCGAGACCTGAATTTCGCGGACCAGCTTGCCCACAATCTTGCCTTTTTGATCCGCGGCCAGTTCCCGCCATTTTTGTTTCCATTGTGCGCCCATGTTGTGTCGTCAGGTTGAGGTTAGAGGCCGCCATAAACGATGAAACAGCCTCGAATGCAAGCTACGCCGCACATCACGTAGGGCGGATGTGTTGGGCGGAGAGCACTTCATGGTTCGTTGAAGCTCCATCGCCCAACTGCTATGAAGGCGTTGGTCAAGATGGGAGTGATGATTTTGTTTTCTGGGTGCTTGTGGGGTGTCTTGGTTGGGGTTGAGCTGTTCGATTCTGGTGACGGCTTCCTCCAGCTCTTGGGGG
>JBILVU010000197.1:0-8056 GCA_044370285.1 Prosthecobacter sp.
GGCGTGCGCAGCGGAAAACCAAAACGCCGCTCCCTTCCCTGCCCGTTCGTCGTGATCTCCACAAAGCGCCCGCCCTCGCTGCGAGGCACCAGCACATGCCCCTCATGGCGGCTGCCGGGTTCCAATCGTGCTCGCATGGCGAGATCACGAAATTTCTGTTGGAGTGCCTCATAGCCGAGGCCGCCCAAACGATGCCGGAAGAGATGAGCCGCCTCGTTTGCGGTGTAGTAATCCGGGTCCAGATGTGCCGCGAGCATCCACTGCTCAAAGCGGGTGCTGTTCTCAATGCGCATCCACACGGCCTGAATGCCCTTCGATGCCAAATTCACGCCGTAGCGTTCCCGCGCCACCTCGTCCGGCAACAGAGCAGCCGTCACCGTGATGCCATCCATCGTCTTCGATTGCATCCTAGCCGCCACCTCATCATCCCCCTGTCCCAGCAGATGCTCCAACTGCGAAAACGGCGTGGTCACATCTCCCACATGCCCGCCGCTGAACGTGCAGGATGAAAGGCTCAGTGCCGCCAGAAGGGAAAACTTGGAA
Source organism: Prosthecobacter sp. (assembly GCA_044370285.1). Classification (GTDB taxonomy): domain Bacteria; phylum Verrucomicrobiota; class Verrucomicrobiia; order Verrucomicrobiales; family Verrucomicrobiaceae; genus Prosthecobacter. Next base: position 544 of record JBILVU010000197.1, read on the forward strand.
CTCAAAAACACGCCGCGTTTTAATTCAGCGGGCATCCAGCGTCCACCTCCGCTTTTCACTGGAGCATGCTCACGGACTGGAAAATCCGTGCTACGAAGCGGGGACGATCATCGCTTCGTCTTGGGTCTCGACGTGCCATTTCTTGAAGGCGGCCATGAGGCGGTCGAGATGTGATTTTTGAGCAGGATCGGTGGCGAGGTTGTGGAGCTGGCCGGGGTCGTTTTGGAGGTCGTAGAGCTCGATGAGGGGCGGCGAGCCTTTGAGTGCATGCGGGTCCATGGTTTGGAGCATGCGGAAGGCATCGGGGAACTCTTTCTGGCGGAGGACGAGTTCGTCATAGACGCGGTTGATCCACGGTTTCATGTCGCGGAGGTCGGCGTTGATGACTTTGGGTTCGTCGAGACGACTGCGGAGGATGAGGTGATGCGTGGCATCGAGCACGGCGCGTTCTTCCATGCCGCGTTTTTGATTGAGGGAACGGCCGGAGACTTCGGCGAAGATGAAGTCGTGGCCTTTGGCATCGCTTTGACCTTCGAGGAGAGGTTTGAGGCTTTTGCCGTGGCGTTTGGCGGTGTCGCCGAGGTGGAGCACGTCGAGCAGGGTGGGGAGCAAATCGAGTTCGCTGACCAGGGCATCACTGATGAGTGGTTTGGCTCCTGGGAGGCGGATGATAAGAGGGATGTGCAGGCCGAGGTGGTAGGGCGTCATTTTGCCGTGTGGATAGGCTGGGCCGTGGTCACCCATGTAGATGACGAGGGTGTTCGATTCCGCGCCAGAGTCGCGAAGGGCGTCGAGGACTTCGCCGAGCTGTTTGTCGGCTTTTTGAATGCCATCGAGATATTCGGCCCAATCGCGGCGGATGGTGGGCGTGTCGGGTAAATGCGGTGGGAGCGTGACTTGGGCCGGATCGATGCTGATGGGCTGCTTTTCGCTGTTCACGAAAGGCCGGTGCGTGCTGGTGATGCTGTTGTGAAGGAAGAACCAGGGTTTGCCTGCGGCTCGTTTGATGATGCCAGTGAGGGCTTGTTTGGCGGGGACCTTTGGGATGAAGTCGTGGTAAGGGAAACGCTCGTTCGGCGAGACGTGGAGCTTGCCGCTGACGGCGGTGTGGTAGCCGTTTTGCACGAGCGTCTCGATCAAGGTGGGCGCGGTGGTGCGGATCCGCGTGTGTAGGTAAGGCGGGGATTTTTTCTCGGCCTCGGTGAGCTTGGCGGCGTGCTTGAAGAAGTTGTTCGTGTTGTTGATGAGGCCGTTGGTGTGGCCTTGCAGCCCGGTCATGAGGCAGGCCTTCGATGCGGAGCAGACGGGATAGGCGACGTAGGCGCGGCGAAACAAGGCCGCGCTGGCGGCGAGAGCATCCATGCGCGGTGTTTTCACATCGCTGCGGCCCATGGCACCGAACTGAGCGCCGTGATCCTCGGCGAGGATGAAGAGGACGTTTGTCTGCGCCGCGAAGAGCGATGGGCCAAGAACGAAGAGAAGCAGCAGCAGGCGTTTCATGATACGTGACGACGCCCGATGAGGCTGCCGATGATGGCGGAGGCCGAAAGGAGGGCGACGGGCATCGTGGGCGGGAACCACAGCAACGTGGTCTGAAAGGCCAGGAAGCCAACAACGATGGTGACGAAGATGAAGAGGAAACCCCGCGTGGGGGCTTTGTGCCTCGGGGTGCGCAGCACGATCCACAGCCCGGCAAGCGCCGCGAGGCTCCACAGGATGATCTGCTCGATGCGATCGAGCACGCGAAGGCGCGGGAGGCTCAGGATGCTGGCGAGAGCCTGCGCATGAGCACGAGCGGCGGAGGGCTGTGTTTTGTCATCGGTGCCGATGACGATGATTTTCGCGGCTTTGATGCGGGCTTTATTTTCCTCGGTAAGAGCATCGGCGAGGCCGCCGGAGAGGAAATCGAGGGCGTTGATGCTGGAGATGTTTGTTTTCGGATCGACAGCCACCTCGCCGTTGTTTTGCAGCGGGACGAAGAGGCCGTTTTGAAGGTAAGCACCTGCTCCAGGGCCGAGCAGGAGGCGATGCGTGGCATACGGCGTGCGTGTGTGACGTGCGAGAGCCTGGGCGAGGACGCCGGGCATGAAGGTGTCATCTTCACGCAGCACATAAGGCAGGCGTTTTTCGATGAGGAGACCTAGCTCGCCATGGCGGCGGAGCTGCTCATCGGGGGCGGTGATGAGAGCGGAGAAGGCGGGGACGAGGTGAAGATCACCGGAAGCTTTCACAAAGCGCGGAATGACCTCGTCGAGTCCGCCGGTGAAGGCGGGGTCGTCGAAGTTTTCGGCGAGTTGCGCCTCGACGCCGAGCACGAGACTGGAAAGCGGCACCATGCTCTCAGCAAGCGCGGGGATGAATTCGGGCGAGGGCTTGCCCCAGCTCAATGGCTCGGGAATGACGATGACGGCATTCTCCGCCTCGCGGAGGCCTTTGAGGATCATTTGCCAATCGAGCGGCTGTGCAGGCCATCCGGCGTATTCGTCCCGCTCAGCGGGATCGAGGCGGATGAGAAGTACATCGTCCTTTTTCACCACCGGATCGGGCGTGGTGAGCTTTTCACGCGAGTTGGCGACGAGGAAGTCGAGGAACAACTCGTCCACCTTCTGAAAACGGCCTGCGCTTTGCTCACGATCTAGCCACCAAGCGAGCGGGGCGAGGGCGATGAGCCAGATGAGGATGCGAAGAAGCATGCGCCGGGTTTAGCGGCGGCGGCGGCGCTGCGCAAGGGCCATGAGGCCGAGGAGCATGAGAGCGGCGCGGCCTGGCTCGGGGACGCCGGCGATGATCGGAGCGCCGGTGTCGTCATACACCCAGTCTTTGATGATGCCGCCGAGGGTGTCGTTCGTGAAGACGAGCCTGATCCAGCCGAAGTAGGGGCCGCTGGTGTCGTTCTTCGTAAACTTGAAGCCGAGGAAGCCCTCCGAGCCGGGGAAGAACTGGTTGGCAGCGGCACCCATGTGATTGTTGGCGCTGCCGGACTCGTTGATGCCGGTGGCAAAGTTCAGCGCATTGCTAATGAGGGCACCGGAAGGCAGGCGGATGATGGCGGAGTCCGTAGCGGTGCTGGTGCGGGCGGGCTGGAAGTCGGCATAGTTGATGAGGCCAGCGCCGCCGAAGAAGGGATTGATGTCCGCCCCGGCGAAATACGTCATGGCCGTGGCTCCGGTGTCGATGTCGATGTGCAGATCGGTGAACCCGGTGGGGATGGCGATGTTGACGAGGCCGGAATAGACGTAAGCGGCTCTCGCGGGGAGTGCGACGAGCAGGAGCAGGAAAACGCTCAACATCGAACGAACCTGGGAAGGTGGAAATGGCTTCATGGGCGGCGGCGGATTGAAAACTGAAAATTGGAAACTGAAAACTGCAAATCGGCGGGGCTTCACGGCGGCGGTGAGACGGTGACGCGGAAGAAGCGGGCCTTCTGGCGGTTCGGCAGGAGGAAGGGATAGGGGACGGTGACGGCCTGCACACTGCCATCGCTGGCCTGCACGGTGGGCGTGGCGCTGCTGCTGAACCAAGTGGTGAGGTCTGCGCTGAACTGGACGGTGTAGGTGTAGCCGGCGGCGACGGCGGCGAGATTCCGGCAGAAGGCGGCTTGGTAGTTTGTACTGGTGCCCTGAACAAGGAGGCGTGGGATGGCAGTGCCTCGGGCAGTGAGGGTGGAGCCGGTGAGGACGAGAGCGGAGCTGTCACTGGCGTTTGGATTGAGGCCAAAGGCGAATTCCATCAGGTTGTTGAGACCATCGCCATCGGAGTTGGCGGTGTCAGCTCCCGTGCCGGTGTTGTCGATGCTACCGAAGTTCGCGAGGCGCCAAGCTTCAGCCGCCGTGTAGCCACCGGTGCCGGTCAGGGCGATGTCGAAGGGCGATTCATTGGGATCGTTGTTGGCGAGATGAAGGGCGGCGGTGCGCACACCGAGGGCAGTGGGCGTGAAGGTGATGGTGAAGGTTCCGCTGGAGCCTGCCGCGACACTGGCAGGCAGGCCGCTGATGGCGAACTCGGCTGCATGGGCACCATCAATGAGCGGGGTGAGGCCGCTAAGTGCCGCGCTGCCAGTGTTGCGAAGGGTGAAGACGAGGCTGGTGCTCTCCGCATTGCGAACGGCTTCTCCGAGATCAATGGAAGCGGCTCCGTCGATGAGGGCGACATTGACGGGCTGCTCGATGCTGATCTCGGGAAGGGCGAGATCGTAGCTGAACAGCTCCGCGCCGATGTCCTGTCCCGTGGCGAGGATGAAGAGAGTCTGGTCGATGGCTCCGATGGCGGTGGGTGCCGAGCTGGAGGTGCCGGGCCAGATGTCCGCCACAAGGACGGTGCCAACGGCAGTACCATTACTCTTCCAAAGCTCGCGTCCCTGGGTGGCGAGGGCGGTGAAGTAGAGCGTGCCGTGGATGTTGGTGAGGAGGAGCGGGGAGGAAGAAGCTGCACCTGTGACGATGTCACTGACGATCACGGTGCCAGCATTGGTACCGTCGCTTTTCCAAAGCTCGATTCCCTGAGCAGTTGTATTAGCGGAGAAGTAGAGCGTGCTGCCGATAGCGGCGAAGTTTGCCGGCGAGGAACTGCCAGTGCCTCCCAAGATGTCCCTCACCATCGAAGTGGTCGTGCCATCGGTTTTCCATAGCTCGATGCCGTTGAGACCTGTGGTGGTGCCGTTGCTGGCAGAGAAATAGAGGGTGGAGCCGATCACGGTGAGATTTGCCGGTGAGGAGCTGGCGGTGCCCGCAGCGATCTCCATGACGAGCACGGTGCCTGCGTTGGTGCCGTCAGATTTCCATAGCTCGGTGCCATTCGTCGCACTGGTGGCGGTGAAGAAGAGGGTGGAGCCAATGGCGCGGAGATTGGAGGGCGTGGAGGCGGCGGAGCCGGGATTGATGTCCCTCACCATCACGGTGCCGACACTGGTTCCATCACTTTTCCAGAGTTCGATGCCGTTCGCCCCATCCGTGGCGCTGAAGAAGAGGGTGCCGTTCACATCCGTGAGGTTCGCCGGGCTGGAACTGGTGCTGGCGGTGGCGCTGATATCTTTCACCAAGACAGTGCCTGCGCTGGTGCCATCACTTTTCCAGAGCTCCGTGCCGACGGTGGTGCTGTCTTGGGCGGCAAAGTAGAGCATGGAGCCGACAGCGGCGAGGTTGACCGGAGTCGAACTTCCATTTCCAGATGCGATGTTTCTCACCAAAACAGTGCCTGCGGGCGTTCCGTCGGTTTTCCACAACTCACGACCGTTGGCAGAATCAGTGGCGGCGAAGTAGAGCGTGCTACCCACAGTGGTGAGGCTGCCAGGTGTGCTGCCGACCGCGCCGACAGAAATATCGCGGAACTGCGAGAGGCTACCAGCAGCACCGTTGACGCTCCAGAGCTCGTTTCCTCCCGCCACATCCGCGGCCCCTAGATAGAGACGCCCGTTGTGGATGGAGAAGGTCGTGGCTCCATTGCCCTGACTGCCAAGCGTGAGATCAGCGATCGTTCGTGTTCCCGCAGCGGTGCCATCGGTGATCCAGAGTTCAGAGCCATTGGGGGAGTCCACCCCGAGGAAAACAGCCAAGCTGCCGAGCTGGACTAGGCTGCTGGCGGTAAAGGAGCTGCTGCCTGGAATGGTGTCCTGGATCATGTAAGTGCCGGCAGGGGTGAAATCAGTGCGCCACAGTTCCGTTCCCGCTGCCGAGCTGAACGCGGTAAAGAAGAGCTGGGAGCCGACCATGCGGAAATTGGAGGGCGTGGAGGAGCCGGTACCGGGATTGATCTCCAGAAGCATGTAGGTGCCGGGATCTGTGCCGTCAGAAATCCAAAGCTCGGAGCCGTTGATGCCATTCGAAGCGGAGAAAACGAGGCCGTTTGGGGTGATGCTGGCATTCGCCACGCTGGAAGCGTTCGTGCCCGGATTGATGTCTTTCACCAGCATCGTGCCCGCAGCGGTGCCATCCGTGCGCCAGAGTTCCACGCCATAAGTGGCTGAGGTGGGCGTGAAGAACATGAAGCTGCCGCTGCCGTGGACGAATAAATTGGTGAGCGTGGTGCTTCCCGCGCCTGGCGTCAGATCGGTCACTAGTACCGTGCCAGCATCCGTGCCATTGCTGGCCCACAGCTCCGTCCCCTCCGTGGGAGTCGTCGCGGCGAAAACAACCTGGCCGTTCACCGACCGCAGGAAGGAAGGGCTGGAGGTGGCTGCGCCTGGATTGATGTCCTTCACCAGCAACGTGCCAGCTCCCGTGCCGTCTGTTTTCCAGAGTTCCAATCCTGAGACAGCACTTCCATTGGCGGTGAAATAGAGCGTGGAGCCCACGACCGTCAGGTTCGCAGGGCTGGAAGAGGTGCTGGCGGCAGTGTTGATGTTGCTCACGAGCACCGTGCCTGCATCGGTTCCATCGCTCTTCCATAGCTCGGTGCCGTTCGCTGCGCTGTCAGCGGCGGCGAAGAACAGGGTGCCGTTGAAATCGACCATGTTGGAGGGGTTCGAGGCGGTAGTCCCGGCGAAAATATCCTTCACCCGCAGCGTGCCCGCGCTGGTGCCATCCGAGCGCCAGAGTTCGCGATCGGTACCTCCACTGCCGATGGCGGAGAAGTAGAGCACACCACCGACGACGATGAGATTTTGCGGTGAACTGCTCACAGCACCCGGATTGATGTCCTTCACCATCACGGTGCCTGCGGCCGTGCCGTCTGTTTTCCACAGTTCGATGCCTGAAGCGGTAGGCGGCCCGGCAAAATAGACCGCCCCGCCGAAGGAGGTCAGCGAGGTGAGGCTCGACGAGGCCCCTTGATTGCCGACATCCTTCATCAACTGAGGCATGCCGGCGATGACACTGTGGCCGATGCCGGTGAGATAGAGGTCATAGACAGACTCGTCCGCGTCATTGCTGGACACCTGCAACGACGCCACCCGCGCCCCGGCCGCAGCGGGCGTGAAGGTGACATCGAAAGAGGTGCTGGAGCCCGCTGGCAAGATGACCGCCGCGCCCGTGGTGCTGAATTCTGCCGCATTCGGGCCGGTGATGCTCATTCCGGTGATATTCAGGGCCAGCGTGCCATCGTTTCGCATCGTGAGCGTCCTCGTCACCGGCGTGCCGAGGGGGGATTCCGCGAAGGCGATGGTGCCGCTGCCATCCAGCCGCGGTGTGCCCACGGGCTGCTCGATGACGATCTCCGGCGCATCCGTGACCGTCGCGGTGAGGGCAATGTCGAAGGGATTCTCATCCGGGTCCGTGCTCTCGACGCGGAGTGTGGCGGTGTTTGCTCCTGATGTGGCGGCGGTGAAGCTCACCACGAAGGAAGTGGAGACCCCGGTGTTCAGCGTGGTGAGAGCGACCGACGGAAGAGTGAAGCGTGCTGCCTGCGGGCCGGTGAGAGACAGGCTGGTGAAGGTGAGCGGCTGCGTGCCGTTGTTTCTCACAGTGAAAGAGCGGCTGCTGGTCTGCCCGGCGGCCAGCGAGCCAAAATCGACCGAGGAGGAGCCATCCACGAGATCGGTGCCATGCGGATACTGCACAGCAATGTCCTCGAAGGGCCG
>JBILVU010000198.1:0-8051 GCA_044370285.1 Prosthecobacter sp.
CCTTGGGGCGCCGCTTCTTGTCCCGATCCAGAAGGTCTGGGATAAACGCGGCGGCTGGGGCGGCATCCTGACGGCGAAGGACGGCACGGTGGTGGCGTTTCAGTCGCCCGGCGGGGGCACCTGCCGGCGCAGTCAGGACGGTGGCAGGACGTGGGAGCCGGAAATCTTGATCGCTCCTGATGCCGTCAACGGACGCGGCTTGGTCGATGAGACCACGGGCGACCTGCTCTACGCGAATCCGGGGGCTGGCTGGCTTTTTCGCAGTCGCGATCACGGCGCGAGTTGGAGTCGCGAAAACGTGCAGGCTCGGCCGGATGGATTCGGAAATATTCCCGGCAAGAGTATTGGCGTGGTTGCCATGCAGTGCGGCATCACGCTCGCCTTTGGCAAGCACAAGGGACGGCTCATCATGCCGGCGCGGGTCGCGGGGCCGAAGGATTCGAACGAGACAGAGTGGCGTCCCTATCACTACAGCACCGCCCTCTACAGCGACGACGGCGGCGCGACCTGGCAGACCAGCAAGCCCTTCCCCGTGCTCGGCACCGGCGAGGCCGCGCTCGCGGAGCTTTCAGACGGCAGCATCCTCTACAACTCCCGGGAGCACATGACCCGCGGCAACCGCTTCATGGCCCGCAGCGATGACGGCGGCGATCTTTGGCTCGGTGCCTACCGCAGCGCCGATCTGCCCGATGGGGTGCGCGGCACTTCCTACGGCTGCCTCGGTGGCATGGTGCGCCTGCCCGTCGCCGGGCACGATATCCTGCTCTATAGCAATCTCGACTCCGAAGCAGGCAGGATGCCGACCCAAACCGGCGGCTCCACCCGGGAGTTCAGCGAAAAGGTCACCGTCTGGGCCAGCTTCGATGGAGGCCGCACTTGGCCGGTCAAGCGCCTCGTCCATGATGGACCCAGCGCCTACTCCACCCTCGCCGTGGGCCGCACCGGCACGCCGAGCCAGGGAAAAATCTACCTGCTCTTCGAAGGTGGCCCGAAGTCCTGGGACGAGGCCGTGCAGGTAGCTGCGTTCAACCTGAGCTGGATGCTCGATGGTCGGGACATCGTTCCTCTGCTGGGCGAGGCACGTTAATCACCAACCAACCGCACCAGGAATATGAAAATCATTTTCGCAGGCATTCTCCTCTCATCGCTCGCGCCGCTGGCCGCCCTGCACGCCGCCGACGCTCCAGCAAAAAAGCCCAACGTCCTCCTCATCATCACCGATGACCAGGGCTACGGAGACTTCTCCATCCATGGCAACACGCATCTGCAAACACCGCACATCGACAGGCTGGGTGCGGAAGGCGTGCGGTTTGATCGGTTCTATGTGAACTCGTTTTGCGCACCCACGCGCGCGGCTTTGCTCACAGGGCGCTGGCCGCTGCGCACGGGTTGCCATGGTGTCACGCACAATCGGGAGGCGATGAAACCTTCCGAGGGGACGATGGCGGAGGCGCTGCACGCAGGCGGCTATCGTTCCACTTGCATCGGCAAATGGCACAACGGCGAGCAGCATCCCTTCACGCCGATGGGCCAGGGCTTCGACGAAGCGTGTGGGTTTAACAACGGGCACTGGAACAACTACTTCGATCCCGTGCTCCTGCGCGGCTCGAAGCCAGAGCAGACCAAGGGCTACATCACCGACGTGCTGACCGATGAGGCGATGAAGTTCATCACCGCGAATCAAGCCCGGCCCTTCTTCTGCTACCTCGCCTACAACGCGCCGCACTCGCCCTTTCAGGTGCCGGACCGATACTTCGACAAGTTCAAGAGCAAGGGTTTTGAAGACGACGTGGCCGCATTCTACGGCATGTGCGAGAATCTCGATAACAACGTTGGTCGCCTCCTCGCGCATCTGGAATCGCTCAAGCTCGCGGATGACACCATCGTGCTCTTTCTTACCGACAACGGAGGCACGGCAGGCGTGAAAACCTTCAACGCGGGCATGCGCGACGGCAAAACCAGCGTGCACGAGGGCGGGACCCGCGTGCCGCTTTTCATGCGTTGGCCTGCGGCGAAATGGCAGCCGCATGTCGTGAAGCCCATCGTTTCACACATCGATCTGTTTCCCACACTGCTCGATCTCTGTGGCGTCAAGGCTCCTGCCGGGCCGAAGGTGGATGGCATCACGCTGCGGCCGCTTTTGGAAAAGGCCGACAGCAGCGCGTGGCCGGAGCGCACCCTCTTCACCCACAATCCCATCAGCGAAACGAACAAGTTCCCCGGTGCTGTGCGCACCCAGCGCTATCGTCTTGTCCGCGAAATCAAAGGCCCGGCAGGAGGTTCCAAAGCAAAGGCCAACGACGCCAGCGCCACCCCCTGGCAGCTCTACGAGATGGAAAGCGATCCCGGCGAGACAAAGGACATCGCCGCTGACCAACCCGACATCGTCAAGCAACTCAGTGACCAATACGATGCGTGGTTCGCCGACGTCTCGCGCGATGGCTTGCAGCGTTTCCCCTTACCCATCGGCCATGCCGCACACAATCCGGTCGAGCTCCATGCACCGCAGGCTTACCTCGACAAGCCGCTGAAGTTCGCCAACGGGCCCGGCTTCGCCAACGATTGGCTCACTGGCTGGACGGATGCCAAAGCGAAAATCTGGTTCGACATCGATGTGGTCACGGCTGGCGACTACGAGATTGAACTCGCTCTGGCCTGTCCGCCCGCGGATGCAGGTTCGCGAGTGCGCATCAGTGTGGGCAGCGAGTCTATTGAGACCGTCGTCCCAGCGGCGACCGCCCCGGAGATTCCTCTTCCGCATCGCGACGAAGCAGGGAAGTCACGATACCGCAACCGCGAGTGGACGACATTGAAAGTCGGCACGCTGACGCTCCCGAAAGGCCCGGCCCAACTCACGCTCGAAGCGCTCACCATGCCCGGCACGCAAGTGATGGAGTTGAAGCACCTGAAACTGAACTTGAGATCCTCCCGGTGAAACCCACTCTCTTTCTCCTCTTCAGTCTGCTCGCTCCGGTCTCCGCATTCCACGCCGCCGAGCCCAAACCGAACATCGTCCTCATCCTCGCCGACGATCTGGGCTGGAGCGATCTCGGCTGCTACGGTGCGGATTTGCATGAGACACCTCACCTCGACCGGCTCGCCCAAGAAGGCGTGCGCTTCACCGATGCCTATGCGATGTCCGTCTGCACCCCAAGCCGCGCGGCGTTGCTCACCGGCAAGCACGCCGCGCGCCTTCACATGACGATCTGGTCGGAGGGATCGAAAGGCGGCCCGAAGAAACGCAAACTCATCGAGGCGGACTCGCTGCATGACCTGCCGCACACCGAGACCACGCTCGCCCAGCGTTTGCAGAAGGCGGGCTACCTCACCGCGCTGGTCGGCAAGTGGCACTTGGGCGACGCGGCTCATTATCCTGAGACACACGGCTTTGATGTGAACATCGGCGGCACGCAATGGGGCGCACCGCAGACCTTCTTCTGGCCCTACAGCGGCAGCGGGCGCTTCGGGCCGGAGTTCCGCTATGTGCCGCATTTGGAGTTTGGCAAGCCGGGCGAATACCTCACCGACCAACTCACCGACGAAGCACTCCGCGTGATCGATCATGGTGGCGACCAACCCTTCTTCCTCTACTTCGCCCACTACGCACCGCACACGCCGATGGAGGCGAAGGCACAAGATGTCCGGCATTTCGAGGCCAAGCTCCGCCCCGGCCAACATCACCAGAATGCCGTCTATGCCGCCATGGTGAAGAGCCTCGACGACAGCGTGGGGCGTGTGCTCGCTCACCTGAAGAAGCAAGGGCTGGAACAGAACACCCTCGTCATCTTCACTAGCGACAACGGCGGCTACATCGGCACCGAGAAAGGTCAAACCATGCCCGTGACCAGCAACGCGCCGCTCCGCTCCGGCAAAGGTTCGCTCTATGAAGGCGGCATCCGCGTGCCGCTCATCTTGCGCTGGCCCGGCGTGACGCCCGAGGCCGCCGAGTGCCGCCAGCCCGTCATCCTGATGGACCTATTCCACACCCTCACCGCCACGCTCTCCAATGCAAAACCGAATGGAATCGCAGACGGGATCGACCTCAAAGCCTTGCTCCAAAACCCCGTCACCCAACTAAACCGCGACGCCCTCTACTTCCACTATCCGCACTACTATCCCACCACCACGCCCGTGAGCGCCATTCGCTCTGGCGACTGGAAACTGCTCGAATACCTCGAAGACGGTCGGCGCGAGCTTTACAACCTCAAGGATGACCCCGGTGAGCAGACCGATCTCGCGCACCGGATGCCGGACAAAGCCGCGTCATTGCTCAAACAACTCCACGACTGGCGCACTGAGGTTAAAGCCGCCATCCCAACCTCGAATCCCAATTCCAAATAGAAAGACTCTCACCCATGAAAACACTCCTCACTTTCCTTCTCACCGTCTCCAACGCATTCGCTGTCGAGCAAACTGATGTCGTTGTCGTTGCCGCCACCCCCGCCGGTATCGCTGCCGCCGTTTCAGCGGCACGCTCGGGAGCGAGCGTGATTTTGCTCGAAGAGAAAAGTCACGTGGGCGGTGTCGTGTCGGCCGGGTTGACGAACACAGACATCTACAAAAAGGCGGCGGTCGGCGGACTGTTCGCTGAGTTTGTGAAGCGGGTGCGCGAGCACTACGTGACGACCTACGGCGAGAACTCCGAGCAGGTGAAGGTCTGCCAGGGTGGACACATGTTTGAGGCGAAGGTCGCCGAAAAGGTGTTTCGCGACATGCTCGCGGGAGAGAAAAACATCCGATTGATCGAGCGGCAACGCGTCATCTCCGCGCGAGTCGTGGGTGCCGATGGAATCGAGCGCGAGGCGGAGCGGGGCCAGCGGATGAATGGTGTCCAGCCCAAGGATTTCGGTCCCACGGTGAAGCTCGTCAGCATCACCGCCGAAGACCTCGCCAAGCCCGGAACCAAAGCGGAGTTCCGCGCGAAGACATTCGTGGACGCCACTTACGAGGGCGATCTCGCGGCGCTGGCGGGCGTGCCGTATCGCGTCGGCAGAGAGAGCCGCGAGACGTATGGCGAAGCACACGCGGGCAAGATTTATCTTCGCTTCAAAGACACCAATCCACAGCCCGGCTCCACCGGCGAGGCAGACGCTGGCATCCAGGCCTTCTGCTTCCGCATGCACGTCACCAAGGACAAGGCCAATGCCGCGCCGATTGAAAAGCCTGCGGCGTTCAACCGCGAGGACTATCGCGTGATGCTCGACGACATGCGCTCGGGCAAAGTCACGCAGCTGACCAAGCTCATGCACGTCTTCCCGATGCCCAATGGAAAGTTCGAACTGAACAACGCGCATCCGTCAGGAGACACCGGCGTGCCCAGCGAGTCCTTCGATCTCGCCGAGGAAAACTGGAAATGGCCCGAAGCCGATGTCGCCGAACGCGACCGCATCTTCCAGCGCTACTGGACGCACGCCGAAGGCTACCTGTGGTTCCTGCAAAATGACCCCGAAGTGCCGCAGGCCATCCGCGATGAGGCGCGGCTATTCGGCTTCCCGAAAGACGAGTTCACCGACAATCGCCACCGTCCTCATCACATCTACGTGCGCGAAGGTCGGCGCATCTGGGGCGAGTATAACTTCACCGAGCGCGACGCGACCCTCGACAACGCGACCGGCCTGCCTCGTCGCAAGCCCGATGGCATCGCCGTCGCTGAGTTCGGATTCGATTCCCACGGCGTCCACAAATACGACCCCGCACATCCCGGCGTCCGCGAAGGCTACATCTTCATCGAGCACCAGCCCTTGCAGCTCCCGTATCGCATCCTCGTGCCGAAACGCGTGGACGGCCTGCTCGTGCCCGTGGCCTGCAGCGCCAGCCACGTCGGCTACCAAACCATCCGCATGGAACCCGTCTTCATGGCGCTCGGCGAAGCCTGCGGAATCGCGGCGAAAACAGCAGCCGATGCAAAGACAGAACTCCGCACCGTGGATGTGCCTGCCGTGCAAAAAGAGATCCTGAAACGCGGCGGCGTCATTCTTTACGAAGCCCAACCGATGCGGCCCGATGGGCTCTAGCCAATCAACATCTCGTTGAGTCCTCGACGAAGCGTTTATTCGCTCGCTGAACCCGCTGCTGCGAGCCACGAGGAGATGTAAGCCTCACTAAGAAGAAGGTGTCCACTTTGCGTTCTTCCCGAATCGGGTCCGGTATTGGCGGGGCGTGAGGCCGACGCGTTTTTGAAACTGGCGGCAGAATACACTCTGATCGTAGAACCCGTTTTCCATCGCGATGGAGCCAAGCGAGTCATCCGTGCGCTGCAATTGCTGGCAGGCACTGTCGATTCGAAGTTGGAGCAGGTATTGAATCGGGGAGGTCTGAAACAAGGCTCTGAAGCGTCGCTGAAACTGGCTGGTGGAGAGATGCACCATGGCGGCGACGCTCTCGATGGTGATGCTCTCGTTGAAATGGCTGTTGAGGTAATCCACAGCGGGCTTGAGATCCTCGTAAGGACCGATGATGGCACCCGCGCTGCGGGCATCCCGCATGACTCCGGCGATGCCGATGACTCGCCCTGCCCGGTCGTGCAGGGGGGCCTTGCTACACAAGTAGCAGACCAGGAAACCTTTGCTGTTGGGCACGAACCAAATCTTGTCCCTGACCACCTTGTTGTGGCTGGCGATCCAGCGGTCTTCTTCACGATAACCTTGGGCGAGAAACGGGGAGAAAAAGTCGGCGTCCGTGAAGCCAAGGACTTCGGTTTCATGGCGAAATCCGATGGCCTGCAGCAAGGCTTGATTCATCCGCATGAACCGCCCCTCGGTGTCTTTGACGAAGAAATAGACGTTCGGAAGCATATCAAACAACTGGCCCAAAGAGTCTTCGGGAATGACACGCGACAAGAAGGCTTCCTGGAGTTTCTTTCCCTCATGGCCTTGGCTGGATTGGGATGATTTGTGGCGCTTTTTCATGGGTAATTCTGAAACGCCCGTGATGCGCCGAAAATACAAAAAGTCGCGGGTATCTGCCAAGCAAAACGGCAGCGTCTTTGCCTACAATGACGCATCAAAAAACTTCGATCCATGATCCGCTTTAGCCTGCTTTCAATGAAACTGAACGATTCATTCAGTCAGCGAATTGGGGAAATAAAATGATCCCTAACACACTCAATTCACAACGCCCCAACCGAGAGCCTAACATCATGAAAACAGTCCTCATCACCCTTCTCCTCGTCACCTCCGCCGCCTCGGCGCAGACACCCCTCTCAGATGGCAAGACCTTCACTGGCTGGGAGGGCGATACCACCACGCAATGGCGCATTGAAGACGGGGCATTCACTTCGGGCTCACTCGAGAAGAAGCAAACCCGCAACGACTACCTCACAACGACCCAAGAGTTCGGCGACTTCGAACTCACGCTGAAATGGAAACTGGAAGGCACCGAGGGCTTCGTGAATGGCGGCGTGCATTTCCGGTCCAAGCGTGTCCCGAAGGGCACCGAAGTGTCCGGATTTCAGGCGGACCTCGGCGCAGGTTACGACGGAGCGCTCTACGATCACATTCGCCGCAGCAAAGTCATCCAGAGACCCACGAAGGAAGTGCTGGAAAAGGCGCGCAAGCCCGTGGGCGAATGGAACGACTACCGCATCCGCGCCGAAGGCTCGCGCATTCAGATCTGGCTCAATGGCGTGCAGACGGTGGACTACACCGAGACCGACCCGACCGTCGAGACCACCGGCATCATCGCGGTGCAGATCCACGGCAATTCATCCGCCATCGTGCGCTACAAGGACATCGTCATCACGGAGCTGCACTCCGGGGACGCAATCGAACCCGCTGCCAAGGTGATGTTGTTCGACGGCAAATCCCTTGACGGTTGGATCCCCTTCAGCCCCGGCAAGAGGCAGGGCAAAGACGTCAATTCAACCGACACAAAAGTGTGGTCGGTCCGCGACGGCGTGATCCACTGTGAGGGCAAGCCGTCGGGTTACCTCCGCACCAGCAAAGACTACGCGAACTATCAACTGCATCTCGAGTGGCGCTGGGACGGCAAGCCGACCAACAGCGGCGTGCTGCTGCACAAGACAGGCCCCGACCTCCTCTGGCCAACCTCCA
>JBILVU010000085.1:0-25787 GCA_044370285.1 Prosthecobacter sp.
CGGGTAGCGAATGGGCCACTCGCTTCGCCGTGTCATCCCACGGATAACTCTTTGTCGGCGGGTAAAACACCCCCGGCTGCCACGAATCAATCGGCGAGCCGCCCACCGCGCAGGGGATGAGGCCGATGGTCACGCCGGGATTTGCCTCGGCGATGAGCTGGCCAAAGGTTTTGCCCAGACCCACGCCCACGCTCGGCTTGTCGAAGTGCATCGGATCCACCGCCGGCATCCACTGGCCTTGTTTGCTTAGCATGAGCACACGCGGATTCGGCGTCTTGTCCTGCTCTTCCACCACGCCCCGCCCCGCCATATTGGACTGCCCCACGAGCAAGAACAGATGAAACTGCTCCTTCGGCGGCAGCTTGATCTCCTGCGCGGTGAGGAAGCTGATGAGGCAGAGGAAGGGGAAGATGAATCGCATGATCGTAGGGGCTTATTGATTCAAGAACTCGACGGCACCAACCTCAGGTTCCTTGCCCTCACCTTTCAGCCACAGGGCGCAAGGCCCGGCCAGCTTGAGGAAACCGGGGAGGTCGAGATATTTGGAGCCGCCGGGGAGGAACATCGGATCGCGGTAGTTCAGCACCTTGCCGAATCGGAAGCCGTGGGTGTCAATGGCGGCGCGGTCGATGGCTCCGGGGAGCATGGAAAGCGCGGCGGTGGCGATGGGGCCGGTCTGAGGGCCGAAGGCGGCGAGGCAGACGGTCTTCGGATTGGGATGCGAGCCGACCTTGGTGTTTCGCAAGAAGGTGACGAGCGAGAGCACGTCATGCACCCGCTGGGCGAAGAGGGCGTGATTGTAACCGTGCGTGTAACCAGCGAACTCGCGGGGGTTGGCGACGACGCGCGTTTCTTTGACCGGCTCACCGTCTTGGAAGAACAGATCGGCTCCGACGACGGCGCTGCCAGCAGCGACGAGCTTCTTCACGTCGTCGTTTTGCAGGCCGGACTTGCCGTTGTCATCGAGCCAAATGACCACGCGGCCGTTCCAATTCTTCGGGTAGCGCCAGGCGACGTTGATTTCCTCGCTGTGCGTGGTGTTTTTGAGCGTGCCGGTCATTTCGAGATGCTCGCCGCAGTCTTGTTTGTCCTTCAGCTCCCACTCGACGCTGCCGGCTTTGTCATACGTCCGGCCAATGACGACTTCGATGGCCGGGCGCAGCACTTTTTCGGCGTCGGCGTTGGCGAGTTGCTTCTGCGTGTCTTCGGCGAGCCATTTGAGCAACTGGCGTTCGAATTCAGGATCGCCCGCTTTCGGTGCGGGGTGTTTGTCGTCCCACACGGTGAGTTGCTCGCGGGTGAGCGGTTCGAAGTCCTGCTCGATGACGGGGGCGGTGTGGCCGAGTTTGAAGTGCTTGTTGACGAAGGTGTAGAAGGCGCTGCGGGTGACGGCGTTGTAGTTGTGTTTGAAGTGCTCGCCGCGCAGGAGGAAGACGTTGTCCTTCTTGCCGAAGGTGCCGTAGAGCTTTTGGAGATCAGGAAAGCCCTTGGTGGCCATTTCCTTGGTCCAATCGTCGGCGCTGTTCATGCCCTGCGGCTTCGGGGCAAAGACGCCGGCGAATTCGACATTGCCGGTGCCGATGCGCAGCAGGCTGGCGTTTTCACAGGTGCAGCCGCCTTGCATGGATGTGCTGACCATCACGCAGGGAAAGGAGAGCTGGATGCGGTCGTCGATGGCCGCGAGGAGCATCGTCTGCGTGCCGCCGCCGCTCGCCCCGGTGATGGCGGTGCGCTTCGGATCGACCTCCGGCAGCGACAGCAGGAAATCGAGGCCGCGCACGGCATTGAGCGTCTGTAGGCCCATGATGGATTGCAGGTTCGACTCGGCCTGCGGGCTGAAGAGGCCCCAGTTCTCCGTCGTGTTCATCTCCGCCCGCTGTTTGGCAAAGGTATGCACGACCTCACGCGGGATTTGCACCGAGTCCGAATCGCTGAGCATGTCCCACTGCCACACGATGCAGCCCATGCGGGCGAGCTGCACGCAGAGGCTCTGGAAGATGCTCTTGCCGCCTTTTTCAAAGCGCTCCGCGCCGATGGCGATCTCCTGGCGCACTTTTTCATCCGTCTCCAAGGACAGACGTGCGTCCTTCCAATGCCCGTGGGCAAACAGGATGCCGGGCACCTTGCCTTTGATGACCTTCGGCTTCCAAAGGCTGCCGGTGACGTAAAAGCCCGGCGCGGACTCGAAATAGACCTTTTCGACCGTGAAGCCATCGCCCTCGACCTTGCCATGAATCACCGGATTCAGCGGCGTCTTCGTCGGCATCGGCCACAAACCCTCCGCCACGAGGATTTGGCGGCGCACATAGTCTTTGCGCTCATCCCACTCACTCAGCGACGAAGGCGGATTGAAGGGAAAGTAGCCGTTCAGGTCCTTCGGTGGTTGCAGGCGGATGTCCTCCGCATGGGCGAGGGAGGTGAAAAGGGCGGCGAGAAGGAGCGGAGTAGCTTTCATCAGAGGGTCGGGATGCTGCGGCCCACCTTAACGCCCGTCCGGCGGGAAGTTCATCAACTTCGCGATGAGTTGCCGTCGCCCCAAAGCCGTGCATCATGCGCCTCCTTAACATTATGCACCTGTAGCTCAGTGGACTAGAGCAGCGGATTTCTAATCCGTCGGTCGCAGGTTCGATCCCTGCCAGGTGCGCCCTTGTAAAATCAAGGCTTCCAGCGATTTCCGGCCCCTCGAAAAAATCTTCAATTCGGCCCCGCTTGGACACATCTTGGACACTTTCAGGCGGCCAGAGCGGCTTTCACGCGCTGAACGGTGGACGGCCCTTTGCCGGTGATCTTGGCGGCATTGCGCACGCTCTGGCCTGCTTTCAGTGCCTTCACCACGTCGCGGTGCTTCGTGAGCAGATCGTCACCGGAAAGGCTTGAGCCGGACGGCCTGCCCAGCTTCACGCCTTTACGGCGGGCCTCCGCAAGGCCGCTATTGATTCGCTCGCGAAGGGTTTCCGTCTCGCTGCGGGCCATTTCAGCGAGCAAGGCCAGCATCACAGAGGCGGCAGGGTTACGCTTGCCGGATGGCAGCAAGGTTTCCACAGCCTGACTGTGCCAGTAAAGGGAGACGTTCAGCTCTTCCAGTGTCTCCACGAAGCGGTGAACGATGGAATTCCGGCGGGCAAGGCGGGACACTTCATGCACCAGAACCTTTTTCACCTTCCCGGCGCGGGCCAGCTCTTCCACCGCATGCAGGCCGTGGCGGTCGCACTCATCGGCCCGGCCAGAAACGGCTTCCTCGCACACGGCGACAACCTGCCAGCCTTTCGAGTCAGCCAGGGCGCGGAGTTCGGAGACTTGGCGGGCGGTTTCCTGTTTGGCGGTGGAGACGCGAACGAGGATGGCGACTGGGACGGGAGTAGCGGCGGGCTTCATGTGTTCCACGGTGCCAAGTGTATTCAAATAATCAAATGATTTTCTGGATACACTCTTTCGAGGCATCCGGCGGCCTCACTTCGTGGGCAAAACAGGCGTTTTACGGCCAAACGATTATTTGAATACACTTCCGGCCTCAATTCAGCACCCGGCCCGCAGATCGAGGCCACCGGGAAGGCGTGACGCATCCAGGGGAAGCCAGTGACGCCACCCCGGCCCGGTGCCGTCACGCTCGCCGCCGGGCTTCACGAGGGGAAGGCCCGGCGAATGACGCAGTGACGCAAGTGACGCCAGTTTTCATCTCTTACCCGAAACGCGGCAGCGCATGAAACCGGCGGCACAGACCGGAGCCAGGTCAAACCCCGGCTCCCCACAGCGGCCCACCTTGCGCCGCTGGTGTCAGGCCGACAAAGGAACGAGGGGCGCGATGCCCGGCAGCGAAAGCCACATCCCTCTCTTTCCCGTTTCCTCTGCGCAAGTGTCGCAAAGCGCAAATTGCGACACCAAAGCGCAATTTGCGACAGTCCTTTGCGCGCTTGCGCGTCGCTTTGGAGATGTCGCGACACGACGCAGAAAAGCCGGGAGACGCAAAACCCGAGTGGAGAGAGGGGCGGCAAAAAGATTCCTTACCCCGGTGGGAGGGGGGTGACAGAATGCTTATTTCCCATGAACTTAAAATGAAGCGTCACAAGCGTCACTCCGACAGGAACCCCAAGCAGACACAAGGCTTCCAGCGTGACGCATCCTTTTCACCCATGATGTCACTGCCGTCATACTTTCCAAGCCATTCAGACCATGAAGGCCGCTGCCACGATGACGGCCCGGAGCGAGTGGGCAGATGAGGGAAGCGCGAAGGGAACCCTCCGAACCCTCACAGAAAAATGCCACTTTGAAGGCGAGCCAGCGAATGCGAACGATGAGCGGCGAGGGTAAGCCTCTGTTTTGGTTTGTTTTGCGCCCTACCCTCCGAGTCTGAAAGCCCTGATTTTCCAAGAAAGTAGGAGGGTTGGGAGGGTCTGAGAGGGTTTGAAGGGGTTGCTCAAAGATTGAGCACTTAGGAACCGTGGCGGAAGAAGGGGGAATTGGGGTCTCAACCCTCTTGGCTCTCTCACGCTCTCTCCATCGGGGGCGGCGTGATCTTCCACAAGCGGCGGCTATTCGTGCGATGCTTCGACACGCGGCCCGGCATATCCTCTGCCAGACGGGCGAGCAAGCGGGCGACGTTGTTGTGATTGCAGAACCGCACGGCCTCGCGCTCGATTGGCGAGGCGGGCGAAACAAGAACCTCTTCCAGCTCATCGGCCCCGCCTTCCCATGCCTTGTCCTTCGATTCGTCGTCATCGAAAACGGCGAGGTCTATCAGCTCAAGCAAACGGCCCGCCGGTGAATCATCGTAGAGCATGGCGGCAATCTCAGGGTTCAGCCAGGCGCGGCAGCCAAAGCGCGAATCGAAGTGCTTCGCGTCCACTTTCACGTTCAGCAGATAATGAACGAAGGCCGGAAGCTCTGCCACGATGGCGGCACGGAAGGCGGCCCGCTCCTGATTTGTATCCGTGGGCATGGGCATCGCGGCTTTCAGCACGCGTAGCAAAAGAACTTTGTCTTTCAGGTCCGGGGCGTTGAGATTCGGCAGGATGCGCAGCTTGTCGGGATCATCGTTCAGGCTCACGCTCAAGCGCCAGAAAGGAGCAAGGGTGATGGCCTCGCGTCCCTTCGGGTGGCAGCGATGCAGTTCATTTGCTGCGATGGCCTTCAATCGCTCGCCAAAAAATTGACGCTCTTCCGTGCGAGTAGAGCCAGCGGGGTCTTGCAACGCCAAATGCTCGCAGCCAAACAGCTCTGAATTGAAGTCGGACGATTGGAATAAATAGCCGCTCGGATTTCCCTGCCTGCCGCCCAACAGTGGAGTGATGAAGTGATCTTGAAAAAAGTTTTTCCCAGAGCCTCCTGAACCCGCGAGAATAAGCACAAGGCCGGGCCTCTGAAATCTTTCCATGAGGCATTCGAGGGCATTCTTGATCCAAGCCAGGAAGCGCGGCGTTTGCTCCTTGCCAAGCAGGCCGTAGAGCATGGCCTCAATCACGGGGAAGTCACCGGCAACGGGCGTGATGAGGCGCGGCGATTCACGCGCCAGAATGCGGCGGCCATCCAGATCATGCACCCCGGCGGCGAGGCCCGCGAGGTTCATCACCAGATCGAGCACGCGGCCTTGCCGGACGTGCCGCAAGGCCAGCTCCACCTGTGACAGCCCTCCGCCTTCGGGACGCTGTGCAGACACGCCAAAGGCCCGCAGCTCCTTTCCCGCGTGGGCTTCCGTGGATTCCAGCCACACGCCCGAGGGCGAGGGAATCCAGTAATTCTTTCCGTTCAGCCAGTAGAGGCCGACTTGCTCCACGATGGGCGCGGGATCGAAAGGCGGCGGTGCAGGTGCAGCAGCGGGCGCGGCAGGCCTGCCAGACTTGGCACTGGCGGGGCGCTTACGAGGTGGAGCACCAGGCGCGGCTTTATCCTCGAAACGGGCGGGCTGGTTCTTCGCTGTCCTCACCACGCGGCCCACACGGGAGCGAGGTTTCTGCGCAGGCGCAGGCAGCGGCGGTGCATCGGTGATGTAATCGCCATCATTGGCGGGATTGGATTCTCTGGCACTCACAGCAGGCGGGAAAGGGTTCAGGGTTCAAACAGCGCGGCCAAATCGTCATCGAAGGACGCCACCGGCACGCGGGCGAGGTCGTTCAGGTCTTTGCACAGCACGCCATCCGCTCCGGGGATGCCTGCCAGATCGAAAACATCCACCTCAGCCCCGGCGGCGGTCAGTTGATCCTGCCAGCGGGCGGCGGCTTCCAGGCCGGGCGCTTTGCCGTCCTCATGCGCGGCGTCTGCATGGGGAAAGATGCGCACACGCTTTCCCGCAAAGAACGGCAGCGCGTCCGCTACAATCCGCGTGGACGCCCCCAGCATCGCCACCGGCGCGACACGATCCGCACAGCCCAGCGCACTAGCCAGGTGAAGCACGGCGAGCATATCCGGCCCGCCTTCACAGATGGCGATGAGCGGGAAGTCTCGCGCCTCCCCGATGCCCAGCGGCCAGCCAGCGCGGCACTTTGGCAGCGTCCATGCCTTGAACGTGGAGCCGTCTTGCCGCGTGAAGTGCTTCCCATCCAGACGGCGCACTTGGCACAGCCACCGGACCGCATCCGTCACAGCCCAGCATGCAAAGCCGCGATGCTGGCACGTCCACAGCAGGCCGCGTGCAACGGCCATTTCCAGCGCAGCCAGGTCAAGGCTACGAATCCGCGCAATCGCTCTCAGGTGCCCGTCATGCGGCGCATACAAAGCGGGAAGCTCCGGCTTGGCTGGCAAAGGCGGTGGAGTCTCTGGCGCTCGCCGTGGGGCAAAGCTGGCGCGGTGACGGTCGCCGTCGCATTCCTCCGGGCGGATGCGTGCCAGCTCGATAAACAGGCGGCAGGCGTCTTGAGGCGAAAGCCCTTCCACCTTCGCGAGGATGGCCGGTGCATCCAGCGTCTCGCCGGTGGCATGGTCAAACATCAAGAGGCCATCCGCATACACACTGCCCGAGGGGGATTTATCCGCCCGATACGGCACACGGCACGAACGCCCCGGCTCCCATTGCCAGCCTCGCAGCGCGGCGAGGTCTGGAATCGTCAGCCGCTCCTTTGCCAGATCGAGGCGCGTCATAACAACGTGCCCCCTTCATCAAAGCGGCTCGTGCGTGTGCTGAATTTCAAATCAGTTTCCTGCTCGATTTCACGGGCGAAAGCCGGGAGCCAGGAACGGCAGCACTTGAGGTTATAGAGTTCCGTGGCGAGACCGTAGGCCGTATGAATGTCGCACTCGATGCCGAATGCGGCCTTGATGGCACGGGCGGCTTTGATGAGTGCGGGTTTCACATCAGCGCGGCGGCGCTTGAACGCATCAAAAGCCTCCAATGGAGAAGGTTCACCAGAGAGGGGAAGTTCCTCGCCACTCATACCAGCGCCTCCTTTTCCATGCGCTCGATCTCATCAATTGGGATGCGGACAAGAGTCGGAGAGAAAACCCGCACTTTGAACCTGCCCTCCGCACGCCATCGGCGGAGCGTGATGGCTGACACGCCCAAACGGACGGCGGCTTGTTGATAGGTCAAAGAACGGGCTTCGACGACGGCGGATTCAGATGGCGGGGGTGATGTATGCGAGTTCATGGCTACTCAGGAGCAGCCGTGTCAAAGTGAGATAAGGTTTTCCCTCTTGTGAGGCGTTCAATTTGTCGCAATTTGCCGCATGCACGACTTGACGATTGCAGAGGCTTCCGCTCACACCGGCATTCACCGACGAACCATCGAAAGATGGCTAAAGAGTGGGATCATCACACGCCACCAGGGCAAGGTGAGTATCTCTGAAATTCTGAGTGCGGCAGAGCGGCCAAAAAGCGCGGGTAGATGCCTCCTCAAAAATGATCGGTATAGCCCTCGTTCACCATTCTGCGTGCGAAGTGATGAAGGGCTAAAGCAGTTGTTCCAGCTTCTTTGCGAAATCGGCCGACACTACCAATCGGAAGGCCGAATAGACGATTTTCAGCACACTCTAGCGGAAGCTATTGGCATGGTTCGAGACAGAAACGGGAGGGTGCCGGGAAGTTATTCTTTGTTCAGAAGACGGCACACCCAACAGACCAAGGCGCGTTCACTCCGATGATGCGGAGAAAGTAGGCCGTCTTCATGCGGTTTTGCGTTCGGTTTCGTGTGATCCGGCCAGCTTCATCGGCGCGGGAAAAGGCGTGATGTTCGTCTCTGGCGCATCCCTCGCCGGCGACTCATTCAGCAGGCCACCAAGCCCCACGGTCACGCGTCCCTTTTTATCGACGTAATGCGCACTCGTGAGCTTGATGTCAGAGTGGCGGAGAAAGCGCGAGGCCGCAAAGATGCCGTGCCGCTGTGCCACCACAGAACCGGCTTCTTTCCGCAGCTCATGCAGCGCCTTTTCCGCTGTGATGCCATGCCCGCGAAGCCATGCCATCAAGGCATCAAGCGTGCGGTTCGCTCGATAGCGGCGCTGGTTCGCATTCGTCACCGGAGCCACACGGGAGCGCAGCACATAAAGGCCAGGATCAACGGCCCGCCATCCGCGCATCATGGCGATAACTTCCGCGTCCAGCTCCACGGCTCCTTTGCTCGTCTCGCACTTCGGTTGAAAGTGCTCGTGATCCTCAATCCGCAAAAGGCCCGCCGCGAAGTCCACCGATGCCCAGCGCAGTTTATCCGCCTCGTTTCTGCGCAGGCCCGCGAACATCAGCAGCACAAAGGCTTTCCACAGCTCCAGCTTGGAAGCATCGCCGCCCAGCTCCTCACGCGCTGCCGCTATCAGCGTGGCGGCATCTATTTTGGATTCATAGCGCATGCTCTGCCGCTCGAAAAACTCCACCTCCGCGAAGGGAGGCGGCGGCAGGATCAAAGAGCGGTCAAGGTGGCGGATGATCTTCCGGGCAAAGAGGCAGTTCGCTTTCCGAATCACGCTATTGATCGTCGTCTTTGCCGCTCGCTGCTTAGCCAGGTCTGCGCCGGTCTTTTTCAGAGTGGAGATTCTCCAAGCATGCACTGCGGAAGGCGTGAGACAGGAAAGCGGCAGTGCGTCCACCTTGTCACGCCATGCTTGCGCCCCGCCGGTGCGGCCTGCCCATTTCGTGCGGTCGCTGCGATCCAAGCCCGCCACATCGGCGACAATCTGGCGAAGCGCCCCGGCATACTCCCACACGCTCACAGGCCGCGCCGTGGCAACGCTGGATGCTGCCGCGATGAACTCGCCCACGGTCGCAGGCTTTGGCACCTTCACCGGCTTAGGCTTGTTCAGATCAAGAACGGCATCCCATCCACTGCTTACAAGGGTGCGGTAGATGTCTGCCGCCTTTTGAGCCGCTGCCGTCTGATTCGCGGTGCGCAGGTTGATCGTCTCACGCCTTCCAGCGTGGGCAATCTTCATGCACCAATCCGCCACTTCATGCCGCTGGCCGTTTCGGTGGTAGGAGTTCCGAAAGAGCCGGTTTCGCCAGTAACGAACATCCGTCTTTGCGTAGATAGCCCCGGAGTCCGGCGCTTTCCGCTTGGACGCTGGCACGAAATCACCGGCGGCGTTTTCGGTGCTCGCAGGCTTGGACACATCTTGGACAGTTTTCTTGTTCATGTCTGATAACGCGTGATGAGTGTCAAAGAGGGGCGGCAATCGCGAAGCCCTGAAACGGCGGGCTTTGCAGCGATTGGAGCAAATCAAGCCTCATCAGGCGTTATCAGTCCAATTTCGATTTTCTAATCCGTCGGTCGCAGGTTCGATCCCTGCCGGGTGCGCTTTTTGGATGAAATCACGGATTCCCCGCCACTTGCGGCTCGCCTCGGCGATTGAGGAACTGCCTGCTCTTCACGATCTCCAACACGGCAGCGGAAAACTTGCCGCCGTTGGCTTTCAGCGAGGTCTGCATCTGCTGGAGGAGCTTTTTATCGCTGGGCAGTGTCTGGCGGCCGAGGGAGTAGCCGAGGAGTTTGCGGGTGAATTGGGTGAGGAACTGGGGCTCGTTCTTTTTGAGGTAGTCGCGTAGGCCGGGGAAGCCGGTGAACTTGGTGCCATCCATCATTTCGCCGGTGTCGTCGATTTTGCCGCCCGCTTCATCGGTGGGGCGGAAGCGACCGATGGGGTCGTAGCTCTCCAAGGCGAAGCCGAGGGGGTCGATGCGCTCGTGGCAGACGGCGCAGGCGGAGTCGGTGCGGTGCTGCATGAGGGCTTCACGCAGGGAGGAGGGTTTGCTGGTTTCTTTGAGTTCGGGGACGTTCGGCGGCGGCGGTGGGCTGCTGAAGCCGAGGACGACCTGATAAAGGTAATCGCCACGCACGACGGGGCTAGTGCGGTGGGGGCGGGAGGTCTTCGTCAAGATGGCGCCCATGCCGAGGAGGCCGCCGCGGTTTTGCTGCGCGGCTTTGACCTCGCGGAAGTCGCCGCCGGTGACGCCGGGGATGCCGTAATGCTTGGCGAGGCGTTCGTTGAGGAAGGTGTAGTCGCCGCCGATGATGTCGGAGACGTTGCGGTCATCGCGGACGAGGTGGGTGAAGAACTCCACGGCTTCGCGCTGCATGTCGTTTCGCAGTTCGGGGGTGAACTGTGGGAACTTTTTCTCATCGACGGTGCTCTTCTCGTCGAAGCCGTTGAACTTCAGCCACTGGCCCGCGAACTCTTTGGCCAAAGCGGAGGCTTTTGAATCGCGCAGCATGCGTTGCGTCTGTGCGGCGAGCACTTCGGGCTTTAAGAGACTGCCGTCATCAGCGGCTTTGCGGAGCTGCCAGTCGGGCAAGGAAGCCCAGAGGAAGTAGCTGAGGCGCGAGGCGAGCTCGTGCGCGTTCAGCGGCACCTCGGTGGTCTTCGCGTCGGCGATGGGCGGCAGTGTCTCGGCTTTGAAAAGGAAATTCGGCGACACGAGCACGCGCACGAGCACTTCACGCGCGGAGGACTCGCGGTCGAGTTCCTTCGCACGGCTGGCGAAGTAGAGGGCGTCGAGTTTTTTGGTTTCGTCCTCGGTGATGGGTCTGCGCCAAGCTTTGCGGGCAAACTGATGCAGGTGCCAGAGCAGGGCACCGTCGTATTCCTGCTGCTGCTGTTTGTTGAGGTTCGGCGTGGCGTTGTAGCCCCAGTCCTTCTTCATCGCGACGAGCATGTCCTTGTCCTGCTGGCCGAGGAGCTGGCCGAGTTGGTCATCGCTGAAATAATAGACGGTGATGTTCGGCTTGCCGCCGCGGTAGAGGTTGTTCGCGACTTCTTCGAGGCGTCGCTCAAACATATCGGGGAACGCGGCTTTCATCTTGTTGAAGTCGTTCATCGTCTCGCTGGCGGCTTTGGTGCCGCGCTTCCAGATGGTGACCACCCCGGGGATGATCTTCGTCACATCGCGCGGCTTGTCGGTGCTGAGCGTCCACTGGATGGTGGCGGCATCGACCTCGGGGTTTTGCATGTCGAGGCGTGTGTCCACCTTCAACCAGTGTGCACCTTCCGGCAGCGGCAGGGTGAAAACGGTGGGCGCGGCAAAGGCGAGCACCTGCGGCTCGATCTGGCGGCCAGGCTGCGGGTGCTTGCCATACACGCCGCGCATTTTTTCCAGCTCGGCAATGCGGGCCTTCAGCGCATCGAGATTCGGTGGCGGTGGGTTGGCAGCGGCCAGCTTCTTCTTTTCGTCGAGTGTCTTGTTGAGCCAGTGGAAGTAGTTTTCCTTCTTCTTGCCGATGCTGACCTCGATGTAGGTCACGAGCGCGATGTCGCCCTTGTTGCCATCGCCGATGTCGCCAAAGCAGAGATGAACGTGCGTTTTGCCGTTCACGGAGGTCTGCATCGGATAGGGGCGGATGCCGTCGCTGTCCTGCTGCCAGCGCTGGGGGCCGCTACCGGGATGCTTGGGGTTGTTCCAGGAGAGTCGGTCCGCCTCGATGGCCTTGATGCGCTCGTGCGCCGTTTTTTCATCGGCAGGCAGTTCGCGCCAGGCCACGCGAGTGAGATCGAGGAATCGGCTTTTCGGCTCCGTGCTGTTCACGAGGTTCCACCAGTTGCTCAGGAAGTGAATGCTGAGCTTCATGTCCTTGGCGAGCTGATCGAGCGGCGTCTTGGCGTGCTTGTGCTTCCAGCAGGCGAGCATGTAATCGGCCTCGCGCATGTCTTCGTCGTCCTTCGGCAGATGCGGCGCGGCTTTCTGCTGATACCACACATAGAGGCCCTGCTGCGCCTGCGCTTTGACCTGCTCCGGCCCGCGAAGACCGATGCGGTTCGGATGAAACACGACACCGGTGCCCGGCATGATCGTGGCATGATCCGCGAGCTTGCGTGCGGATGCGAAATACTTGTCGATGGCCGCCGGGCTCATGAAAAGCACGTCGCCCGTGTTGGTGAAGCCTTCACCGCCACCGCCGTCGGTTTGGAATTCTTTGGCGAGGCCGTATTCGCGTCCGGTGAGGTCACGGATCGTGTAGTCATACTCCGCATTCGTGAGGCGACGCATCGTCACCGGGCCTGGATCGCCGGATTTCGCCTCCGCGAGCAGATCGAGCGAATGCTGTACCCAGCCGGTGATGCCGGCTTTTTCCTCGGAGGTGAGCTGTTTCGCCTTTCGCGGCGGCATGTCGCCGTTGTCGATGGTGTCTTTGACTTTGGTCCAGATTTCAA
The DNA here is from genome assembly GCA_044370285.1 of Prosthecobacter sp. Taxonomy (GTDB): domain Bacteria; phylum Verrucomicrobiota; class Verrucomicrobiia; order Verrucomicrobiales; family Verrucomicrobiaceae; genus Prosthecobacter. The sequence continues at coordinate 12,561 of JBILVU010000085.1, forward strand.
ATTCCGCCGCGAGCTTCGGATCGGCCGCGAATTGCTTCAAATCGACATCGCCCTTCATTTTTTCGGCGTTGTGGCACTCGTAGCACTTGGCCGCGAGCATGGACTCGACGGCCTTCCAGTCGGCGGAGCGGGCTGGAAGGACAAGAAGGACCGAAGGGACAAAAAAGACGGCGAAACGACGCATGGGGGGCTGAGGACTACGCACAAAGCGGGGCATCTTTCATGCCGGAATTGCCTTCGACGTCGTCTCTCTTGCCGAAGAGGCCGGATTGAGGGTATTCTCGCGGTATGACTCCATCGAAACTACCCATCAAACCCGACCGCCGTTGGACCTGGGAGCAATGGCAGGCGGGCCGCGCGGCGCGGCGGCGCGCGGGGAATCTCGTGGCACCGAAGAACATCCGGCGGACGAAAAGCGAGGGCGATGAATACCTTCGCGAAACCTACGGCGGCGAGCGGGGACCGAAGTTCAACAAGCCCTTCGATCCCTCGGCGGACGAGGTCTGAGGCAGCGCTTCACTTCTCGACGCCCATCTGCCAGAGGATAAAGGCCATTTCCTCGGCCACCTCGTGCAGGTGCTCGTAGCGGCCGGATTTGCCGCCGTGGCCGGCGCCCATGTTGGTTTTGAGGAGAAGCAGGTTCTTGTCGGTCTTCATGGCGCGGAGTTTGGCGACCATTTTGGCCGGTTCCCAGTAGGTGACGCGCGGATCGTTCAAGCCGGCGGTGAAAAGCATCGGCGGATAGGCCTTGGCGCTCACGTTGTCGTAAGGGCTGTAGCTGCGGATGAACTCGAACGCGGCTTTGTCCGTGATGGGATTGCCCCACTCGGGCCATTCGCCGGGGGTGAGCGGCAGTTCTTCATCGAGCATCGTGTTCAGCACATCGACGAAGGCGACATGGGCGACGACGGCTCCAAAAAGCTCCGGCGCTTGATTGGCGACCGCGCCCATGAGCTCGCCACCGGCGCTGCCGCCGCTGGCGGTGATGCGGCCTTTGGATGTAAAGCTGCGCTCGATGAGGCCGCGGGCGGCATCGACGAAGTCATTGAAGGTGTTTGTGCGCTTTTGCAGCTTGCCGTCGAGATACCACTGATAGCCCATGTCATCGCCGCCGCGGATGTGGGCGATGGCATAGGCAAAGCCGCGATCGACGAGTGAGAGGCGGCTCGTGCTGAAATCCGGCGGCGTGGCCATGCCGTAGGCTCCGTAGGCGTAGAGATGCAGCGGCTGGTTGCCGTCCTTTTTGAAGCCTTTCTTCGTGAGGATGGAAACCGGCACCTGCTCGCCATCACGAGCAGTGATCATGATGCGTTCGGTTTGATACTGGCTGGCATCGTAGCCGCTGGGGATCTGCTGCACCTTCAGCGTTTCCAGCTTCCAGCTATCGAGGTGAAAGTCGTAATCCGTAGCTGGCGTGACCATGGACTCGTAGTCGATGCGCAGCTTCGACATGGCGTAGTCGGGATTGGCACCGAGTTGTGCGGCGTAGCTCGGTTCGGGAAAAACGATCGGCTCGGGCTTCAAAGGAGCGTCGTAGCGACGAATCTCGATTTGATCGAGCCCATCGATGCGGCCTTCGGTGACGAAGAAGTCTTTGAAGAGGCCGATGTCGGTCAGGTAATGCCGGTCGCTGCCAGCGATGAGCGTTTTCCATTCGCCGGGCTTCTCCAGCGACGCGGTGGCGATGCGGAAGTTCACATGCTCGTCATTCGTGTGGATGTAGAGCACGCCGTCACGCACATCGACATCGTATTCGCGGCCCACTTTTCGCGGACTGATGAGAATGGGCTCCGCGAGCGGATTCGCCGCTGGGATGAGCCGCACCTCGCTCGTCACCTGATCGCCGGTGCCGAGGATGATCCAGTCCTCCTGCACGCTGAGGTCTACATCGCAGCTAAAGCCGATGTCTGGCTCCTTGTAGAGCCGTTTGGCCTTCTTCACGTCATCACCGAGGCGGTGGTAGTGGATGTTGTCGGTGCGCCAGTTGTCATTGGCATAGCCAAAGACGAGTCCGGCATTGTCGGAGGTCCAAACGAGGCTGGAAAGCGTGCCTGGAATGACATCCGGCAGGTCTTTGCCCGTCGTGAGATCACGCACATGCACCTCGAAGCGCTCGGAGCCGTCATCGTCATACGCATAGGCCATGAGCTTGCCGTTCGGGCTGATCACGAGGGCATTGAGCTGGAAGTAGTCTTTGCCCTTGGCGAGTTCGTTTTGATCGAGAATGAGCTGCTCCGCGCCGCCAGCGGCTGGCTTGCGATAGTGACGGCGATACTGCGAACCCTTGGTGAAAGTGGACCAGTAAATCCAGTCGCCATCCTTTTGCGGCACGCTGCTATCGTCTTCCTGGATGCGGCCCTTCATCTCCTCGAAGAGCTTTTCCACCAACGGCTTCTGCGCCGCCATGTGGGCCTCAAAGTAGCTATTCTCGGCCTTCAAATAGCTGAGCACCTTCTTGTCGGTGACCTTCGGATACTTCGGATCACGCAGCCAGTGCCACGGATCCGAGATCGTGATGCCATGATGGGTTTCAGCGTGCGGGCGTTGTTCGGCGACAGGGGTGGGGATCACAGCGGGAGATGCAGCCGATGCCAGGGTCTGGATGACCGAAAGCGCGAGACATGCGGGAAGGTTTTTCATTCTCGCTTCTGTAAGCCTCAGGCTGGAACGGATCAATGGCGGAGACATGCCGATCACCGCAGCCAGGCATCGCGATGCTCGGCAACAAAGGCATCATCGCTGAGGTGCGGGTAGGCGGCGCAGACGCGGTCGATCTCCGCAAGCTGTCCGGGGCTGAGCGTTTCGTGCTCATCAAGGCACCAGAGGCCTTCGAGGAGGCCCTGGCGGCGGAGGATTTCGTGGAGGCCGGCAATGCAGCCGGCGAAGGCGTTCGCGGCATCGAAGAAGGCGGCATTGCTGTCGGTGACCTCGATGGCGCGGGCGAGCAGGTCGGGCGTTACTTGGCCGCTGCGGCAGGTTTCGAGGAGTTCGACGGCTTTGCGCGTCCACACGGACCAATGACCGAGCAAACCGCCGACGATGCGTTTTTCGACGACGCGGTCATTCACGCGGAGGCGATGCGGGGTGAGGAGATCGAGCACGATGTTGTCGTCGTTGCCGGTGTAGAGCGCGATGTCGTCGCGTCCGGCCTCGGCGACGGCGTGGATGACATCGAGCGTCTGGTAGCGGTTGAAGGGCGCGATCTTGATGGCGACGACATTCTCGATTTCGGCGAATTGTTGCCAAAACGAGCGCGGGAGCACTTTTCCGCCCACGGCGGGCTGGAGGTAAAAACCGATGATCGGGATGATTTCGGCGATCTGGCGGCAGTGAGCGATCATTTCGGCCTCGGTGGCCGATTTGAGGGCTCCGAGGCTGAGCAACGCGGCATCGTAACCGAGCTCGCGAAGCAGTGTGGCCTCGCGAACGGCCTGTGGAGTGAGTCCGCACACGCCGCCGATGCGCACGAGGCGTCGCGGATCGTTTTTGAACTCTTCGGCGGCGAGCGCGAGCACGGGTTCAAAGAGTGCGTGCTTCGGATCGCGGATCGCGAATTGTGTGGTGTGCACGCCAACCGCGATGCCACCGGCTCCGGCGGCGTGGTAGTAGCGCAGCAGGGCACGCTGACGTCGTTCGTCGAGCTTGCGCGAGGCATTCAGCGCCAGCGGGCAGGCGGGAATGACAAGGCCGCGATGGAGTGCGGCGCGGACGTCAAAGTAGTCCAGTTGCTCCGCAACTGGTCCTGCTGAGCAGTTGCGGAGCAACTGCGCTACTTTGTCAGAACCTGCCATCGCGAGACTCGAAGTGAGTGGGTTTGCCGAGGGAGGCACCGCCGCGTTTGATCCAGTCGGCGGTCCACTCGATGAGGTCGGTTTCGCTGACAAAGGGCGGCCCGAGGGAGAGGATGGAGCGCGTGGCGTTGCTCAGCAGGGCGTCTTGGGCCTCGGCGCCGGTGAGATGCGGTGTTTTGCCGAAGAGTTCGCCGAAATGCAGGGCGGTTTCGCGCACGGAGAGGGTGCGAATGCCGGTGATGTTGAAGGCGGTGGCGGGTGAGGAGGCGTGGGCGAGGGAGAGGATCGAGAGCGCGTTCGCATCGCCCTGCCAGATGGTGTTGAAGTGGCCCATGGTGACATCGACGGGCTCGTCGGCCCACACTTTGCGGGCGATGTCGACGAGCACGCCGTAGCGCAGATCGCAGGCGTAGTTCAGGCGGATGAGCGAGACGGGCGTGCCGCGCACGCGGCTGAAGTGCTCGAAGAGGCGCTCGCGGCCGAGGCAGCTCATGGCGTATTCACCGGCGGGATTGAGCGCGTCCTCCTCGCGGCTGCCGCCGTTTTCGACGGGTGTGAGGCCATACACATTGCCGGTGGAGAAGGCGACAATGCGGCTGCGGCTGTAGCGTTCGCACACGAGGCCGGGCAGCCAGGCGTTCATGGCCCAGGTAAGCGATTCATTGCCCGTGGCCCCAAATTTCATGCCCGCCATGTAGATGACATTTGCCGCGGCGGGGAGGTAGGAGACAGCGTTCGCATCGAGGAGGTCTCGCGCGACGGTTTCGATGCCATGCGCATTGAATTCCTCCTGCGAACCCGGCGAACTGAAACGCGACACGGCGATGACTCGCCTCGCAGTGCCCGCGTCGTCGCTGGCGCGTTTGATCATGCGGGCGAGTGACGGCCCCATCTTTCCCGCCGCGCCGAGCACGATGAAATCGCCCGGAATCTGCCGCATGAGGTCGATCACCGCCGGTGTGGGGCGTGAGAGGCGCTCTTCGAGGTCGGGGAGATCGTGCGGGGACATTGGGGGAATGACGAATGAGGGAATTCCGAATGAAGAATGGGCCTCAGGCGAGGCGGAGCCATTCGGCGAGCTTGGCGAGGTGCGGGCTGTTGGCGGCCAGGCAGGCTTTGATGAAGCTCTCCAAGTGGCTGCGATGCTTCTTGGGGTTCTTGTGAAGGTCTTCGTGTCTTTTCGGCAAATGGTGCGTGACGGGTGAAACGCCGATGACTTGAGCCTGTGCATAAAGCCAAGGTTCCAGGTCGGGCTGGATTTCGATGAAGCGTTTGCCGCTTTGGGGGTGCCGATAAAGGCAGAGGCCCAAGTCCGGCCTAGGTTCAGCGGCTTTGAACTCCCTCAAGTAGGTTGGGCAGGACTGTCCGGGGTCTTGATCGACAAGAGCAATGTCCGAGGCCTTCCGGCTGATTTCCAGCGCATGGGCCACGCGTGATTTGGCAAGCTCATGGAGCCACTGGCTTTTGGAAAAACCAAGCGCCCGGACCACGGCTTCATCGTTGAAGCATTCGAGGAAGATCATGGCAGCTCAGGGAGAAAGCGGTCGAGGTTGAAGAATGCGCTCATGTCCATCTCCATGAGTTCCATCCGCTGGTCTTCATCCATCGGATAAACTTTGGTCTCGGAGCCTTCCAGGCGGCAAACAAAGACGTTCAGCTCGCTCGCTGGAGTTTTGCCGATGATCGAGGTGAGCATGTAAGGACTGTGGGTCGTCAGGAAGAACTGATTCTCCTGCTCGTCCTTCGCGATGCTCTCGGCGAGAATCTTGGTGTAGGGCGGATACGAGTTCGCTTCGGGTTCGTCGAAGGCGAGAATGCACTTCTTGCTCGTCTCCAATGCCAGCCGGTAGAAAATCATGCGTCGCAGGGTTTCGGAGGTGGCCGAGTAAGGGAATGAGACAACGGCGGAGTCTTCCTGCCGGGACATGGCGAGGTGCCTTTTGCCCACATCGACGGAAAGACGATAGCGGGAGTCACAGAAGTAGTCCGCAGCGATCTGCCGGGCCGTTTTGTCGTTGGCTAGCAGTGACGCGAGGTTAGAGCCGAAGGGAGGTGCGAGGCCGCCGTTTGCCACCTCATCGAAAGGGGCGTTGGCGTTGTAGATGAAGTATTTCACTTTGGGGCCATCGACTCGGTAGTGACGAAGTTTACTGCTGATGGTCAAATCATCGCTGATCGGCACATGTTCGACTACGTCGTTTAGTTCTGGATCTGGATGCTCAGGAAAACAAAGATTGGCACCGCCATCATGCTTTATGAGCTGCACATTGACGCCGCCTAAAAGAACACAAACCGTCTCTTCTGTGTTTTGATCAAAGAATAGTTCAGAAACATACTCGGCCCGGCAGACCTTTCGCAGCTCCGAATGCACGCCCGGACACCACAGTCCTAGAGCCTCCAAAACATTCGTCTTCCCTGCATTCGGCTCGCCGATGAAGACGTTCACCCGGCGGCAATCGAGATCGAGTTCGCGGATGGATTTGAAGTTTCGGATGGAGAGCTTGTGAATCATGGCGGGGCCGCGTGAAGCGGTGGAGGGCAGTGCTGGAAAGAGTAACGCCCCAAGGGCGAGTTCGGCAAGGGGTTTGCCGAGGGCCGCTTGGGGCGTTGGAGTCGTTCGAGAAACGAACTTGGAAGTTCGTTTTACGGCTTAGCCGTTCGCACGCAGGATCTGTGCGAGCACATACGGCAGGATGCCGCCGGCGCGGTAGTAGTCGATTTCGACGGGGGTGTCGATGCGGACGACCAGCGGGATGTCGAAGGACGTGCCGTCGGCCTTGTGGACGCGGAGGGTGGCTTCGCTCATGGGCTTGAAGTCGTTGGACAGGCCCAGGAGGTCGAAGGTGGCATCGGCGAGGTCTTTGACCTTGTCGTAGTCGGCCTTGTTCTTGAAGTTGCAGGGCAGGACGCCCATGCCGACGAGGTTGCTGCGGTGGATGCGCTCGAAGGACTTCGTGATGACGGCCTTCACACCGAGGAGACGGGTGCCTTTGGCGGCCCAGTCGCGGCTGGAGCCCATGCCGTAGTCTTCACCGCCGAGGATGATGCTCGGGGTGCCTGCGGCTTTGTAGGCCTCGGCCGCGTCGTAGATGCTCATTTCGGTGCCTGCGGGCTGCAACAAGGTGTCGCCGCCTTCTTTGCCGCCGAGCATGAGGTTCTTGATGCGCACGTTGGCGAAGGTTCCGCGGGTCATGACGAGGTCATTGCCGCGACGGCTGCCGTAGCTGTTGAAATCCGCCTGCGTGACGCCGTTGTCGGTGAGGAAGCGGCCGGCGGGGCTGGCTTTCTTGATGGCTCCGGCGGGGCTGATGTGGTCGGTGGTGACCGAGTCGCCGAAGATGCCGAGCGGGCGTGCGCCTTTGATTTCCACGATGTCGCCGGGGGTCATGCTGAAGTCGGCGAAGAAGGGCGGATGCTGGATGTAGGTGGATTTGCCGTCCCACTCGAAGACCTCGCCGATGCTGCCCTGGATCTCGTTCCACTTTGGATTCTGCGACGCGAAGTCGGTGTAGAGCTTGCGGAAGACATCGGGCGAAAGCGCGGACTCCATGGCATCGCGCACTTCTTTGAGCGTGGGCCAGATGTCCTTCAAATAGACGCCGCTACCGGCGACGAGCTCGTCTTTGCTCAAATCAATATCGACGGTGCCGGCGATGGCGTAGGCGACGACGAGCGGGGGCGACATGAGGAAGTTCGCCTTGATGCTCTGATGCACGCGGGCCTCGAAGTTGCGGTTCCCGGAGAGCACGGAGGCGGCGACGACGTCCTGGCCTTTGACGACATCTTCAATGCCGGCGTCGAGCGGGCCGGAGTTGCCGATGCAGGTGGTGCAGCCGTAGCCGACGGTCTGGAAACCGAGCTTGTCGAGCTCGACCTGGAGGCCGGTCTTGGTGAGGTAATCGGTCACGACGCGGCTGCCTGGGCCGAGGCTGGTTTTGACGGAAGGCTTCACGGTGAGGCCCTTCGCGTTCGCTTTTTTCGCGAGCAGACCCGCGGCGAGCATGACGCTCGGATTGGAAGTGTTCGTGCAGCTCGTGATGGCGGCGATGAGCACAGAGCCGTCGGTGATGGTGTCTTTCGTGTCGGCCTTGCTGTTCACGACGACTTCGGCGGGCTTGAAGGACTCCGCTTTACCGAAACCACCGGCCTTCACATCCGCGCCGAGCAGGTCACGGAACTTCGTCTTCAAAGCGGGCACCTCGATGCGGTCCTGCGGACGCTTCGGACCGGACACGCAAGGCACGACGCCGCTGAGGTCGATCTCCATCTCGGTGGTGAATTCGATGCTGCCTTTCTCCGTGGGGATGCCCCACATGCCCTGCGCCTTGTAGTAAGCCTCGACGGTCTTGCAAAGCTCCTCGCTGCGGCCGGTGCCGCGCAGGTAGGCGACTGTTTCTTCGTCCACGCCGAAGAAGCCCATCGTCGCGCCATACTCAGGCGCCATGTTCGCGATCGTCGCACGATCGGTGACCGGCAGGCTGACCGCGCCGGGGCCGTAGAATTCGACGAATTTGCCGACGACGCCGAGCTTGCGCAGCTTCTGAGTGACTTCGAGCACGAGGTCGGTGGCGGTGACGCCTTCTTTGAGCGCTCCGGTGAGATAGACCCCGACCACTTCCGGCACGAGGAATGTCACCGGCTGGCCGAGCATGCCCGCTTCCGCTTCGATGCCGCCCACGCCCCAACCGACGACGCCGAGGCCGTTGATCATCGTCGTGTGCGAGTCGGTGCCGACGAGCGAATCCGGGTAATACACACCGTCTTTCTCCAGCACACCCTTCGCGAGGTATTCGAGGTTCACCTGATGCACGATGCCAATGCCGGGAGGCACCACTTTGAAGGTATCGAAGGCCTGCTCGCCCCATTTCAGGAACTGGTAGCGCTCCTTGTTGCGCTCAAACTCCAGCGCGAGGTTTTGATTCAGCGCCTGCTGCGTGCCGGCGAAATCGACCTGTACCGAGTGGTCCACCACGAGATCGACCGGCACCAGCGGCTCGACCATCTTCGGGTTCTTGCCGAGCTGCTTCACCTTCGAGCGCATGGCGGCCAGATCGACGAGAAGCGGCACACCCGTAAAGTCCTGCAACACGATGCGAGCGACGGTGAACGGGATTTCATACTCGCCGGGGCTCTTCGCGTTCCAGTTCGCGAGGTTCTTCACATCGGCCTCGGTGACCTTCTTGCCGTCCAGATTGCGCAGCAGCGATTCCAGCACGATGCGGATGGAAACCGGCAGCTTCGAGACTTTGCCGATGCCCGCAGCCTCAAGAGCCGGGAGGGAGTAAAACTTGCCGGCGGAGCCGTTGCCAGTGGTGAAGGTTTGAGGGGTGTTCATTGTCGAGTGTCGCGGGGTATCCAGCAGGGATAGCGAATAGAGCACGAATGACACCAGATTTTTTGTGCTCGCGGCCTTCCCGCGTGATTTTCCGCCTCAAACCAGCCTCCGTCCCAGCCATGCAGCGCGTGCCATGTGATTGGCAGCTTTCTGCGTGATGGCGGTAGCGACGGCAGCCGTATGAACCTCAAGACCTGCCGGTTTGCAGCGAGCAGACGCGGCAGGCGGCGCACAGATCACAGCTCACGCTGTGTGGATTGTCCACGCACTTCGGGCAATGGACGCAAAGCATGCAAAAGGGACGCTGGGTGCCGGTGCTAGCTGCGGGTTGGCAGCTTGAGCGCGTGGCGTCCTTCCTGGCATAGGTACAGGCCCGGGAGGAAAGTGTCTGGATGACAGTGGAAACGTCCGTATTCATGACCGTGGCATGGGGTGAACACCCCACGCATGGCCCAGAGCTCCAAAACGCGCTATTGGTCGGAAGACCAATACGACCAAGTTTTTTTCAGCCGCGTTGCGCGGGCGCTTCTCCTGCTCAACTTCACCCGATGTCCGCCCAACCCGTGACAAACGAACAGCCAGCCTGCTTGAAATGGAGCGGAGGTTCCCTGCCTTTGACGGGGCCGTGTGTCATCGGACGCCGTTCCGACAACGACATCCCCATCAACAACGTGCAGGTTTCCCGCCGCCACGCGCTGCTGATGAGCCATAACAGCGAATGGTGGCTCAACGACTTGGGCAGCCGCAACGGGATCTACCTCAACGGTTTGCGCATCACCAGCGCCCGCCGCCTGCGTGATGGCGATGAAATCCGCATCGCCAACCAACGCATCACGTTTAGCAACGGTCAGCAGGGGCCGCTCCACCGCAGCACCATCGTCGGCAGCACCACGCAGCTTGCGCTGCCGGAGGAGAACGGTGCCTCACACGCCCCGGTGGTCTGCGAGTTGATCATCTCCTCCCTGCAAGGCGAGATTCTGGAGGGCGAGAAGGCTGCGCAGTGGTTTTTTGGCAAAAAGCTGGAGCGCAGCCCCGGAGCGGAGCGTTTCCGCCTTCCGCCGCTGGTGCGTGAGTGGCTGGCCCGCATGATGGAGACTTCAGCAGCGTTTGCCCCGCTGGAAATCCAGGAGGGCGAGAAGAAACTGGTGGTTTCCCTGGCGCGCTGCAAAGACGAGCGCTGCTTCCTGCTACTGCGGGAGGAATCAGCCCAAGTCTCCATCGAACGCCTTCAAAGCCTCGGTCTCACCGAACGCGAAGCCGAGGTCATGCACTGGGTGTGTGAGGGCAAGCAAAACCCCGAGATCGCTGGGATTCTCGATGTCACCCTGCACACGGTGAAACGCCACATGGAGCACATCCTCCAAAAACTCGGTGTGGAGAGCCGACAGAAGGCCATCAAGGCCGTGACGGACCGACTGGGAACGTGAATAATCCAGACTGAGTCATTCGTTCCAGAGCAACCATGAAGAAACGACTGCTGCTCTCGCTCTGCTTTGCCCTGACCACTTCCGCCGAGGAGGCACCGCGACCGAACATCGTGTTTCTCCTGGCGGACGACCTGGGCCGCGCGGACTGCGGCTTCATGGGCGGGAAGGACATCCAGACGCCGCATCTGGACAAGCTGGCGAAGGCGGGGGCGATCCTGGATCAGTTCTATGTGCAGCCGGTGTGCTCGCCGACGCGAGCGGCACTGATGACGGGGCGGTACCCGATACGACACGGCCTGCAGGTCGGTGTGGTGCGGCCCTGGGCTCAGTATGGGCTGCCGCTGGAGGAACGCACGCTGCTACAGGCGCTGAAGGAAGCGGGTTATGAGACCGCCATCGTGGGCAAGTGGCACCTCGGCACCTTCCAGCCGACTTACCTGCCCTTGCAGCGCGGTTTTGATCATCAATACGGCCACTACAACGGTGCGCTCGATTACTTCACCCACATCCGTGATGGCGGCTTTGACTGGCACAGGGATGACAAAGAAAACCATGATGAAGGTTACTCGACGCATTTGATCGCCAAGGAGTCGATGAGGCTGATTCGTGAACGCGATGCCAAGAAGCCGCTCTTTCTCTATGTGCCCTTCAATGCGGTGCATGGGCCGTATCAGGTGCCGGATGACTACCTGAAGCCGTATGCGGAACTCAAAGGCACACGCCAGAAATACGCGGGCATGTTGGCGGCCATGGACGAGGCGGTGGGGCAAATCGCAGCAGCGATTGACACGGCAGGCATGCGCCAGAACACGCTCTTCGTCTTCTCCAGCGACAATGGCGGACCCAATCCCGGCCAGATCACTGACAACGGCCCGCTGCGCGCGGGGAAAGGCACGCTCTACGAGGGCGGCACACGCGTGGTGGCCTTTGCCACCTGGGACGGCGTCATCGCGGCAGGCAGCACAGTGAAGGAACCGCTGCACATCGTGGATTGGTATCCGACGCTTCTGAAGCTCGGCGGTGCCTCGCTGGAGCAGAAGTTACCGCTCGATGGACGCGACGCCTGGCCTGCAATCACACAAAACGCCGCAAGCCCGCACGGTTTCATCCTCTTGAACACCACACCGAGCAATGGCGCGATCCGGATGGGCGACTGGAAGCTCGTGCTGGGCGGCAACATCGCCGACAGCGAGGATGGAGGCGGTGAGACGAAGAAAAAGGGCAAAAAGAAGAACGCTATGGCCAAAGGCGAGAACGTGGAGCTGTTCAATCTGGCAAGCGATCCAAATGAGAAGACGAACCTCGCCGCATCACAGCCTGAAAAGGTGGCTGAACTGCGTGCAAAGCTGGCTGAACTGGCTGCGCAGGCTGTTCCTCCGAAGAGCGTTCCGATGGAAAAGGGATACAAGACTCCGAGGGTCTGGGGTCAGGTGGATTGAAGTTGTTCGCAGCTCTTATGATTGAGATGAATCAATTCGCCAAATCTTCATATCAGTAAGGGCTGCGAAGAAGTGCAACAACCGCGTTCCGCCTTGCAACCATGCGGGTTCCACAGTCATCGCTGCTGTGAATGAATTTGATGAATTCTGTGAGCGGAGCGGAACAACCCAGAGTTGTCGGCATCAGGCTGGGGTTTTGACGGTTTGTTGGTTCTGCTGTTCACAGGCTGTTCGCAGCCGTTTTTTCAGCTCAGGATTGTCCAGTGCGGCTTGGGCAGCCTGGGTTTCGGCGTCTTTTTTGCTACGACCGCTGCCACGGCCGAGTTCCGCCTCGCGCCAGGAGACCGCGGCGATGAATTGCTTGGCGTGATCCGGCCCTTCTTCGTCCACGATGGTGTAAACGAGGCATTCGGTGCTGACAGCTTGGATCTGCTCCTGAAGCAAACCCTTGGGATTGGCCTCCAGATCGCCTTTGCCGATGGAGCGCAGGTCTTCGGCAAAGATGTGGGCGGCGAATTGTTGCGCGGCCAAGTTTCCGGCGTCGAGATGGATCGCCCCCGCGATGGCTTCGAGCGCGTCAGCGAGCGAGGAATCGCGATCCCGGCCGCCATTGGCCTCCTCGCCACGTCCCATGATCAGATGCGGGCCGAGATTCAGGCGACGGGCCACACGGGCGAGCGCCTTGGTGGAGACGAGCTGGGCGCGGGCCTTGGTCAGCACGCCTTCATCGGCCTGCGGGAGTTGATGGAAGAGCAGGTGTGAGAGCGTAAGCTGCAGCACGGCATCGCCGAGGAATTCGAGGCGCTGATTGTCCGCCTGCGGGCGCTGGTGCTCGTAGCCGACGCTACCGTGCGTGAGCGCGAGCTGGAGCAGCGCGGGATCGCGAAAGGTGTGCCCGAGAATGGTTTCCAGCTTGTCCATGTGTGGCGCGACTCAAGCCGCTGGAACACTGGCGCTCCAGTGAAAAGTGGGGTGACCGACGGGATTCGAACCCGCAACAACCAGAATCACAATCTGGGGCTCTACCGTTGAACTACGGCCACCATCTCAATCGAGAGTGCGAGGATAGTAGCCGGTCAGGGAGGTTGCGCCAGCGAAAATTCAGGGCTGCTTGAGGTGCGGACACCGTCAGGCCGATTGGCGGTTTCAAAGGATCAAGTCCGCCGGGATGGATGCTTTCACGGTTTCGAGACGCTGGCGTGTGTGATGCGCATCACACCAGCGCTCGATGTAAG
>JBILVU010000200.1:0-7975 GCA_044370285.1 Prosthecobacter sp.
AGCACCACGCAGACGACCTACAAGCCCTACTACCACGATGTGCGTCCCGGAGATAGCTCCACCGGCATCGCCAAAAAATATGGGGTGAGCCGTCAGTCCCTCATGGATGCCAACCCGCGTGTCGATGTCGGTGGCGGCCTCATCCCCGGCTCCCGCGTGATCATTCCAGGGAAGGGGACCCGCGTCACGACCGGTCCGGCCCTCACCGCGAGCAGCTCTTCCAGCAGCGGCAGCTACACTGTGAAGCCGGGCGATAGCCTCAAGGCCATCGCCATCCGCCATGGCACCAGCACCGCGAATCTCGCCTCGCTCAACGGCATCAAGGATGCCAACAAGCTCGTCGTGGGCCAGCGCCTCGTTTTGCCCGGTGGCAAAGCCGTCTCCTCCAACCGCTCCGTGGCCTCCTCGAAGCCCAAACCCGTCTCCAAACCTTCCGCCCAGGCTTCCAGCGACACGGTCCCGATGCCCGGCGTGGGCCTTCCCGATGGCATGCCGCCGCCGCCGAGTGTCGCTCTGCCTTCGAATACGATCGCCGAGACGAAAAAGTCCACTCCACCTCCTGCCAACACGCACCGTGGTGTGCTCGCTTACCGGGTCGATAACACCGACAACATCGAAAGCATCGCCAGCCAGTTCAGCACCACGCCAGCCCGCATCCGCGAGATGAATCACCTCCAGTCCACGACCAAGCTGAACGCGGGTGATGAGATCATGGTGCCCGCTCTCGGAGCCGTCTCCGTCGGTAACTAACTAGCATTTCTCACAAGTCGGAGCGTGTGTGGAAAGCGTTGCTTGTTTGTAGTTCGGCCTTTAGGCCGCGATTGGGCGCTCCTTGACGGGCTGAAGCCCGAACTACAAACAGCCCTGGGTTGATTGGCAGTTTGAAACCCAAGCCTCTTACCGGCGCTTCTTCTTCCGGCCTGTCATGATGCCGCGGGCCTTGTCTTCCTCGTCGAGCACCGTGGTGTATTTGTAGCTGAAACCATCCAGCTTCCGCCGTGGGATCTTCTGGCTGATGAGGCGCTCGATGGAGGCCACGTTCATGATTTCATCGGCAGCGAAGAGCGTGAAGGCATCGCCCTCTTTTTGGGCGCGGCCAGTGCGGCCGATGCGATGCACATAATCCTCGCTGTGCTCGGGGACCATGTAGTTGATGACGTGCGTCACGCCGCTGATGTCCAGGCCGCGAGCGGCGAGGTCAGTGGCGACGATGATTTCGAATTCACCTTCGCGGAAGCCTTTGAGCGCCTTTTCGCGATCCTTCTGGCCGATGTCGCTGTGCATCACGGCGGCTTTGTATTCGCCGGTGCGCTCGATGGCGGAGTAAAGCTGATCCGCCTGCGCTTTCGTGCGAGTGAAGATCATCATGCTCTCGAAATGCGTCTGCTTCAAAATGGCGAGCAGCAGCTCCTGGCGCTGATCGCTGGCCACCGGATACATGTAATGGCTGACGGTCTCCGCGGCGGAGAAGCGGATGCCCACTTCGACGCTTTCGGGTTCTTTCAGGGCAAAGTCCGCCAGGCTCTTGATCTGAGGTGGCATGGTGGCGCTGAAAAACAGCGTCTGGCGGGTGGCGGGCGTCTTTTCGACGATCCGGCGCACGTCGGGGAGGAAACCCATGTCCAGCATGCGGTCCACTTCATCGAGGATGAGGATTTCCACGCCGCGCAGGTCGGCGATGCCTTCCTGCATGAAATCGAGCAGGCGACCCGGAGTCGCCACGACGACGTCCACGCCTTCCTGAAGGCCTTTGCGCTGCTTTTCATAGCCCACGCCACCGTGGACGAGAAGGACACGCAGGCCCGTGTGCTTGCCGTATTTCTCAAACTGCTCCACGACTTGGGCCGCGAGTTCACGAACGGGTTCCAGCACGAGGCAGCGGAAGGTTCCGGGGGCACCCAGGCGGTGCAAAGCGGGCAGAGCGAAGGCTGCGGTCTTGCCCGTGCCGGTTTGGGAGGCACCGACGAGGTCTTTGCCGGTCAAAATGATCGGAATGGACTTCTCCTGGATGGTGGTGGGCTTGTCGTAACCCGTTTCACGCACCGCCGCGAGGACGGCGGGGGAAAGGCCCAGCACTTCCCAGTTGGGAGGGTAGGGGCCTTCAGGCACGGGCGGCGGTGGCGGCGGTGGCACCGGGGCGTGGTTTTCACGCTCGGGCTTGGCCTCACGCGGCGCACGGCCACGCTCAGGCCTATCACCACGCGGACCGCGTTCGGGGCGATCACTGCGAGGGCCACGCTCAGGGCGGTCGCCACGAGGACCCCGGTCTGGGCGGTCACTACGCGGACCACGCTCACGCTGGGGGCGGTCTTCGCGGTGCGGGGGGCGATCATGGGGCGCTTTTTCGTGCGCAGGGCGTTTGTGAGCGTGAATCGTCGCCGGATGGTCGGGGTGCGGCACATGCGCTTCCTTGGCCAGCTCCTTCACGACGGGTTGCTTCATTCTCAGCACCTTCTTCAGGCCCGACTTCAATCGGCTGAACAGGGAGGGCTTCTTCGGGGCGTGGTCGGGGCGGCGTGGGGTGGTCACAATCGGAACGGGAGGAATGGGGCGGCTCCTATCGGCCAGCTTGGCGGACAATGCAAACCCGCATCCGCCGCGTGAATTTGCCGCGTAAACCGGGAACAATCCTCTTGCCCCATCGCCTCACGTTTTCATACTCGCCCCGCCCTCATGTCCACCATTTCGTATCTCCCCGGAAAAGAGCCTCATCCACGCGAACACCGCCTGATCTTCAAGAACGTCGATCGCGTCGGCTGGAATACCTCCATCGACTGCGCCATCGCCGACGGCGGTTACGAGATGCTCAAAAAGGCGCTCAAGATGGAGCGCAGCGCCATCACCAACGAGGTGAAGGCCAGCGGACTTCGTGGCCGTGGCGGTGCGGGCTTCCCCACCGGCGTGAAGTGGGGCTTCATCCCGCCCACGAACACCAAGCCCGTCTATCTCATCTGCAATGCCGACGAATCCGAGCCCGGCACCTTCAAAGACCGCTACATCCTCCATCAAGACCCGCATCAGCTCATTGAGGGCATGACCATCGCCTGCTTCGCTGTCGGGGCCAAGCTCGCCTACATCTACATCCGCGAGGAATTTCCCCAGGCCGCCATCATCGTCGAAAAAGCCATCGCGGAGGCCCACGCGAAAGGTTTCCTCGGCAAAAACATCCAGGGTAGCGGCTTTGACTGCGAAATCTACGTTCACCGCGGCGCCGGAGCCTACATCTGCGGCGAAGAGACCGGCCTCATCGAGTCCCTCGAAGGCAAGCGCCCCTACCCGCGCATCAAACCGCCGTATTTCCCCGCTGCGCTCGGCCTCTACATGAGCCCGACGATCGTGAACAACGTGGAAAGCCTCTGCCATGTGAAGCACATCCTGCAAATGGGCGGCGCGGAGTACGCCAAGCTCGGCACGCCGAACAACACCGGCACACGCATCCTCTGCGTCTCCGGTGATGTAAAAAAAACCGGCTACTACGAGATCCAGGTCGGCAAGCTCACCATGGGCGAAGTCATCAACGATCTCTGCGGCGGCCTCAAACCCGGCCGCAAGCTCAAGGCCATCATTCCTGGTGGCTCCTCCGCCAAAGTGCTGCGGGCCGATGAAACCTTCAAAATGAAGGACGGTCGCGAACTCACCATCATGGACATCCCGATGGACTTCGACACCATGGCCGCCTGCGGCACCATGGCTGGCTCCGGTGGCGTCATCATCATGGACGACAGCCGCAGCATGAGCTGGGTCATCAACAACCTGAACAACTTCTACGCCCACGAAAGCTGCGGCCAATGCACCCCCTGCCGCGAAGGTAGCCTGTGGATGAAAAAGATCAGCGACCGCATCGTCAGCGGTCAGGCCAGCCCCGATGATGTGGACACCCTGGAGCAAGTCGCCGTGCAAATCGACGGCCGCACCATCTGCGCCTTCGGCGAAGCCAGCGCTTGGCCCACGCAGTCCTTCGTCCGCAAATTCCGCGACGAACTCAAAGCCGACTGCAAAGCCGACCTCGCTGGGAAGATCGTGAACAGTGAAGGCAAGGTGGCTGCTGCCAGCGTGGAAGCCTAACCGCTCCTGCGTCAGAAAGTGGAATAGGTTTTTAACCTGTTCTTTGTTCTTGGCTCGTAGTTCTTGGATCGCTTCGCGGCTCTGCAGAAGCCTGGTCAGGAGTTCCATGTTGAATGTTCAGCGTTGAACGTTCGATGTTCCTTCCGCCCTTCTGACCAATCCATTCCACCACAGACCTGCCCGCAGTGCTACGCCGCAGCGTTGCAGGCGGGGGGGGCACGGAGGGACACAGAAGAAGACTTGGAGTTGTAAAGCGTCAGACGGGAGTGCGGACGCCCTCGTCCGCCGTGCGTCGTTTTTTCGATCAGGCCCAAATAGGTCCCCCGCAATACCTGCCCGCATCGCAGCGCGAAGCTCTGCGGGCGGGGACAATGAGTGGGGGACTTGGGGACCATGAGACTTTGAGAAGGCGGCGGGGGGGGCTGATGGCTCGATGGCACGCTTGCGGTGGCGAAATGGATGCAACCCGCCCTCATTTATAAAAACGAAAGTTACAACCGGCGGGTAAGGGCAGGCGTCTTTCCCATGCACCTCCGTGGGGCGGTGTATTGCACAGCTAAACCAACGCTACCCAACTCCCATCCATTAAACCATGAAACGTACCCTCTCTCTTGCCTTTGCTGCGCTGCTCATCAGCACACCCTCTTCAAAGTCCTTTGCTGCGGAGGCTGCCGATCAACCCACCGTCGTCGCCATTGCGGCTGGTAATGCCGATTTCTCCACCCTCGTGGCCGCCGTCAAGGCCGCAGGTCTTGCCGAAACCCTGAGTGGGAAAGGTCCATTCACCGTTTTTGCCCCGACCAATGAGGCCTTTGCCAAGCTGCCAGCCGGTACGGTGGACTCCCTGCTCAAGCCCGAAAACAAAGCCAAGCTCGCCAGCATCCTGACCTACCACGTGGTGGCAGCGAAGGTCATGGCTGCGGATGTCAAGACCAGCAAGGTGACGACCTTGCAAGGGGGGGGAACTCGATGTGGTGGTGAAAGACGGCGCCGTGACTGTGGACGGAGCCATGGTCGTCAAGACTGACATCGTCGGCTCCAATGGCGTGGTTCACGTCATTGATGCCGTGGTGCTCCCGAAAAAGTAAGCCGGACATCTAAACTGTACGCCCGTGGAT
Source organism: Prosthecobacter sp. (assembly GCA_044370285.1). Lineage (GTDB taxonomy): Bacteria > Verrucomicrobiota > Verrucomicrobiia > Verrucomicrobiales > Verrucomicrobiaceae > Prosthecobacter. Next base: position 5,184 of record JBILVU010000200.1, read on the forward strand.
GAACCTGAGAAGACCTTGGGCGAAAGCCAAGGGGCTTCCTTGGAGTGACCGGTCGCCCACTAACGGCGGTCCATCGCTCGTTTGAGATGCATTTGAACTCTGCTGCCCTAAAGTCGTGACCTTGAACACCGCTCTGATCTATTTGAATGCCCTGTCCTTCATCGGATACGGAACAGCATGCTTCCTTTCGAGCCGGATGAGACGGGAGTTCATACGCTACCGACTGGGTGCCCAGCGAGTGTGGGTGGGCTTATTGCAGTGGGGCGCGGGAATAAGCCTGCTGGCGGGCATGTGGGTGCCATGGATGGGGCAGGCAGCGGCGGGTGGTCTGGCCCTGATGATGCTAGTGGCCGTGGGGGTGCGTATTCAAATACGCGACGGCGTGTGGCAAACGATGCCAGCGCTTTTTTATCTAATGCTGAATGCCTACCTTTGCCTCGGTGGATTCGAAAACTGATGCTGCCTACAGCTGGGCGATGGCGATGCACAAGGCGAGCACCGCCAGGGATGGCACGGCCTTGCTGACGGGGTCTTTGACCTTGAGATGCATCAAGAAGGCTCCAAGCATCAGGGTGCCCATGCCCATCGCGGCAGGTTTTGCGAGATGCGGAATCCAGATGGAGGCGAGGAGGGCGAGAGCCAGGCCGATCTTGAGAAGACCGATAAGGCAGAAGACAGGGAAGGGTAATCCGTAAACGGCGAACTCCTCACGCATGGTTTTCGCGTTTCCGCCCCGGTAGGCGGTGGCTTTTCCTGAGCGCAGGAGCCACACATTTAGAATGCCCAGAGACACGATGAGTTTCAGAGCGATGAGGAGGTAGTTCATAAGGTGATGCGGACGTATTGAAGGCGTGGGATTCAGCCGCAACGGAGAGTGCTTCACTCGTCGGAGACTGCAAGGGAAACCCCTGTCATCACCTTTGCCCTCCGAAGCGAACACTCTGCGTCGTGAAAATGCACACCTCCAAGCCGAAAACGCTATTTTAAAACGGCCGCGAGTATCCGTCAGGCCCGAAGTCGAAGCCGGCACGGGTACAAACTAGTTCCAGGCGCATTGAGGTGCTCCGCAGGCCTCCCGGAATCAGAATGCCTTGCGATCCACCAGCCCTATTTTTCCCGATTGGCTGGCGCTTTTAGCTCCGTTACATGAGACCGCATGAAACGCACGCTTGCCCTCCTCGCCCTTCTTTCCATCTCCGCCGCCGCCAAGACCGACTGGAGCCGCTTTCGCGGCCCGAACGGCACAGGCCTCGCCGATACCACCGGCCTGCCGAGCGTCGTGGACGATAGCACCACGCTTTGGAAGGCCCCGCTGGGCAAGGGCTGGTCCTCGCCCGTGCTGTTGGGCGATAAAATCTTTGTCACCGCCGAAACGGCCGCGAACAAGCGAGCTGTGATCGCCCTTTCCGCTGCCGATGGGAAGGAACTCTGGCGCTACGAGTCCGAATTCGTCCCGCACAACATCCACAAGACCTACAACACCTTCGCCAGCAGCAGCCCCTTCGCCGATGCGGAGCGTGTTTATATCAACTGGAGCAGCGGCACGGACATCCAGGCGCTCGCTTTGGACCACACCGGCAAACTCCTCTGGCACAACGACCATGTGGCCGACTACATCCACGAGCACGGCACCGGGATCTCCCCCATTGTCGAAGACGGCATCATGATCGTGCGTAGCGAGTTTGACTGGCAGCGCGATGGCAAAGTCTATACCGAGGATCCCGCCCAGCAGAAGTGGACCTCCTGCATCGTCGGTCTCGACGCCAAAACCGGCAAGCAAGCCTGGAGGCTCGACATCCCAAACTGCCTCAACACCTTCTCCACGCCGGTGGTGCATACCTTGAAGAGCGGGAAGAAGGAGATCATCTGCGCCGACACCGGCAGCGGCGTGATGGGCATCGATCTCGTCAGTGGCAAGATCAACTGGCAGCACAATCCCGGCTACAAGCAGCGCAGCCTGGGCTCCGGTGTGCTCAGCAACGGCTTTTACTTTTGCACCTTCGGCACCGGTGGCGGCGTGAAGGAAGTGGCCGCGCTCGATTTGAAGACCGGCAAGCCGCAGCCCGTGAATTTCGAGATCCCGAAAGGCCTGCCCTATGTGCCTTCACCACTCGTCATTGGCGAGCACATGTACCTCCTCGGCGATGGCGGCATCCTCCGCTGCGTGGAGCAAAAGACCGGCAAGGTCGTTTACGAAGAGCGTCTCGAAGGCACCAAAGGCAGCGCGAAGTTCTTCAGCAGCCCCGTCGCGGGTGATGGCAAGATCTTCTGCGCCAGCCAGCAGGGCGATCTCATCGTCGTCAAAGCCGGACCGAAGTTCGAAAAGCTTGGCGTCAGCGCCCTCGATGGTGCCGTGAACTCCGTCCCCGCCATTGGCGACAAGCGCCTCTACATCCGCACCGCGAATTCTCTCTACTGCCTCGGTGCCAAAGGCCAGCCGGTGCCGTAATTCGAAAAGACAATCTTGGAGGGTGGGATTCCATTCCCGCCCAAGTGCCCCGTGACTCTGAGCGCTCATGCCCTTCACTGACGACGAACTCACGCAGCACCTGCGAGTGCTGGAGGAATGCTTTTGGTCCCGACGCCGTCCGCCGCTGCATTTGCGAGACAAGGTGCGCGAAGGGCAGCGCATTCAGGACCGCACCATCGAGCTCTTTTTCGTCCGCCCGGCCTTCGGACGCCCCGGCGAGTGGGTGGAGGAAAGCATCGCCAAGGTGCAGTACATGGTTCATCAGGGCGTGTGGCGGATCTTTTGGAAACGTGCCAGTGGCCGCTGGTTCCGCTACCAGCCC
>JBILVU010000201.1:0-7957 GCA_044370285.1 Prosthecobacter sp.
CCTTCGGCCCGGCGAGTCCGCTCTCTGCATAGGCCAGCGCTCCGGCATGCAGCAGACCGATCCAGCCTGCCGAAGCTTCCCAGGAGGCCTCGCCGCCATGCCGATGGCCCGCCGAGGCGAGCAGCACCTTGTCGCCTTCGATGGCGGTGGTGAAGCGTGATGTCTTATCGAGTGCCGCGATCTCTTCACGCGATACACCGCCGCGTGCATCGATGTGAAGCCCCTCCTCACACCAGGCCACAGCGGCGGCGTCACGCCTTGGTGCGTGCTTGTTCTCCATCGCCTCCGGCATAGCCGCGAGCAAAGCGGGCGCGAAAGCGGATGCCACCGGCACATTCTCCCAGCCTCGCAGCACATCACGCAGCACCGGCACCGCGAGCGGCGCCTCCTCCAGCGCATCGAGCACCGCACCGCGGCACATCGCGAGACCGATAAGCGGCTTGTTTTGATGCTGCGAGATGAACTGAAGCTCCGGCAGGGCGAGCACCGAATCCACAGGCGCATCCGCGAGGCGGAGTTGCTCCTTCGTGCTGGCGATGCCGATCCACGCACTGTCCTTCCCCTTTCCCACCGCGATGACAAAGGTCTTGCCCGCGAGCACATCGAGGGCGTGAGCGATCTTTTCTCGCATCGTGGCGTCGAGTTCAGGCTGCGAGGCAGCGGCAAAGGCCGCGAGCCATTCCTTACGCCATGCGGCGGTGAGCACCTGCGCGGCATCCACCTCCGTGAGGGCGATCTGCTCGCCCTGCGTGGTGGTGATCATGGAGACCGGTGCGTCCGCAAACCATGGCGCGGCGAAAAGCGGCCCTGCCATCTGCTTCATCCAATCGTGTGCCTCCGCCCCTTTCAGTCCCACCAGCAGCAGCGGCAGCTCGAATCTCTCCAGCGCCAGGATGACCTCATCCATGGCCGCGAGATCATTCCACGCCATCGCTTTGCCGAGAATGGTTTTGCCGAGCCATCCGCGTGCCGCCACGATGCTCCAGGCCTCACCAAACGGGCGCAGCGTGTGCATGGCCTCGGCAAAGCCAGGCCCCACCGCCACGCACACATCATCGAGAGGCAGTTTCAGCGGCTCTTTGCCATTCGACCAGCGCTGCCAGGCATGCGTGGCCTGCAAAGCCTGCCAATGCTCAGCGCCGCGTGAACTGCTGACGAAGCCCTCCACCTCATGCGGCACCCGCGAGGCAAGTGAAAAACCCTCCAGCACAGGCGTTGCGGCGATCACCGGTGCGGTGGACGCGGCCTTTTCCACCTTCGCAGGCTGCTTTTTGCATGCCACGAGGGCGATGAGCAAAGCAAGCACGCAGCAGGATCGACAATGAACCATGGGAGATCAGCGCAGCGAGAGTTTGAGATGCCCGGAGAGATATTCCTCCAGCACGGCCGCCAAGGCGCAGGCGAATTTCTGGCGGTTCGCCGGTGTGTCACGAATGCGGCTGCGGTTCGCCTCAAGCTGAAAGCCCGTGGTCTCGCCCGTGCAATGCCTGGCGATCGTGTAGCCACCCTTGAAGTAAGGTTCGTCTGGCACTGGCATCTGCGGGCTGGGCGTGCAACGATAGCCCTGCGCCGCGAGCAGGCCACCCATGCTCTTTGGGCCATGCAGCAGCTCGGTGTGGCGGAGGCCGGATCGCTTCACCAGCAGAGCGAGGCTGCCTTTGGCGATAAATTCGGCGGAGTTCAGCACCTCGGCGGATTGGGAGAGTTCCGAAGGTGGATGCAGGTAGCCCAGCTCCACGCGTTCGCCTTTGTGGCTCTGCCCGTGCATGTCGATGATGAAGGCGATGCCGTGCGGCTTGATCGCGGCTTGGCGAGCCTGCTCGATGAAGGCGTGGTATTCCTCCCAGGCCGTGATGGCGGAGGGATTTCCCTGCGCGGCTTCCTTGATCTCGCGGTTCGGATCGAGCTTGCTGCGGTGCAAATGGCTGAGCACGAGATGCGGACGATGCCCGCCGAGTTTTTCGATCTCCGCCGCCACGAGGCGTGTGAGTTCCTGTGTGTAGGCATCCGCGCCGGTGACGCCGTAGGTGCGATCCGGTATCCCGCTGGGCTTCAACGCCCCGCCATGCGGTGAGCACAGGATGAGCGGCAGATCGCCGGGGATGTATTCGACATGCTTCTTCGTGCCAAACTGGCTAGCCACCTCCTGCGCTGGCAATTCCACGAATGCCAGAAGAGTAAGCAGAAGCAAATGGAGGCCGTATTTCATGCGCTCATTTCGCTTTGAAGAACCCACGCTGCTTCTCGCTGATGGGCAGAGCGAGGCGTTCCATGACTTGCAGCATGTCCTCCCACACCTGGCGCTTCGCCTGCATGCCGCCGTTCATCTTTTCCTCCCGCAGGATGTAGCTCGGGTGATAGGTGACCATGGTGGGCGTGCCTCGGAAATCATGAAACTTCCCACGCAGCCGCCCCACCGGCCCTTCGATGCCAAGCCCCTTCGATGCGGTGGCTCCGAGCGCCACGATGATCTGCGGACGGATGACATCGATCTCGGTGAGGACAAAGGGCAGGCACGCCGCCATCTCCTGATCGGTGGGTGCTCGATTGCCGTTGCCTTGATTGTCCATCGCGGGACGAAACTTGCAGATGTTGCTGATATAGACCTGCGAGCGTTCGAGGCCCATGGCCTTTAAAATGCCCGTCAGCTTTTGCCCGGCCGGGCCGACGAAGGGCTCGCGCTGCCGTTCTTCTTCCACTCCGGGTGCTTCACCGATGAGCATGAGCTTCGCATTCGGATCGCCCACAGAGAAAACCATCGTCTGGCGTAGCGTACCGAGCTGGCGAGCAGCCTCCCACGTCTCCGCCATGGCAGCGAGCGAGGCGATCTTTTCCGCGTTCGTGCTGCCGGTGGGCGTGAGCTGACTCACGCGAGTCGGCACCGGCTGCGAAGGCCTTTCGAGAACCTCACGAGCTGCGGCTGGCGCTTCCATCTTCGGCTCCGGACGCTTCGGCTCCGCCGCCCTCCCAAACACTCCAGGCCGCAGCAGCACATGCGTCTCGCCTTTTGATTGGCGGTGCAGAAGGTGATCGCGAAGAAGAACGGCAGCGGCGGACATGGTTGGAATGACGAATGGAGAATGACGAATGAGGAAGGAATGTCGAAGCCTGAATGACGAAATTCCAGCCTGAGCCGTTCGTCATTCGCCATTCTGGTTTCGTCATTTGCCCGCTCCGCCAGCTCTCAGGCCCGATTCTTGTTCAGCCTCATATCCATCCATACCGCCAGGATGAGAACCGCACCACGGGCGATGAATTTATGCTCCGGCTGCAAGGACATCAGCGTCATGCCATTGATGAGCGCCGTCATGATCATGGCTCCCAGAAGCACGCCGAGCACACCGCCACGCCCGCCGCGGAGACTCACCCCGCCGATCACGCAGGCGGCAACGGCATCCAGCTCCATCAGCTCGCCGACTGTGGTCGTCGATGAGCCAGCGTAGGCCGTTTGCATGAAGCCCGTGATGGCCACGATGCCGCCCATGCAGCCAAACGCGGCGATGACCGCCCGGTTCACCGGCACGCCGGAAACCAGCGCGGCCTCCGCATTGCCGCCGATGGCATACAAATGCCGCCCCAGCGCCGTGTGCTGCGTGATCACATACACCACAAAGCTCACCCCACCCAAAATCAGCGACGGCAGCGGAATGCCGCGAAATTGCCCCGTCAGAAGCACGAATAAGGCGATGGCCTGCGCCGCGATGAAAAGCCGCAAAAACATCATCTCCCGGCTATCGGCCTCCAAACCATATTCGAGCCGTTTTTTCCTCGCCAGCACCTGCGTGATGACCAGCGCCACCACGAGCACGATGGCCAGCGCCCAGCCCAGCGAGGTGGGCAGATAGTAGGTGGTGAGAAGCGAGTAGGCATTCGCCTGGCCACCGGGAGCTACCGGCACCGTGGCATTCGCGATCACCTGCCAAAAAAGACCTTTGAAGATCAAAAGTGCGCCCAGCGTGACAATGAAGCTCGGCATCCTTTCCTTCACGATAAAAGCTCCCATGCCTAGCCAGATCAAAACACCTGCCAGCAGCCCCAAAGCCAGCGCCAAAGGTGCCGGAAGCTCATAACGAAACACCAGCACACTCGCGATCCCGCCCAGCAATCCCACCCCACTGCCCGCCGAAAGGTCGATGTGCCCCGGCAGAATGATGAGGAGCATCCCCATCGCCAACGTGGCCGTGATGGAAAGCTCCACCATGAGGTTCGAGAGATTTCGAGCACTCAAGAATTCCGGCGCAGCCACGGCGAAGAACGCCATGACCGCCAGCAGGGCCAGGGGAATGGAAAAATCTCGAAGCGAAAGCCGAGGTTGGTTCATGGGCCCAGACTAGAGAGTGCCTGCGCCGCTTCCAAGCGCCATTTTCACACACCCATCACACCGAGCATCGCGGCGCAGTCCATCACCACGATCTCGCCCCGCTCCATGATGCCGCGAAGCGCCGATCTCGGATAAAACTCCACCGTCAGTTCCTCCGTGTCATCGTGCGGCGGCTCCTGCACTTTCGTGAGGCCTTTGGCGTGGACAAAGTGCGCATGGCCGCAGCCGTAGTTCGCATGTACCACCATCTTCGCCTTCACCGACCACTCGCGGGCGGCATAGCCCGTTTCTTCCAAAAGTTCACGCTTCGCTGAGGTGAGCGCATCCTCGTCCTTATCCATCGCCCCGCCTGGAAAAATCAGGGTCTCCGTGCCCGCTCCCTGCTTATACAGCCGCCCCAACAGCACCTGCCCATCATCCGTTTCAGCAAACATGATCACATAATCCGGCAGCCAGATGTGGTGAAAATCCGGGATCGTCCGCCCACTCGGCAGCCGTACCTCCTCCTGCCGCACCTCCAGCCACGGGCGCCCCGGATAGACTACTTTTCGCGAAAGGGTGGTCCAGTGGCGGGAATGGGAAGGCGGCTGCGCAGTCATACGAGTCCCCTTGTAAGTTCGAGCTGACTTTTCGCAAGGCTGCTGATCAGGCCGGCTTATATTCTTGCCTGCCGCCTCAGGTTGCGTCATCATCCTTCATCATGGCCGCTATAGCTAAAGCTCCACTTCGTCGTGCCAAATTGCCGCCTGCTCGCGTGCCCCCGCTCGCGAATGGTGATCGGCTCACGGCGGCGGAGTTCATGCGGCGTTACGAGTCCACCCAGGAAGACTTCAAGGCTGAACTCATCAATGGAATCACTTATGTTATGATGCCCGCACACTTTGAAGGTCATGGAGTAGCCGATTCGATCACCAACCTGTGGCTCGGTCACTACGCTTGGAAAACTACTGGTGTTCAGCACGCCCAGAACGTCACCACCAAGCTCTCCCGCTTCGATATTCCTCAGCCAGATGGCGTCCTGCTCTGGAAAGCCGAAAAAGGCGGCCAAACCCGCCGCACCCCCGATGACTACCTCGAGGGCGCTCCCGAACTCGTCGTCGAAGTCGCCGCCAGCAGCTCCAATTACGACATGCACGACAAACGCGATGCCTACCTCCGCGCCGGAGTGAAGGAGTACATCGTTGTCCGCACTTGGGACAAAGCTGTGAGCTGGTTCATTCTAGAGGACGACCAATACATCGAAGTCCAGCCGGATAAAAAAGGCGTCTGCCGCAGCCAGGTCTTCCCTGGCCTCTGGCTGAATGTCCCCGCCCTGATCGCCCTCGACCGCGCAGGCGTTTTAAACACCCTCGAAGCCGGCCTGGCGGACCGGAAAAAGCGGCGTGGTGACAGCCGGAGAGGATGAAGGCCGCAGCTTGACGCCTCACAGCCAGCCCTTTATCCTCGTCCCATGATTTCGATGAGGGCCATCAAGCGTTACTGCGAGGAGATCGCTGCGGTATTCAAGCCGCAGCGCATCATCCTCTTCGGCTCCTATGCCTATGGGAAACCCAACGCTGACTCCGATGTCGATGTCCTCGTGGTCATGCCTGGTAAGCGTCGAGTTCACCGCGACACGGCAGCTCGGATACGCATTGAAGTGGATAGCGATTTCCCAGTCGATGTGCTCGTTCGTGGTGAATCCGAAGTGGCGCGACGGGTTCAACAAAAAGACCTGTTCATGACTCACATCACCAGCCAAGGGAGGGTCATGTATGAAGCCGTCCACGCATGAGTGGGTGAAGAAAGCCGAAGCAGACTATCAACTCGCTTTGGCGCTGTCCCGTCGTCGTAAAGTCACGTTTCACGACCATGGCTGCTTCTGCTGCCAGCAAAGTGCGGAGAAGTACCTGAAAGCCCGCCTGGAGGAGGCGGGTATCTTCTCACCCAAATCGCATGATTTGAAAAAGCTGCTGAATTTGCTGCTGCCCGTCGAGCCGCTTTGGTCTGCCATGCTACCCGCACTTGCCTACCTGAGCGACTACGCTGTGGAGTTTCGTTACCCTGGACATGAAGCAACCGCCCAGGACCTCAAAAGAGCGCTCAAAGATGCCAAAATGGTGAGGCATGAGGTGAGGCTGGCATTGGGTTTGAAAACCTGATCCAGCCGAAAAAAGAGGCCGCATCCCTGCGGCCTCCGTTTTTCAAGTGCTGCCCGACCTCTGACTTCTGACCACTAACCTCTGAGCACTGACTCTCCCCTCACGCCGCAGGCTTCTTCTCCGTTCGTGGACCACGCGGGCCGCCTTTCTTGTGCTCGATCTTCTTCTTGAGGTCGGTGGCGGCGTATTGGTCGGAGTTCTTGCCGAATCATGTGCCCATTCCCGTTTTTCTCGACATGCTGGCACAATGGATTCCCACAATTTGATCGAAGACAACCTGCCTCTTGCCGAAGTGATCGCGCTGGAATACGCGAATATTCCTGGCAGCAGCGTGGATGACGCAAGGTCAGAGGCCCATATGGCGCTGATGCGGGCTGCCGATGCTTACGATTCAGAAAAAGGTGAGTTCATAAATTTTGCGTCTCGGGTGATGAGGAACGCGCTCAATTCCTTGTATGCCAAGCAACTGAGATACGCACGCGTATTCCCAAAGTCGCTAGAAGACCCGGTCGATTGGTGCAAGCTCAACGCGGCCACAGGGACCGATGGTAGTTCCGACCAGCTCCAACCGAGTGATCCCAAACAGGATGTGCTCAAGGAGGTTCGGAGACAGGAAACTTTGGCGGCTTTGGGTGCTGTTTTGAATCTGCTTTCTCCTCGTGAGCGTTTGCTGGTGGACGCACTTAGAAATGGAAGCAGCTATGCAGAGATTGGCGAGAATTTGGGGGTAACCAAGCAGGCAGCTCACAAAGCTGTGAAATCAGGCATTGCCAAGCTGCGTGAGGGGCTTGCAAGGATGGGGTATCGCGGACTTGCCTCCGATGGGCACTTGGATTCGGGCCAAAAAAGCAATTCACGCCAGAGCGGTTGACGTTTTTACGGCTGGTTTGTATAAAGAATTAAGCCACCCTCAATCGAAACTGTGAAACCGCAGCAAGACAGCTCACAAAACCTATATCTTGTCCATCACGCGGGGCAGGTTCAGGGGCCGTTCGACCTCGATTTCGTTGAAGCGATGGTGATGTCGGGTGTTTACGCGCCCACTGTCATGATTCAGAAGGCTGGAACCAATTCGCAAATTGCGTTCCCCCAAGTGATTCGATCCAAGTCAGGATTGACCCCACTCAGTCACGGAGCCGCCCGTGCAGTCCAAAAAGAAGCGAGCAGTGCTGTGCTTGCGCCAGCCACACGCATTCCAGAATCCAGAGACCAATCCATACCACAGACTGGCATAACCAACTCAAAACCGCTGAGCATTGAGGCAAAATTTGCATGGGTAATTTGCATAAGCGTTGGTCTGTTTCTTTTTTGGGTATTCGGAGAGGTCTCTTCAACAAAACCACCTCCATCAAAACAAACCGCATTTGCTCCATCGACCAATAATTCATGGAACCGTAGTCAGCCTCAACAAACGGTGCCGCCACAAGCCAAACCGGTGATTTCACAGCCTGTTTACACCCCTCCTGCTCCGATCTACGCGCCCCCCGCTCCACTG
>JBILVU010000202.1:0-7874 GCA_044370285.1 Prosthecobacter sp.
AGTCGCCTTTCGGAAGCCATGATGTGCCTCGTCCACGATCACCCCGATCATGAAGCCCTTTTTACGGAGTTGGGCCAGCAGCTTGTCCACGCTGGGATTGTCCTCACGGTCATTGCGCACGCGGCGGCCGTCCGTATTGCTGGCTGCTACGAGTTGCCACGTCGTCACCCACACATCACCAGCCTTCGTTTTGGCCGGGTCACGGTCATCGGAGAGGCGGCGAGTGCGCAGGCCGGGGAAGTTCTGCCGCAGACTCTGCTCCGATTGGTCCACCAGGCCCTTGAAAGGCGTGAACCAAAACCAGACGACCTTCTGCTCCGTGCTGAGCTGCTCGGCGATATAGCCCGCCATCACGGTTTTACCTGCGCCTGTGGGCGCATGCAGGAGCAGTGCTCCATTTTGAGCCACCGCAGCCGCACGATCCGCCTCTGCCGATAGCTGCGGAATCTGCGCCGCGAGGTAGCGGAACACGCTCAAGGCGCTTTCCGCCGGAGCTTCTTGGAATGGACGCAGGGAAATCATGAGTGGAGGCCGAGCCTTTCCATGAGGAATTTCGGAATGGGCCGCACGGTGGCCTTCGGTGCGTGATGTTTTACAAGGTCCGGCTGCCAGGTGTAAATCGTGGCACGCGGCCCCTCCGCCAGAGCACGCTCCAGCGGTCCCCAGGTCTTCTCGGTAGTTTGCGTCAGATAGATCAGGCGTCGTTTGCCTTCACCTGCTGCCCATACCATGCTGCTCGGAGCCTCCGGCGTCAGGGCTTCGAGATGCATCATCTGAAGGGTGATCCACACCTGCTCATGCTGGAGACGGCGCAGCAGGCGGCCCGGCTCCATCTTTTCGATCCGCAGATAAGCAAAACCGCCGCCGAGACCGTTCACCTCGCCATAGCCCTCACAAACACGCTTCACCCGCTTGGCGCAGACATCGCGGCAGAGATTCTTCTCCGGCTCTTCGGCGGTTGCCTCCGTGCTCGAAACGAGGATGAACTGCCGGTTACCGCCATCCTCGGCATTCATCTTCAACACGGCGTGTCCTGTGGTGCCGCTGCCAGCGAAGAAATCGACGATGATGTCGTCTTTGCCGGTGCTGAGGCGGACAATCCGCTCGATTAAGCGGACTGGCTTTGGCGTGGAGAAAACATTTTCTGTTTCTTCGATTCGTAGGATGCGCTGCACTTCTTGTTTCGCTTCTTGGGTATGTCCGACCTCTTCATAGGGCCACCAAGTCTGCGGAACACGGCCCTGCTTAACCTCCGACAAGAACCGCTTAATTGCGGGACTGTTCTTTCCATCCTTACCCCACCAAATTCGCCCATCTGCGTCCATCTCAGCCAGCTTCTCTTTTGAAACTCGCCAATAGTTTCCCGGAGGTGGTCCAGGAATCGTTCTTCCGCCCGGAGTGGTGATTGGATAAACACCTCTGCTATAAGGATTGCGAGCCGACAAGTCACCAGCTTTCCAGGGACCCCGGTCATCATTATCTGGATTCTTGTATGCCTTGTCTTGGTCGTCAGTGCGAGGAAGCAGATTGGGGCTCCATGCTTCACCATTCAAAGCATAGGCAAGAATGTAGTCATGATCGGTCGAGAAGTGTTTAGCAGTTGTCTTTGGGGAGTACACTCGCTGCCAAATGATGTTCCCGGCGAAGTTCCCCTCACCAAAAACCTCGTTCATGAGCATGCCAAGGTGGAAAAGCTCGTTGTCGTCGATGGAGACGAAGATCACACCATCCTCGCGCAGCAGGTCCTTGGCGAGGACGAGGCGGCGATACATGAACTCGATCCATTTGCTGTGCCGCCAGCCGTCCGTTTTGTCGATGAAGCGGTCGTTGTAGATGAAGTCGCGGTTCCCTGTGTTGTAAGGTGGGTCGATGTAGATGCACTTCACCCGCCCGGCGTGCGTCATGCGCAGCAGGCGGAGGGCGTCGTAGTTGTCCCCTTCGATGATCAGATTCCGCTGCGGCCCGCTGCCGCAGGACACCTCCGGCACATGCCTGAGGGTGACGAACTGGTCGTTCACACTCTCATCCTTGCCGACCAGCATCGGGTCCCTCTCCCACACCAGCCCCAGCCGCTTCTCCTCCTCCCGCTCCTCCAAAAGGGCGACGAGCTGTTCTTTGCTGAGGTGATCGTATTTTCCGGGCATTGGGCGGCCGATGGTAGGAAAGGCTAAGCAGGGATGCAAGGGGCTTGGATGCGGCATGTCAAACAGCGCAGCAAAAGCCGTTTAACGCATTCATGCTGAATCATGAGCCACATTCATGAGACATGGAAAATCGAAGCTAGACAAAAAGTCATGTATCAGGATAAGAAAGCGTTATGGCTGAACAACTAAGTCCAGAGCAATTGCTCAAACAAGGTCAAGACATGGTCGAACAAGGCGAAGCCCAGCTTTGGTCGGCAGACAATGCGATGATCATGGGGACGGCTTGCCTCATCTTCACGCTGCTGCTTTTCGGTCTCTTCGCATGGCTCCTGACGAAAAAAGTGCCCCCGACCAGTTTACTTCGTTTGTTCACGGTTCCGCTCGTTTGCGTGTTGGCCGTGTTCTTGGTCGTAATGGGTTACCGTGAATCGCAAATTGCTCCCGCGATAGGCCTTTTAGGCACGGTAGTCGGTTACCTTCTGGGCAAGGGCGAGGACAAGCATGAAATTAACGAAAAGTGAGTCCATGAACCCAAGAATCCGAAATATCATCGGCGGCGCTTTGAGCGCTACTTTCGTCGCTGGATGTGCACAGGGCACCCCTTCAAGCGATGCCTACAAAGCACTCAACTACGCAGCGTATTCTGGGCCAGGAAGTGGCGCTGACAGAATACAGGCTCATCTAAGGGTAAAACTACTGCAACAGCAGGTCAGGGAAGAGTTTGGCACGATCAACCAGGCGATGGCCCGCCCAGACTCAATGAACCAATTCTGCGAAGGAAAACTCGACCTCACCAGTCGGCTTTACCAGATGCAGAAGGAAGTGATTATGGAAAGACCTCGATGGAGTAGAAATAGCAACGAAGCTCGTGGCCTACAGATGACCGAGGCGGCGATTTCAGCGAAGTTATCGCAATTGGAAACGCAGCGCACGGAGCAGAAAAAAAAGCACGAGGGCCAAACTTTCTAAACAGACAGTCCCGTAAGCGAAAAAACAGTTCAGCGGGAATGCCAGCATACGCGGCTTGGTTTGTTCCTGCAAACCACCCTGCGTGTGGCAGCCTGCCCCCCGCCCCGGCATTGGACAGGCGGGAAACCGTGTGCTAAACGCGGCCTCCCCATGAAACCCGCCAACCCTCTCCGTTCCCTCGCTTTCCTGGCCGCGCTGGCCCCAGCGGTCGCGTTTTCCGCTGACAAAGTGGATTTCGTCAAACAGGTGAAGCCCCTGCTCGAAGGTGCCTGCACCCATTGCCACGGTGCGAAAGAGGACAAAGGCGACTTCCGCATGCACACGCTGGAAGACATGAAAAAGGGCAACGAGAACGGCCCCGGCCTCACCCCCGGCGATCCCTCGAAAAGCGCCATCTACACCACCCTCATCCTCGACGCCGAGGACGACATGGTGATGCCTCCAAAAAAGGAAGGCTTGCTCGAAAAGAGCCAGATCGCCGTCATCAAGACCTGGATCGAGCAAGGGGCTGAATGGCCCGCCGGTGTGACGCTGGAGCAAACCCCGCGCATCACCTTCGCGAAGCACATCCAGCCGCTTTTGGAGGAAAACTGCCTCTCCTGCCACAACCCCGAAAAGGCCAAGGGCGACTGGATTGCCTCCACCAAGAAGGAAGCCTTCGAATCCGGCGAAAACGCCCCCAACATCGTCCCCTTCGACACCGCCAAGAGCGCCATCTACACGCTCGCCACCCTCGCCGAGGATGACGACGACCTCATGCCTCCCAAGAAGAGCGGCGGTCCGCTTTCCAAGGAGCAGCTCACCTTCCTCAAGCTGTGGGTGGAGCAGGGTGCCCCCTGGCCGGATGACGCCAAGCTGACCGCCAAGGAGAAAAAAGGCCCCGCCACAAACAATCCGGACAACCTGGAGCTCGTGAAGAAGATTCACGCCTTCATCGTGCAGACCTCGAAGGAGCAGAAAGAGGCCGACATGAAGCCCTACGAGACCAAGGTGCCGAAAACCGGCGCTCCCTACAGCATGGTGGTTATCAAGAGCGGCGAGTTCATGATGGGCAGCCCCGACAGCGAAAAGAACCGCGCTGATGATGAAAGCCCACTGACGAAGAAAACCATCAAACCCTTCTGGATGGGCAAATACGAGATCACCTGGGATGAATATGAACCCTTCCAGCTCACCAACATCGGCCGCAACAAAGACGGTAGCCGTCAGGTTTGGAAGCCCACCGACAAGCCGGAGGACCTCATTTCCCAGCCCACGCCGCCTTACCAGCCAATGGACTTCGGCATGGGCCGCGACAAATACCCCGCCATCTGCATGACCCACCACGCGGCGAACAAATACTGCCAGTGGCTCAGCGCCCAGACCGGTCACTTCTACCGCCTGCCCACCGAGGCCGAGTGGGAATACGCCGCCCGTGCTGGTACCAAGACCGCTTACTTCTTCGGCGATGACGCCAAGGACCTCAAAGACTACGCCTGGTTCTTCGAGAATGCCCCGAACTTCCAATACGCCAAGATCGGCCTCAAAAAGCCGAACCCCTGGGGCCTCCACGACATCTACGGCAACGTCTGCGAGTGGACACTCGACCAGTATGCCGAAGACTCCTTCTCGAAGCTCGGTGCCGATGGCCGTGCCTATGCCAAATCGACCAAACCCTACCCGCATATCGCCCGTGGCGGTCATTACGATGACGATCCCGAGCTCTGCCGCAGCGCCGCCCGCCGTGCCTCCGATCCAAACTGGAAGCAGCAGGACCCGCAGCTCCCGAAGAGCATCTGGTACCTGACCGACGCCACCTGGCTCGGTTTCCGCATCGTCCGCCCACTTGAAATTCCGACCGCCGAAGAGATGTTCGCCGCCTGGAACAACGGCGTGGCGAAGGAGTAACGTGGAAAGACATTGGAGTGCCGGAGTATTGGAGTGGCGTTAGAAGCTCACTCCAACACTCCAGTTCTCCAGCACTCCGACGGATGAGATCCCGTCCTCACGACGTGCCGCGTGCATCCCCCGTCTCCCATGTCCGCCACCTTCCGCCACTCCCGCCATGCCATGGCGACGACCTTCGAGATCATCATCTCGCAGGCCGATGTGGACGAGGCCTACGCCGCGCAGACCGCGAATGCCGCCTTTGAGGAGATTGCGAGGCTGGAGGACGAGCTGAGCCGCTTCCGCGCCAGCAGCGATATCTACCGCCTCGGTCAGCTACACGCGGGTGAGAGCTTTCGCGTCGGCATGGCGGCCTGGGATTGCCTCTCGCTCGCCAAGGCGGTGCATGCGGAGACGAATGGTGCCTTCGACATCACCATCGGCCCACTCATGGAGCTCTTTGTCACCCGCACCGGCGAGCCGCGTCATGTGAATGCCTCCGTCATCGAAGAAGCCCGCCTGATCATCGGCAGCCATCGCTTTGACCTCGATGAGGCCGAGATGACCATCACCGTGCATGCCAGCCGCATGATCTTCGACCTCGGCGCCCTCGGCAAAGGCTACGCCCTCGACCAGGCCGCCGACGTGCTCGCCATGCACGGCGTCCACAATGCCGTGCTGAATGCCGGGGACAGCACCGTGCTCGCCCTCGGCAAGCCGGCGGATAAGGACGCCTGGAATCTCACCCTCAGCCACGGAGCCAAACAGCTCCAACTCCGCGACCGCGCCGTGAGCGGCAGCGGCTTCGCCGTGCAGGGCGCCCACATCATGAATCCACGGCTCTTCCAGCCCGTGCCGGTCAAAAATCGCCGCACCTACGCCCTCGCCCCCACCGCCGCCCTCTCCGATGCGCTTTCCACCGCCTTCATGGTCATGGACCCCGCCGAGATCTCCGCCCTCTGCGAGCGTCTCGGCCAGGTGGAGGCTTTGGAGCTCAGCGAGGAGTGATCCTCCCGATTGGTGCTGGCTTTTCTGCCCTCTTGCCACGGCAGTAACAGCTCCTACAATCGACCCCGCGCCGGAGCTGCGACTGCCGAGGTGTTTTTCCTTCGTCCACGATCATGAGCGCCACCCCGATCCTCAGCCTCGTTCTACTAGCGATGCAAAAGCATGGCTTGGAGGCCATTCTCATCGGCAACGCGGGAGCCGCCATCCACGGCGCTCCCGTCACCACGCTCGATTTTGACTTCATGTTTCGCGACACGCCTGCCAACATGAAGAAGCTCAAAGCCGTGGCGAAGGAACTCAAAGCGGTCATCCTGCGCCCCTACTACCCGGTTTCCAAGCTCTACCGCATGGTAGAGGACGATCTCGGCCTCCAGGTCGATTTCATGCCCGTGGTCGATGGCGTGAAGTCCTTCAACAGCCTTCGTTCGCGTGCCAGCAGGCTCACATTGGAAAATGCCCCGTTGATGGTGGCTTCCCTGGCGGATATTATCGCCAGCAAGCAGGCCGCCGCCCGTCCGCGTGACCTCGCTGTGATGGAAGTCCTCCAACGAACTCTGCATGAACACGAAAAACTCCGCATCTCCCAAAAACCGCCGTCCGACAAGGCGGGAGGTGCTAGCCGCCCTCAAGGCCGAAAGCGACCATCACCTCACTGATCTCATCCGCCGCCGCCTCGCCATGCCAGTCGAAAAACGCATGAATTTCCTGCGCAAACGTCTTCCCGGCGGCGGTTCTTGTCTGTAGTATTTTCCGAATCTCCCAACGCGCCCACCATGGTCCAAGATCTCTCCACCCTCACCGCCTTCATCGACGGCGAACCGCTCCGCTTCGAGTCCGGCGAAACGCTGCTCAACTTCATCGACCGCCACAAAGGTCGCGGCTTTGTGCCGACGCTTTGTGATGCGCCGCAGCTCGAGCCGTATGGCGCTTGCCGCGTTTGCAGCGTGGAGGTGGCTTTGCAGGCCGATGGGCCGCGTCGCGTGGTGGCGAGCTGCCACACGCCTTTGGCGGCGGGCATGCATGTTTTCACGGAGTCGCCGAAAGTTCGGAAGCTGCGGAAGAACATCGTCGAGCTCGTGCTCACGGACCATCCGCTGGACTGCCTGACCTGCGAGGTGAGCGGAAACTGCGAATTGCAGACCGTGGCGGCGAAGGTGGGCATCCGTGGCGTGCGTTATCCCGCTGGGGCGAATCATCTGGATCGTGCGAAGGACCATTCGCACCCTTACATGACTTCCGAACTCGCGAAGTGCATCAACTGCTCCCGCTGCGTGCGTGCTTGCGATGAGATCCAAGGGCAGCATGTGCTCTCGATGCATGGCCGCGGCTTCAACGCGAAGATCATCAAGGGCCTCGACCAGTCCTTCGCGGACTCCGAGTGCGTGAGTTGCGGAGCTTGTGCGCAGGCCTGTCCGACTTCGGCCATCAGTGACGTGTTCTTCTCGAAGTCCATCGAGGCGACGAAGAAGACCCGCACGATCTGCACTTACTGCGGCGTCGGTTGCAATCTCAATGTGTCCACGAAGGGCGATCAGGTGCTCAGCATCCAGGCACCGGTCGATGCGGAGGTGAATCATGCGCACACCTGCCTCAAAGGCCGCTTTGCCTTCAAGTTCTACAATCACAAGGACCGCCTGCGCAAGCCGCTGATCCGTCAGGCCGATGGCAGCTTCAAGGAAAGCACCTGGGACGAGGCTTACGACCACATCGTGGCGAACCTCACCCGCATCAAAAACGAGCACGGTGGCAACGCGGTGGCTGGCATCTCCTCCGCACGCTGCACGAACGAGGAAAACTACCTCATGCAGAAGTTCATCCGCCATGTGATGGGCACGAACAACATCGACTGCTGCGCCCGCGTCTGCCATTCGCCGACCGCTTGGGGCA
>JBILVU010000204.1:0-7867 GCA_044370285.1 Prosthecobacter sp.
CCATCGGGCAGTATGCGGAGTTCTTGAACGCGGTGGCAGCGAATGATCTGCACGGGCTGTGGAATGCGAGCATGGGCAGCGCGCTGTTGACGGACAATAATCAGGGCGGCATCCGCAACGACTTGCCGGTGTTCATCAATCGCATGGGTGCGCCGGGAGCGTATCGCTATGAAGTCATCGCGGGTCAGGAGAAGAAGCCCGTGGTGTATGTGAGCTTTCTCGATGCGATGCGTTTTGTGAACTGGCTGCACAATGGCCAGGGCAAGGGTGACACTGAAACCGGCGCGTATGACATCGCGAAGCACGGCGGCCTCGCGCGGCATGAGTCGGGTGCGGAGGTGTGGATCGCGACGGAGAACGAGTGGTATAAGGCGGCGTATTTTCAGCCGCAAGCGAAGGGTGGACCGGCTGGCGATTACTGGCTCTATCCCACGCGCAGCAACGAACAGCCGCAGTTCCGGGCTGAAGGCACCAGTGAACCGAACTCGGCGAACTACTCGCAGAAGAACGTGGGCAACCTTCCGCCCGGTGCCTACACGCGGATGTATCCGGTGGGAAGTTATCCCGGTTCCTCCAGCTATTACGGCACGTTTGATCAAGGTGGCAATGCGTGGGAGTGGAACGAGGCGCTCGTCTTCGATACGCAACGCGGCATGAGAGGTGGCTGTGTGGCGCATACGTTTGAGAAGATGAAGTCGCTCGTGCGAACCAGTTCCAAACCGGAGAAGAAATATCCCGACACGGGGTTTCGTCTCGCGCGAGCTGTCCCGAAAACTGGCGATGCAGCCAGCATCCAACCTACTACCCCGAAGCAGCCGTGATGAAGAGTGCCTTAAACATCACCACTTTGTTTTGCACGGTTGTGCTCGCTTCCGCATCAGCCGCTGAACTCGGCGGTAAACTGGAGTCGATGTTCGACCAGCACTGCTACGATTGCCACGATGGAGACTCAAAGAAAGGTGGGCTCGATTTGACGGAGCTGAAATGGAAGCCCGATGACGCAGAGAACCTCCAGCAATGGACCAAAGTCTTCGACAAGGTGCAGCGCGGCGAGATGCCGCCGAAGAAGAAGGAGCGTCCACCAGCGGAAGTGAGCAGCACCTTTTTGAAGACGTTGCATGATGAGCTGCACACTTTCAGCCGACACAAGCAGGAGTCGGAAGGCCGCGTGGTTTATCGGCGGCTGAATCGCACCGAGTATGTGAACACGATTGACGACCTGCTCGGCATCGACACGCCACTACGTGACCTGTTGCCAGAAGACGGCACAGCGGGTGGCTTCGACAACATCGGTGCGGCGCTGAATCTCTCTGCGGTGCATCTGGAGCGTTACTTGCAGGCCGCCGACCTTGCGCTCAAGGAAGCGACGGTCACCACACCGAAGCCCGAGACGAAGAAGATCCGCACGGACTACAACGAAACGTGGCATGACTGGAACGCGCCGGGCTTTCAGAACGGCGTGTGGACGCATTCGCCCGAGGGTCTGCTCGCCATTCGTTGGAATGGCGGCAACGGGCCTCACGGCGAACTCGGCGCGTGGTCGCCGCCAGTGCCGGATGCGCGTTATCGCTTCCGCATTCGAGCGCGGGCCATGATCGACAAAGAGGGACCGAACGCGAAAGCGGATGATAAGAAGCGCCCGGATCGCCACATCGTCCTCAAAGTCGCGCTCGCCGACTGGCCGCGCACCGGACTGACCTTTGGCAATACTTACTTCGAGATGAGCCCCACGGAGTTTCGCGAGTTCGAATACGAAGCGCGCGTGCCACAGGGCAAGACGCTCTGGGTTTCGCCTTACCGAACCGTGCCGGAGACGCCGGACGAACGCGCGATGGTCGGCGGCATTTGCGCGGTCGTCGAGTGGATCGAAATCGAGGGCCCGCTGCATGAGCAATGGCCGCCGCGCGGTCATCAACTGCTCTACGGTAACCTGCCGCTGCAGCCTGCGAACCCAAAATTGGCCACCAAGGACCTGCGCGTTGTTTCATCGCAACCCGAAGCCGATGCCCGCCGCTTGCTCGCTGTATTCCTACCGAAAGCTTTCCGTCGCCCCGTGACGGATGAAGAAGTGGCCGAGCATCTCACTCTCGTGACGGAGCAGATGCAAAAAGGCCGTCGCTTTGATGAAGCCTTGCGCGCTGCCTACAAGATGGCGCTCTGCTCGCCGAAGTTTCTCTTCCTCCAAGAAAAGCCCGGCCCGCTCGACGACCACGCACTCGCATCGCGGCTGAGCTACGGCCTGTGGAGCACCGCGCCGGATGATGAGCTTACCGCGCTCGCCGCGCAGAAGAAGCTGCACGAACCCGCGACCTTGCGCGCGCAGACTGAGCGCATGCTCGCTTCACCGAAAGCGAAGCACTTCACGCAAAACTTCCTCGGAAGCTGGCTCAATCTCCGCGACATCGATTTCACCCAGCCCGACACGAAGCTCTACCCCGAGTTCGAGCAATACCTTCAGCAGTCCATGGTCAATGAGACCGAGCGCTTCTTCGACGAGTTGCTCACCCACAACCTCAGCGTGCGCAACATCGTGCACAGCGACTTCGCGATGCTCAACGAGCGCCTCGCCGAGCACTACGGCATCGCCGGAGTGAAAGGTGAGCAGATTCGCAAAGTCAGCCTCGCACCCGGTTCACGGCGCGGTGGCTTCATCACGCAGGGTGCGGTATTGAAAGTCTCCGCCAACGGCACCAGCACCTCGCCCGTGGTGCGCGGCGCTTACGTGCTCGACCGCATCCTCGGCACGCCGCCTGACCCGCCGCCAAAGAACGTGCCCGCCATCGAGCCAGACATTCGCGGTGCCACCACCATCCGCGAGCAACTCGACAAACATCGCAATCAACAGGCGTGCGCCACTTGTCACGCGAAGCTCGACCCGCCGGGCTTCGCGCTGGAAAACTTCGATGTCACCGGCCGCTGGCGCACCAACTATCGCGCCATTCCCGACAGCGCGAAGGACAAGGTCGTGAACGTCCCCGGCACCGACGTTCGCTTTTATACCCAGGGACGTCCTGTGGACCCGAGCTTCATCATGGCTGATGGCCGCCCGTTCAAAGACGTGGATGAGTTCAAGCAACTCATCCTCGCGCAGCCCGAGCAACTCACCCGCTGCGTCACCGAAAAACTCATCACCCACTTCACCGGTGCTCAGCTGCAGTTCGCCGACCGCGAAGTCGTCGAAGCCATCGTGCACCGTGCCGCATCTAGCGACTACGGCCTACGCACACTCCTGCATGAAGTGATCCAAAGCCGTGTCTTCACTCACAAGTAAATCAACCGAACGTCCATCATGAAAAACGTCACCTTCACCACACAGCGCTCCATTTCCCGTCGGGCGATGCTCAAGGGCACAGGCATCACGCTCGCGCTACCCTGGCTCGATGCCATGTCGGCTGCGTTTGCGGCGGACCCGAAGCCGCCGATGCGCTTCATCGGCATCCTGAACTACTTCAGCTTCCACGCACCGAACTTGTTTCCGAAAGAAGCGGGAGCCAACTACATCGCGACGCCCTACCTCGAGGGATTGCAGCCGCAACGGAAGGAGTTCACCATCATCTCCGGCCTCAATCATCCCGAGGTGCGGGACGGGCATGCGTCAGACAAATCCTTCTTCACCGGCGCACCGCATCCGGGCTCGCCTTCGTTCAAGAACACCATCTCGCTCGATCAACTCGCCGCCGACCAAATCGGTCGCGACACGCGTCACGCCTCGCTGAACTTTTCCACGAGTGGTGCCTACAGTTGCAGCTACACGCGCAGCGGCGTGGCCATTCCCCCGGAAACGAGCGCCGCCCGTGCGTTTGCCAAACTCTTCATCGACGGCACGCCCGCAGAAATCGCGGAGGAAGTGGCGCGCGTGCAGGAAGGGCAGTCCATCCTCGACCGCGTGGCCGGTGAAGCGAAGCGATTGCAGCGCGACGTCAGCGCTGGTGACCGCGACAAGCTTGACCAGTATTTTACCAGCGTGCGCGAACTCGAACAGCGCATGGTGCGCTCGGAAAACTTCGCCAAACAACCGAAGCCCAAGCCTGGCGTGCCCGTCATTAAAGACCCCGGCCCCGGCGAAGACACCACGCGCTTCGGCCTTATGCTGGAAGTCGCCCGCCTCGCCGTGCAGACCGACCTCACGCGCATCGTCACGCTGTATTACGTCGGCACCAGCAAGACGCCGTCCAAGCCAGGCACCAGCTTTGCCTACCACGACCTCAGTCATCACGGTCAGGATGCCGGAAAGCTCAACCAACTCGCCATCCTCGAACGCGATCTCCTGCTCGAATGGGGTGGCTTCATTCAGCGCATGAAAGACTCACGCGATGGCACTTCACGACTGCTCGACAGAACCATGAGTGTCTTCGGTGCCGGCATGGGCAACGCCTCCAGTCACGACTCCACGAACCTCCCCATCCTCGTCGCTGGGGGCCGATTCAAACACGGCCAGCACATTGCTCACGACCCAAAGAGTCCGCCACCACTCAGCAACCTCTGGGTGCAAATGCTCCAGCAAATGGGCCTCGAAGTCGGCAAGTTCGGCACCAGCAACAAGGAGACCCTCGCGGGACTGGAGACAGTGTGAACCTGTGGATTGTAAATTCGTAAAACGCCTCTCGATGAAATCTCGCTTCTCACTCTTCACCGCCCTCCTCCTCGCATCTTTGGCTGTGCTGCACGCCTCCGAAACCCGCTATGCTCCAGCCTGGGCCAGCATCGCTGCGAAGCGTGTCATCAAGCACTCAAACACGCGGAATGACACACTCGCCAATGCCGTAGCCGCTTTGCAACCAGGCGACCAGCTTGTCATCGCCGCAGGCACTTACAGCGTGGAGCGCACATGGAACATCGAGGTCAGCGGCACAGTCGAGGCACCGATCTGGATTGTGGCGGAGGAAGGCGCTCAGGTGATTCTCACTCGCCCGGACGACAAGCAGAACGTGCTCAACATCGGCCAGGACTCGCCAGTGCATCATCTTTGCCTGCGTGGTGTGGAGATCACGGGCGGCAGTCACGGCTTGCGTCTCGGGCAGTGCAACGAGGTGTGGATTGATCAATGCCACATCCATCACACGGGCGCGGTTTGCCTGACTGCGAACAGTGCAAACTCGCACCGCCTTTTCATCACGCGCAATCACAACCATCACGGCGGTGGCCACGGCGAGGGAATGTATCTCGGTGCGAACCACGGCGAGTTCATCATGAGCGAGAGCGTGATCGCACTGAACCACATCCATGATTGCAAAGGCGAGCAAGGCGACGGCATCGAGGTCAAGCAAGGATCATGGGGCAATCTGATCGCGGAGAACGATATTCACGACACGCAGTATCCCTGCATCACCGTGCATGGCACCGCCGGGAAGCCGGTGAACATCATCGAGCGCAATCTCTGCCGCCGCAGCGAGGACAGCGCGATGCAGGTGCAGGGCGAGGCCATCGTGCGCAACAACGTGCTCATCGGAGGCAAAGGCTCCGGTTTCGCCAGCTTGGATCACCAGGGCAAGTCGCTGAATCTGCAAGTCGTCCACAACACCATCGTCAATGCCGGAGATGCGTTCAAAGGCAGCTCATGGAATGCCCGCGAGGGCATGGTCCTCGCCAACAACATCCTCTACTCCCGAGACAAAAGCGCGATGAACTTCCCGAAAGGAAAAGAAGGCACGATCATTGTTGGTAACGTCGTCCTAGGCGATGCTCCAAAGCAAGGCACCACACGCGGACGCGGCTTGGAGGACTTCGTAAGCCTGACCTGGGACGGTGAAAAACATGATGCCACGCCAACTGCCGGAGCTCCCTTTGACCACGCGGAATCGAAATACCTCCTCGACACCGATTTCAAAGGAACGGGACGAACCAAGCCGCTCAGTGGTGCCGTGGCCAAATGAGCCCACTCGCAGCGGTGGCAATCTCAGAAGTTCCAGAAGGTGAACGAGATGATTCTGAACGGGCGGCGGTAAGAGGCGCACCCGATCACAGGGGCGGCGCTTGGGTTGGTGAAGGCGTGGGCTCACTCATGGCCGCAGGGTTCGTGCAGAAAAATGTGACCGTGGGGGGCGCTCGTGGAATGATAGGGAACCACGAACGCAGCGGAACGCCTTCGTTGCTGCAATGAATATGAAACACACCCTCAAACTCCTCACCGCCATCCTGCTCTCGCCGCTGGCCACTCTGCACGCCGCGCCATCTCCCGACTCCCACATCATCATCGCCAGCGAGGCGGGTGCGAAGCTCGATAGTGACGTCACCAAAGGCGGCGGCACCGAAGATACGGCGCTCATTCAGAGCATCCTCGACCGGGCACCGAAGCTCGGTTCGCTGAAGCTCGTCGTGGATGGAGCCATTCTCGTGAAGGGGCTGAAGGTCCACTCCAGCACGACTATCGAATGTTTGAATCGAGCGTGCGGGTTCTATCTCGCGGACAACTCGAATCGTCCGCTCATCGCCAATGCGACGCCACAACCGGAAGGTCGCGCAGATCACAATCTGTCGTTCCTTGGCGGCACCTATAACGGAAACGCGGAGCATCAGGAACACACGACGAAGGAATACGGCTGGACGACTGCGTTCGCGTTGCATGGCGTGGAGCAGGTGCTGTTTCGCGATGTCTCGATCACGAACTCTCGCACTTTTGCGGTCTATCTCACGAATTGGCGGCGGGTGGTGTTTGAGAACATCTACATCAACCTCGATCACATCCCGAAGCAGTCGAATCAGGACGGCATCCACGTTCAGGGACCGGGCGAGTTCCTGAGCATTCGCAATGTTCAGGGTCGCGCTTGGGATGACATGATTGCGTTGAACATTGATGACTTGCTTGGCGATTGGGACAGCGAGGGGAAGTTCGGCCGTGATCCCGCATCCATGAAGCGCTTCGGCAGCGCCGCTGGCATTGGTCCGGTGAGCGATGTGGACATTGATGGCGTGCAGGCGGACGATTGCGCTCAGGTCATCCGCATCCTCTCGCGTGCTTCCCGGCTGGACCGCGTTTCCATCCGCAATGTGAAGGGCACCTACCGGGACTTCGGCGTCTGGATCACGCCCTATCTGCGCGAGGGCGGCAACATCGGGCGACTGGAGTTTGAGAACATCGACCTGCGTCCCGCCGGTCAACGCGCCTATGACTACGTGCCGGCCTTCCTCTTCTGGCTCGCAGGCAAGATGGAGCAGGTGGCGCTCAAGAATATCAGCGGCCACGCGCCCATCGACGACCGCCCGCTCGTGTGGATCCAGCCAGATGCGAAGATTGATCGGCTGCGAATTGATGGCTTGAACGTCTATGACTCGCGCAAGGAAATTGGCCACACGCCGCTCATTCGCGCTGATGGCCGCATCGCGTTGCTGCAAGTGCGCGACGTCGTGGTGCAAAGACCACAAGCCACCGCGCCAGCCGGTTCCTTGATCGGCACCTCCATGGATCGCTCCGCACTGAAGGCCTTCATGGATGCGCGTGCCGGCATCGTGACGCCTCCCGGCAAAGGCCGCCGTGGCTGGCCAGAGGGTGTCGGCTACCTCACTTCAAAGCCGCAGATTCAGCGGCTGCAAATCAGTGATGTCGTTGCCGATGGTCTGGAGCACTTCCTCGATCATCAAGCCGGAATCATCGAAGCCCTCGACCTCCGTGATCTCTCGATCCCTGCAAGCACGGAAGCCGTTCATCAAGGTAGCGAGGCAAAGATTACCAAAACCCAAGGAGCATCCGTGAAATGAAAACACCCATCATGAACCGAAGACACTTTCTCCAAACTCTCAGCGGCACTGCGCTGACTTTTCCGTGGTTCTCGAACCTCGCGCTGCATGGCGCGGAGGCATCGAAGGCTCCACGGCGACTGGTTTGCATCGGGCTGGATTTCGGGGTGCGACCTGAGTCGTTCTTCCCGGC